>NZ_JBYSYE010000038.1:0-56817 GCF_058782925.1 Pseudomonas sp. FW305-E2 | reverse complement strand
CAGGCGGCCGTCGCCGCCCCCACCGCCCCGCCCCTGCAGGACAAGCAGGCATTCATCGAGCATCTGATCAGCCAGATGACCGAAGCCGAGAAAATCGGCCAGTTGCGCCTGATCAGCATCGGCCCGGAAATGCCCCGCGACAAGATCCGCGAGGAAATCGCCGCCGGCCGTATCGGTGGCACCTTCAACTCCCGCACGGCCCCCGAAAACCGGCCGATGCAGGACGCGGCAATGCGCAGCCGCCTGAAGATCCCGATGTTCTTCGCCTACGACACCGTCCACGGCGAGCGCACCATCTTCCCGATCGGCCTGGGCATGGCCGCTACCTGGGACATGGAGGCCGTCGCCAAGGTCGGCCGCACCGCCGCGATCGAAGCCTCGGCCGACGCCCTGGACATGACGTTCGCGCCAATGGTGGATATCGCCCGTGACCCGCGCTGGGGCCGCACCAGTGAAGGTTTCGGCGAAGACACCTACCTGACCTCGAGAATCGGCCAGGTAATGGTGCGCTCGTTCCAGGGCAGCAGCCCGGCCAACCCCGACAGCATCATGGCCATCGTCAAACATTTCGCCTTGTATGGCGCCGTGGAAGGCGGGCGCGACTACAACACGGTCGATATGAGCCTGCCGAAAATGTACAACGACTACCTGCCACCCTATCGCGCCGCGCTCGATGCGGGTGCCGGTGGCGTGATGGTGGCGCTGAACTCGATCAACGGCGTACCGGCCACCTCCAACACCTGGCTGATGAACGACCTGCTGCGCAAGGAGTGGGGCTTCAAGGGCGTGACCATCAGC
Source organism: Pseudomonas sp. FW305-E2 (assembly GCF_058782925.1). NCBI lineage: Bacteria > Pseudomonadati > Pseudomonadota > Gammaproteobacteria > Pseudomonadales > Pseudomonadaceae > Pseudomonas > Pseudomonas sp. FW305-E2. Next base: position 56,019 of record NZ_JBYSYE010000038.1, on the reverse strand, counting down.
GACCACGGTGCCATCCAGGAGCTGATTCGCCACGGCGTCGCCCGTGATGGCCGTGAAGCCGCCAAGCTGGCGATCAAGGCCGGCATCGACATGAGCATGAACGATACCCTGTACGGCGAAGAGCTACCGGGCCTGCTGAAGTCCGGTGAGGTGACCCAGCGCGAGCTGGACCAGGCGGTGCGTGAAGTGCTGGGTGCCAAGTACGACATGGGCCTGTTCAAAGACCCGTACGTGCGCATCGGCAAGGCCGAAACCGACCTGAAGGACTACTACGGCAACGACCGCCTGCACCGCGAAGCTGCGCGTGACGTGGCACGCCGCAGCCTGGTGCTGCTGGAAAACCGCAACCAGACCCTGCCGCTGAAAAAGACCGGCACCATTGCCTTGGTCGGCCCATTGGCCGATGCCCCGATCGACATGATGGGCAGTTGGGCCGCCGACGGTAAGCCCGTTCACTCGGTGACCGTGCGCGAAGGCTTGCGCCGCGCCGTGGAGGGCAAGGCCAAGCTGGTCTACGCCAAAGGCTCCAACGTCACGGGCGACAAGGCGATCTTCGATTACCTGAACTTCCTCAACTTCGATGCCCCGGAAATCGTCGACGACCCACGCCCGCCTGCCGTGCTGATCGATGAAGCAGTCAAGGCGGCGAAGCAATCCGACGTCGTGGTCGCAGTGGTCGGCGAGTCCCGTGGCATGTCCCACGAGTCGTCGAGCCGCACCACCCTGGAGATCCCTGCCAGCCAGCGCGAGCTGATCAAGGCGCTCAAGGCCACCGGCAAACCGCTGGTGCTGGTGTTGATGAACGGCCGGCCGCTGTCGATCAGCTGGGAGCGCGAGCAGGCCGACGCCATCCTCGAAACCTGGTTCGCCGGCACCGAAGGCGGCAATGCCATCGCCGACGTGCTGTTTGGCGACTACAACCCCTCCGGCAAGCTGGCCATTACCTTCCCACGGTCGGTGGGGCAGATCCCGATGTACTACAACCACACCCGCATCGGCCGGCCGTTCACGCCGGGTAAGCCGGGCAACTACACCTCGCAATACTTCGAAGAACCCAACGGGCCGCTTTACCCGTTCGGCTATGGCTTGAGCTACAGCAGCTTCGAGCTGTCGGGCCTGAACCTGTCGAGCAAGGATCTCAAGCGCGGCGATACGCTGGAAGCCAAGGTAACGGTCAAGAACTCCGGCAAGGTTGCAGGCGAGACGGTGGTGCAGCTGTACCTGCAGGATGTGTCGGCGTCGATGAGCCGCCCAGTGAAAGAGCTGAAAAACTTCCAGAAGCTGATGCTTGAACCGGGTGAAACCCGCACGTTGACCTTCCGCATCAGCGAGGACGACCTGAAGTTCTACAATGGCCAGTTGCAGCGGGTTGCCGAACCAGGGGAGTTCAATGTCCAGGTAGGGCTGGACTCCCAGGCGGTGCAGCAGCAGAGCTTTGAATTGCTTTGACTGAAAAAGGCCGCCTGTTCCGGCCTCTTCTCGGGTAAACCCGCGAAGAGGCCGGCCCCGTTATCCCACCACCGGATCCGCCCCCCGATGCCCTTTTCCGTTCGCGCCCTGCGTCTGGGGCTGATCACCCTGCTGATCGTGCTGGGTACCGCACTCAGCGCCGGCTGGGCCATGCACCAGGCCAAGCGCCAGGCCATGGAAGACGACGCCAAGCGTGCCAGCCAGCAACTGGGCCTGTACGCCAACGCACTGCACACCCTGATCGATCGCTACCGTGCCCTCCCCGCCGTGCTGGCGCTGGACCCGGAGCTGATCGCAGCCTTGCGCGGCCCGGTCGACGAAAAGGTTCAGAACGCCCTGAACCTCAAGCTCGAACGCATCAATGGCGCCGCCAATTCCTCCACCCTCGAGCTGCTCGACCGCACCGGGCTGGCCATTGCCGCCAGCAACTGGCGGCTGCCCAGCAGCTACGTCGGCTCCAACTACGGCTTCCGACCCTACTTCAAGCAAACCCGCAACCAGGGCAGTGGCCGCTTCTATGCCGTGGGCGTGACCAGTGGCGTGCCGGGCTACTTCCTCGCCAGCGCGGTGAACGACGAGCATGGCCGATTCCTTGGCGCCATGGTGGTCAAGCTGGAGTTCCCCGAGCTGGAACGCGAATGGCGACAGGGCAACGATATCCTGTTGGTCAGCGACGCCCGCGGCATCACTTTCATCGCAAACCAGGATGGCTGGCGCTACCGCGAACTTCAGCCGCTCAGTGGCGCCGACCGTGCCGAGCTGGCCGAAACCCGTCAGTACGACAAGCAACCGCTGGTGCCGCTACACCATCAGGTGCTGACGCGGTTTGCCCCCTACAGCACCCTTAGCCGCGTGCAAGGCCCCGAGGGTAGTACCGAGTACCTGTGGGAAAGCCTGCCGCTGGAAGGCGAAAACTGGACCTTGCACCTGCTGCGCAAACCGCAGGTCGCTGCCGACGGCCGTAATGCCGCGCTTGGCGCCGCCGCCGTCTGGCTGAGCCTGGTGTTCGCCGCCCTTTTCGTCAGCCAACGCCTGCGCCTGGCACGCCTGCGCCAGCGCAGCCGGCAAGAACTCGAACGCCAGGTCGAAGAACGCACCCGTGAGCTGCGCACTGCCCAGGAAGGCCTGGTGCAATCAGCCAAGCTCGCCGCTCTCGGGCAGATGTCGGCAGCCATGGCCCACGAAATCAACCAACCGCTGACCACCCAGCGTATGCAACTGGAAACCCTGCGCCTGCTGCTTGACCATGGTCGCCATGACGAAGCGCGGCAAGCGCTGGAGCCACTGGAACAGATGCTCACGCGCATGGCAGCACTTACCAGCCACCTGAAAACCTTTGCCCGCAACAGCCCGATGGGCCTGCGCGAACGCCTTGACCTGGCAACCGTGGTCGACCAGGCCTTGCACCTGCTGGAGGCGCGCCTTCGCAACGAAGACGTGGAAGTGGCGCTGTACCTGGCACGCCCGGCCTGGGTACGCGGCGATGCCATCCGCCTGGAGCAGGTGCTGATAAACCTCCTGCACAATGCACTCGACGCCATGCTCGACAAGCGTTACAAACGCCTGGAGATCCGCATTGAACCCGACGGGGAGCTATGGCGCCTGAGTGTGCTCGACTCGGGTGGCGGCATTGCCGAAGCCGACCTGGCCAAGGTCTTCGACCCGTTCTTCACCACCAAACCGGTGGGGGAAGGGCTAGGGCTGGGCCTGGCCATTTCCTACGGCATCGTCCACGAGGCCGGCGGCCAGCTGCGGGCCGAAAACCTGCCTGGCGGCGCGCGCCTGAGCCTTACCCTGCCCCGTGACCTGGAGCCTGTATGTTGAATTCGGTGATCGTCGTCGATGATGAAGCCAGTATCCGCACTGCTGTCGAGCAATGGCTGAGCCTGTCTGGCTTCAGCGTGCAGTTGTTCGCTCACGCCGAAGCGTGCCTGGCACACCTGCCGCAGCACTTCCCTGGGGTGATCATCAGCGATGTGCGCATGCCGGGCATGGATGGCCTGCAATTGCTCGAACGCCTGCAGGCGAACGACCCCGACCTGCCCGTGATTCTGCTGACCGGTCACGGTGATGTACCGATGGCGGTAGAAGCCATGCGCATGGGGGCCTATGACTTCCTGGAAAAACCCTTTACGCCGCAAGACTTGCTGGGCAGCCTGCGCCGCGCCCTGGAAAAGCGCCAGCTGGTGCTTGAGAACCGCCGGCTCCACGAGCAGGCCGACCTCAAGTCACGCCTGGAAGTCACGCTACTGGGCATGTCCCAGGGCCTGCAACAGCTGCGCCGGCAAGTGCTGGACCTGGCCGGCCTGCCGGTGAACGTGCTGATTCGCGGTGAAACCGGCAGTGGCAAGGAGCGGGTGGCCCGCTGCCTGCACGACTTTGGCCCCCGTGCCGCCAAGCCCTTAGTAGCCCTCAACTGCGCAGCCATCCCCGAGTCGTTGTTCGAGGCCGAACTGTTCGGCCATGAGAGCGGCGCCTTCACGGGCGCCCAGGGTAAACGGATCGGCAAGCTGGAATATGCCAACGGTGGCACCGTGTTCCTCGACGAAATCGAGAGCATGCCACTGGCCCAACAGGCCAAGCTGTTGCGGGTGATACAGGAGCAGAAGCTGGAGCGCCTGGGGGCCAACCAGAGCATCAGCGTGGACCTGCGCATCATTGCTGCGACCAAGCCCGACCTGCTCGAGGAGGCGCGTGCCGGGCGCTTCCGCGAAGACCTGGCCTACCGCCTGAACGTGGCCGAATTGCGCCTGGCACCGCTGCGCGAGCGGCGGGAGGACATACCGCTGCTGTTCGAACACTTTGCCCGTGCTGCAGGTGAAAAGCTGGGTCGCACCGCCCCGCCGCTATCGGCTGCACAGCTGGCGCAGCTGCTGTCACATGACTGGCCTGGCAACGTGCGTGAGCTGGCCAATGCGGCGGAGCGGCATGCGCTGGGGCTGGGTTCGCCAAACATCGAGGTGGCACCTGCCGGGCAGTCGCTGGGCGAGCAGATGGAAGCATTCGAGGCGCAATGCCTGCGCGCGGCCTTGCGTCAGCATGGGGGCGAGATCAAGTCGGTGATGGAGGCGTTGCAACTGCCGCGGCGCACCCTTAACGAGAAGATGCAACGGCATGGGCTGGTGCGCGAGGATTTTGTTGGGCAGGAATGAGCGGAAATCCGCTTATGACCTGCACCTGGTCGGCAAAAAACCGCTTATCACCTCGAGATTCCGGGCTGCTTTGCAGCCCTTCGCAGGCAAGCCCGCTCCCGCAAAGGGCAGCGCAAGCCCCACTACTGTGCCGGTTTTGGGGTATTGGATGCCCTGAAATGAATCAGCCCGCCCCCATTTGGCACACCTTCTGCAATTGCCTTGGCAAGCTGCGCCACGGCGCGCTCCACAAAAACAACGAGAAGGTATCCCTGATGGATAACGCCACCTCCCTGCCCGCCGGGGCGGCCACCGCGCCTGCCGCAGAAAAAACCACCGCCAGCCGCCTGAAGTCGATCTTCAGCGGGTCCATCGGCAACATGGTCGAATGGTACGACTGGTACGTCTACGCCGCATTCTCGCTGTACTTCGCCAAGGCCTTCTTCCCCGCCGGCGACTCCACCGCACAACTGCTCAATACCGCTGCGATCTTCGCCGTGGGCTTCCTCATGCGCCCGATCGGTGGCTGGCTGATGGGCCTGTACGCCGACCGCAAGGGCCGCAAGGCCGCGCTGATGGCGTCGGTACTGCTCATGTGCGCAGGCTCGCTGGTCATCGCCCTGACCCCAGGTTATGAAACCATCGGCGTCGCCGCACCTGTCCTGCTGGTCATCGCGCGCCTGCTGCAGGGCCTGTCGGTGGGTGGTGAATACGGCACCTCGGCCACCTACCTCAGCGAGATGGCCAGCAAGGAGCGCCGTGGTTTCTTCTCCAGCTTCCAGTACGTGACCCTGATCTCTGGCCAGCTCATCGCCCTGGCGGTCCTGATCGTCCTGCAACAGACCCTGACCACCGAGCAGTTGTACGCCTGGGGCTGGCGCGTGCCGTTCGTGATCGGTGCGCTGTGCGCCGTGGTGGCCCTGTACCTGCGTCGCGGTATGGAAGAAACCGCCTCGTTCACCAAGAAGGAAAAGGCCAAGGAAAGCCTGATGCGCACCCTGCTGCGTCACCCCAAGGAGCTGATGACCGTCGTCGGTCTGACCATGGGCGGCACCTTGGCCTTCTACACCTACACCACCTACATGCAGAAATACCTGGTCAACACCGTAGGCATGAGCATCAGTGACTCGACCACCATCTCGGCCGCCACGCTGTTCCTGTTCATGTGCCTGCAGCCGGTGATCGGTGGTCTGTCCGACAAGATCGGTCGCCGTCCGATCCTGATCGCTTTCGGTGTACTCGGCACCCTGTTCACCGTCCCCATCCTCAGCACCCTGCACACCATCCAGACCTGGTGGGGTGCGTTCTTCCTGATCATGGCCGCACTGATCATCGTAAGCGGCTATACCTCGATCAACGCCGTGGTCAAAGCCGAGCTGTTCCCTACCGAGATTCGCGCCCTGGGCGTGGGCCTGCCGTATGCCCTGACCGTGTCGATCTTCGGTGGCACCGCCGAATACGTGGCCCTGTGGTTCAAAAGCGCTGGAATGGAGAGCGGCTTTTACTGGTATGTCACCGCCTGTATCGCCTGCTCGCTGCTGGTTTACGCGACCATGAAAGACACCAAGCAGCACTCGCGAATCACCACTGAGTAACGCTGGCCTGGCAGTACTAAAAGGGGCGCTCCATTGCATGGAGCGCCCCTTTTTCATTCAGACCTTTCCTTCTTAACGCCCTATTAATTCCACCTTTTCAAGCTGCAATGGCTGGCAGAACGTTGGCGCCCGCGCGAACGCTCCCAAGCCAGGCTTGCGGCCTGAAGCACGGCATACGCGCACAAACACATCGAATAAATAGATTATTAATCACTATTTTTTGCGCTTTTTAATCAAATTATTCGGCGTAGGATTAAACCCATAGAAACAAACAACTCACAAACCCCTGGAGCAACGACCATGAAAAACAAACTGATCCTCACCTTGGCCCTCTCGGTTTTCGCCGCTGGCGCCTTCGCCGAAGATGGCTTCGACCGGACCGACGCTCACACCTTTGCCGCGGTTCAAACCCAGTCAGCCAGCTACGCTGAAGACGGCTTCGACCGCACCGGCGGCCAACGCTTCGCCGAAGACGGCTTCGACCGCACCGGTGGCCAACGCTTCGCTGAAGACGGCTTCGACCGCACCGGCGGCCAGCGCTTCGCTGAAGACGGCTTCGACCGCACCGGAGGCCAGCGCTTCGCTGAAGACGGCTTCGACCGCACCGGCGGCCAGCGCTTCGCTGAAGACGGCTTCGACCGCACCAACGCGCACCGCATCAGCTGATACCTGATTGCGAGCACCCAGCCCGGCTTCGGCCGGGCTTGATCATTTGCACACGAGCTCAGGCTTGGCACACTAGGCACCTTGTCCACCAGGAGGTAGGGCCAACAAGCCCAGCACAGATGTATTACTACGAACCCGCCAAAGGCCACGGCCTGCCGCACGACCCGTTCAATGCCATCGTCGGTCCCCGCCCTATCGGCTGGATCTCCTCTCAGGACCGCGAAGGCCGCCTGAATCTGGCGCCTTACAGCTTCTTCAATGCGTTCAACTACATCCCGCCGATCATCGGTTTCTGCAGCGTCGGGCGCAAAGACAGCCTGAACAACATCGAGCAGACCGGTGAGTTCGTCTGGAACCTGGCCACCCGCCCACTGGCCGAGCAAATGAACCTGAGCTGCGCACCGGTTGCTGCCGAAGTGAACGAATTCGAATTGAGCGGCCTCACTGCCGCACCGTCTAGCATCGTCAAGGTGCCGCGCGTGGGTGAAACGCCGGTAGCCTTCGAGTGCAAGGTCAGCCAGATCGTCCAGCTCAAGCGCGCCGACCAGCAAGAGGTGCCCAGCTGGCTGATCCTTGGGGAAGTGGTGGCGGTGCACATTGCCGAGCACCTGTTGAACAACGGCATCTACGATACCGCTGCCGCCGAGCCGATCCTGCGCGGGGGTGGCCCGGCGGATTACTTCGAGCTGGGCAACCTGTTCAAGATGGCCCGGCCGCCGGCCTGATCACCAGACCAGCTCACCCTCTTCGCTGACGCCCTGCAGGCGTTGCAGCTCGGCGGTGGCCGCTTCGTCGGCGGCCACAGCGCCCTTGAACACCTGCCCGTCGAGAACCTTGTGAAAACGCGGCGCACCGCCCATGCCCAAGGCTTTGACTGCGATGGCCGCGTGGTAGCCGCCACCTTCCACCGGCACCATCGCCGATACCGCTTCGAAATGAGTGAATTCCTTACGTGCCATGTTGCTGTCCGCGTGATTGAACAAGGGCGTCACTTTACCTCATCCACGCTCAGTCGAAGGTATGCAAGTCCAGGCTGCTGACCACCTGAGCCTGCACCAGCTCACCGAACACCTCCAGTGTCGGTGAAGCAAAGTAGCCACTCATCGCCTGCTGGTCCTGCCAGCTTCCGCTGAGCAACCACAGGTCAGCATCAGCCTGAGAACGCTGCACGGTGAAACTCAGGCATCCCGGTGCACGCAGCGAGGGCTCGAGCAGATCACGCAGGCGCGCGCCCAGCTCTGCCGAGCGCCCGCTGCTGGCACGGATGAAAGCAAGGTGGGTGACCGGTTGTTTAAGGGTCATTGCACAATCTCCTTGAAGCAGGCGGACGGAAAAGCCAGGCTGCCAAGGTTAGGCGCTCACCCGCGCGGCGCGTTAGGCCATTACTGCATGTCAATTGCCTGATCCTGCAGCACGGCAGGATCAGGCAATCGACATGCAGCTTTCGACTAGCGCCCGTCTTTGCCCAAACCTATGCTGCGTCGGTCAGCAGAGGAAAGCCATCATGACCACCGCCACGTCCACCGAACCGACCCTGGAACTGCAGCGCCTGGAGCTGGCCGAGCTGATCAACCGCCACGCGGGCGAGCCCTATGGCCCAGCATCGGCCATCGATGACCTGTACCTGGTGCGTTACACCGAAAATGTGCGTTCTGTACCCACCCTGGCGCAGCCTGCCCTGTGCATCCTTGCCCAAGGCAGCAAAAGCCTGTTCCTGGGTGACGAGCAGTACGCCTACGACCCACTGCATTACATGGTCGTTTCGGTGACCTTGCCACTCAGTGCCGTGAGGCTGGATGCCAGCCCCGAGAACCCAAGCCTGGGCCTGCGCATGGACCTGGACCCGGCCGAGATCAGCCAGCTGATCGCCGAGAGCGGACCGATGCTGGTACCCAATCGACCTTCCGGCCGTGGTTTGTATGTGGAAAGGACTGATGCCGCGTTACTCGATGCCCTGCTGCGGTTGCTGCGGCTGCTGGACACCCCGCGCGACATCGCAATGCTGGCGCCGCTGTTCCGCCGCGAGATTCTCTACCGCCTGCTGCGTGGGCCGCAGGGTTACCGGCTGTATGAAATTGCCTTGGCCAACAGCCAGACCCACCGGGTTTGCCAGGCCATCACTTGGCTCAACAACAACTTCCAACAGCCGCTGCGTATCGAGGACCTGGCCCGTGAGGTCAACCTCAGCACCTCGACCTTGCACCACCGCTTCAAGGCCGTGACCTCGATGAGCCCGCTTCAGTACCAGAAGCAACTGCGCCTGCAAGAGGCGCGGCGGCTGATGTTGAACGACGGGCTGGAGGCGGCGGTGGCGGCTTATCGGGTGGGTTATGAAAGCCCGTCGCAATTCAGCCGTGAATACAGCCGGCTTTACGGCGCGCCGCCAATTCGCGATGTGGCTCGGTTGCGGGCTACTGCGGTCTGAAGCTCGACACTCGCCTGCCCCGGCGCTTTCGCGGGTAAACCCGCACCTGCAGGTTTTTGCACAGATGCGAAAATTGCGCGCTGCCTGCAGGCACGAGAGGCCGATACAGGCAATCGCAATGCTTCAACCCAACACCGCGGCCTGCCACTGATTCTGGTCCACCTGAATCAAGGTCGGCCCCTTGCGCTCCACCGCTTGCCCGAGCGCCGCCTGCAATTGGGCAATATCGGCCACGTTCTCTGCTGCCGCGCCCAATGCTCGCGCCACGCCGATGAAATCCGGGGTATGGATATCCACCCCGACCGGCTCGATCGCCCGATTGACCATGTATTTCTTGATTTCCTCGTACCCCTGGTTATTCCACAGCAGCACGATCAGCGGTACCTGTGCCTCCGCTGCACTGGCCAGTTCCGGCAGGGTGAACTGCAAACCACCATCACCAATCAGGCACACCGCCGGAGCGCGTTCGACGGCCTGCTCGGCACTGCCCAACCAGGCGCCCATGGCTGCTGGCAACGCGTAACCCAAGGTGCCGTAACCGGTCGAGGCGTTGAACCAGCGGCGTGGCTGCTCCATGTCGAGTGTCAGGTTGCCGGTGTACACAGGTTGGGTCGAGTCGCCCACCAGAATCGCATCAGGCAGGCGCTCCAGTATGGCGCTCAGCAAACGCGTCTGGCTCAGGGTGGGCTGGTCCCAGTCTGCCGCCAGGACCTTGCGCAGGTCGGCCACGCGGGCCACGCCCCAAGTGCTTTCGTGCACTGGCTGCGGCTGGGCTTGCAGGGCACCGAGCAGCGCTTCGGCTGCCAGCTCGGCATCGGCTACCAGCGCCAGCTCCGGCAGATAATTGCGCACGGTCTGGTCCGGGTCGATGTCAATGCGCAGCAGCCTGCCCGGGATCTCGAAGCCTCCCTTGAAGGTCACGTCATAATCGGTTTCAGCCAGTTCGGTACCGATCGCCAGCACCACGTCGGCCTCGGCCACCAGCGCCCGTGTGGCGGGTAACGACTGGGTCGAGCCGATCTGCAATGGGTGGCTGGCAGGCAGCAAGCCTTTGGCATTGATGGTCAGCGCTACCGGGGCCTGAAGGTGTTCGGCCAGGCGTGCCAGCGCAGCGCCCGCAGCCAACGCCCCGCCACCGGCCAGAATCAGCGGCCGACGCGCACTGGCCAGTCGCTCAGCCATCTGCGCCACGGCCTGCGGTGCAGCCCCTGCCCGACTGCCCCGTACAGGGCGGCCCGGCAGCAGGAAGTCGGCCGGTTCAACCAGCACATCGAGCGGGATTTCGATATGCACCGGGCGTGGCCGGGCACTGTCGAACACGGCAAATGCCCGGGCCAGCACCTGCGGCAAGTCGGCTGCACTCATCAAGGTGTGGGAAAACGCCGCCACACCCGATACCAGCGCGGCTTGGTTGGGCAGTTCGTGCAGCTTGCCACGGCCACCGCCCAGCTGGTCACGGGACTGCACGCTGGAAATCACCAGCATCGGGATCGAGTCGGCATAGGCCTGGCCCATGGCAGTGGTGATATTGGTCATGCCCGGGCCGGTGATAATGAAGCACACCCCGGGTTTGCCGCGGGTGCGCGCATAGCCGTCAGCCATGAACCCGGCACCTTGCTCATGACGTGGGGTGATGTGGCGAATGGAAGAGCCCGCCAGGCCACGATAGAGCTCCACGGTATGTACACCGGGGATGCCGAAGACATGATCGACGCCATAGCCTTCAAGGAGTTTGACCAGTACTTCGCCGCAGGTTGCCATCAGGGGTCACCATGAATCGTGTTGGGGTATGCCCTTATTGGACCCAAGCCACGGCTATCGCCACAATGTAAAAAAACACATACTAGCCATGTCCTGTGATCATGGCTTACTGCAATGAAACGCCTCCCGCCCCTGCCTGCCCTGCACACGTTTCTGGTCACCGCCCAGCACTGCAACTTCACCCGCGCCGGGCAGCAGTTGCACATCACCCAGGGCGCTGTCAGCCGCCAGATTGCAGCCCTCGAAGAACACCTCGGCTATGCCCTGTTCAAGCGCGAGGCACGTGGGTTGAGCCTGACCCGTGAAGGCCTGGACTGGCTGCCACGGGTGCAGCAGGTGTTCGCCCTGATCGAACAAGGGGTGCGCGAGGTGGGTGAGCACAGCACGACCTTGCAGCTGAAGGCACCCACCTGCGTAATGCGCTGGCTGCTGCCGCGCCTGATGGAATGGCAGGCACTGCGCCCGGATGTGCCGGTTGAGCTGACCACGACCGTGCAGCACGGGGTGGATTTCCGTCGCGAGGGCTTCGATGCGGCAGTGGTCTACGGCGATGCGCCGAACCACGGGCTGCAGGTGCGCAAGCTGTTCGATGAGCAGCTGACCCCGGTGTGCGCACCGTCACTGCGTGAAGGGCCAGTGCCGTTGCAGCAGGTGGAAGACCTGGCCCGACATATGTTGCTGCATCCCTCGCGGGATGAACACGACTGGCGGTTGTGGTTGCAGGCGGCTGGAGTGACGCTCGCCACGCATGGGCCTAAACAACATTTCGAGACACTGGACATGGCGATGGCCATGGCCTCGCAGGGGACAGGGGTGGCAATCGGTGACTGGTCGCTGATTGGCGATGACCTGCGCGGTGGGCGGTTATGCATGCCGTTTGCGCTGAAGGTGCTGACAGGCAAGGGGTATTACCTGGTGAGCCAGGCCAGGAGCTTGCCGCCGGGGCTGCTGGAATTGCTGGACTGGCTGGAGGGCCAGGCCAGCCTGTGACGGCCCTTTCGCAGGCTCACCCGCTCCCACAGGTTTGCACAGGCCTTGGTAGCTGTACGGTACCCATGGGAGCGGGCATACCCGCAACGCAGGCGACTCAATAGCCGACTGTGAACCGTTGCCGCGAGTGCTGCGGCTTCTCCAGCTCATCCAGCATGGCAATCGCATAGTCGGCAAACGTGATCCAGCTCTTGCCGTCCGCACCGATCAACAGATGATCCTTGCCCAGCGTATAGTGACCTCTGCGCTCACCCTCAACGAACTCAGCCGAAGGCGAAAGGAAGGTCCAGTCCAGGTTCGGCTCGCGCCGCAGCGCCTCCAGAAAACGCACGCCGGCACTGGCCTCGGCTTTATACGCCTCCGGGAAATCCGGGCTGTCGATCACCCGGTGCCCTGACGGCAGCAACAAGCTACCGGCGCCACCCACCACCAGCAGGCGCTTGACCCCGGCGCGCTTCACCGGCTCGATGATGGCGTGCGGCTCCATTGTCGAGAAATGCGCGGCACTCAACACAGCGTCCATACCTGCGACGGCTGCCTGCAGGGCCGCGCTGTCCGTGGCATCCAGCGACTTGACGGTCACACCCTCACGCCCTTCAAGCGTGGAAGGGTCGCGGGCTATGGCCAGTACACGGTGACCACGGCGCAGGGCCTCCTCCAGTAACTGACTGCCAGCACGGCCGGTGGCACCGATGATTGCGATCTTGCTCATGAAATACTCTCCATCAGTTGAACGGAATGACCGCCCTTGGTGACCTTCGCCGCCAGCGCCAGGGCACTCGCCTGCCGGCTTCGGGTAACGCCTTCTACCAAACAATGCGCACAGCTTAGTTACCCGATTCGTCACAAAAAATGCGATGCTCAGACATAGTTTGTTTCTGAAATCGGGCAAATCATGGACCGTCTCAACGCCATGCGGGTATTCGTCACAGTCATCGACCTGGGCAGCCAGTCGGCGGCGGCGGATTATCTGCAATTATCGCGGCCGGTCGTGTCGCGCTACCTGGCAGAGTTGGAAGACTGGGTTGGCACGCGGCTGATGCAGCGAACCACGCGCAAGCTCAGCCTCACGGCAGCCGGCCAGGAAACCCTGCCTCGCTGCCGGCAACTGCTGGAACTGGCCGGCGACCTGCAGGCTGCCGTGCAGCAGCCGGAAGACGCACCAAGGGGGGCACTGCGTATCAGCGTCAGTACCTCATTCGGCCAGGCACAGCTGGTGGATGCAGTGGCCGCCTATGTGCGGCGCTTTCCTGACGTGAAGGTAGAACTGCAGATGCTCGACCGCACCGTCAACCTGGTGGACGAGCGCATCGACCTGGCCATTCGCACCAGCAATGACGTGGACCCCAGCCTCATCGCCCGGCGCCTGAGTGTGTGCCGCTCGGTCGTGTGCGCGGCACCCGCCTACCTGAATGAGCGAGGCACGCCGCAACGGGTTGAGGAACTGAGCCTGCACAACTGCCTGACCCATGCCTACTTCGGACACAGCTTGTGGCATTTCGCGGTAGCCGGCCAGCAGGTCGCCGTGCCCGTATCCGGAAACATCAGTGCCAACGAAGTGATGACCCTGCAAAGGGCTGCGCTGGCTGGCGCAGGTATCACCATGCTGCCAACCTACCAGGCCGCAGACGCCATACGCCGGGGTGAACTGGTGCGTCTGCTGCCCGAGGCCAAACCGCGGGAACTGAACCTGAATGCGGTGTATACGTCGCGCAAACACATGCCGGCGACCTTGCGCAGCATGCTGGATTTCCTGGTGCAGCGTTTCAAGGACGAACCGGAGTGGGATCGGGATCTATACTAGTGGCGTACACCCCTATCGCTGTCACGGGAGGTGAGCACCATGGGCATCAAATCCAGAAGAGTCGCCCTTGTCATGGCCCTTACCGCAGTCGCAGGGCTGTATGGATCAGCCTGCTGGCGCGCCGAACTGCTACGCAGCCAGCCCAGCGTCGCCAATAGCTGCGAGCAGGCACATTGCGTGCCTCACAGTGCAACCTTGAGCGCCGTCCGTTGAATGGACGGCGCCCTGCTGATCACTCTTCGACGCTCATGTATTCCTTGGCCCAGCGAATGTAGTCTTCAGGCTGGGTGTAGGTGTGCGAGAGTTCGGTGGCACTGAGGTTTTCCGACTTGTTCTGCCGACCACGCTGCAGCCGCAGGCAGTCGTAAGTGGCCTTGATCGCGGCAAAGTAAGCCGCATGGCCATCGACCACGATGCGCACGCCCAGACGCGCCAGGCGCTCGTCATCGCGCAGGTTCGGGTTGCCATAGGTAACCAGCATCAGCGGCACGGTCAGGTGCTCGGCAATCTGTTCGAGCTGCTCGAAGTCCTTGACCCCGACCATGCAGATGCCATCAGCGCCCGCCTTCTGATAGCTCTGGGTACGCACGATGATTTCTTCGGTGCTGAGTACGCCCGCGTTGGTACGGGCAATGATCGACAGGGACGAATCGACTCGTGCCTCCAGCGCCGCGCGGATCTTGCCAACGCCCTCCTCGACCGGGATCAGGTCGGTGGACTTGCGCCCGAACTGGGCAGGCAGCAGGGTGTCCTCGATGGTCAGTGCGGCCACACCGGCGCGCTCCAGTTCGATCACCGTGCGCATCACGTTCAATGCGTTGCCATAACCGTGGTCGGCGTCGGCCAGTACCGGCAGTTGCGCGACCCGACCAATGCGGGTGGCCTGCTCGACGAACTCGCTGAGGGTGATCAGAGCGAAGTCTGGAGCAGCCAGTACCTGCAACGAAGCGACCGAACCGCCGAGGATACCGACTTCGAAGCCCAGGTCTGCGGCAATGCGTGCCGACATAGGGTCGAACACCGAGGCAGTGTGGAAACAGGAACCTGAAGCGAGCAGCTCGCGGAAGGCAAAACGCAAATCTTGGTGGGAAGCCTTGGGCATGATCACTCCGCAAAAAAGTTGAAATTTGAACGGTAACTACCGACCCCTGTAATCGGGTCTACCTGACCTGTTCCAACCGTCGCCATCTGGGCGGTCATGCTCGACATGCAGGCAGAGGAATAAAAGGTGTGGGAGACAGCGGACTGAAAAACCTGCGGCAATATGCTGCACCAACCTGGTGCAACCCCCGGATTTCAGCCTCTGTGGCATACCAACGATATCACGCAGCCATGCAGCACTGGATGAATGCGCCAATGCCGATCTTGCATAGGGGATGCAGATAGTACATAGGAAGCTACCTAACTCAGGTTACAATCCGAGGGCTTCTGTGAGAGCAGGCTTGCCCGCGAAGGGGCCGCCATAGACAAACAAGGTATTCCCGTGACCGCCGCCCTGCCCCCCACCGCCCTGCGCAACGTGCTCACCGCCCTGATGCTGGCCATCTTCCTCGGCGCACTGGACCAGACCATCGTCGCCGTCTCGCTGCCCGCCATCTCGGCGCAGTTCAGCGATGTCGGCCTGCTGGCCTGGGTCATCTCCGGTTATATGGTGGCCATGACCGTGGCCGTGCCGATCTACGGCAAACTGGGCGACCTTTACGGCCGGCGCCGGATGATCCTCACCGGCATCAGCCTGTTCACCCTGGCCTCCATTGCCTGCGCCATGGCCCAGGACATGCCGCAACTGGTGCTGGCCCGGGTACTGCAGGGTATCGGCGCAGGCGGGATGGTCTCGGTGAGCCAGGCAATCATTGGCGACTTCGTGCCCCCACGCGAACGCGGCCGCTACCAGGGCTACTTCAGCAGCATGTACGCCGCGGCCAGCGTGGCCGGGCCAGTGCTGGGCGGCTGGTTGACCGAGTACCTGTCGTGGCGCTGGGTGTTCTGGATCAACCTGCCGCTGGGGCTGGTCGCCTTGTGGGCCATTCGCCGTGCGCTCGCTGACATGCCGGTGCAGCGTCGCGAGGCACAGGTGGACTACCTTGGCGCCATGCTGTTGATTCTCGGCCTTGGCAGCCTGCTGCTGGGCATTACCTTGGTGGGCCAGGGCCACGCCTGGGCCGACCCGGCCGTGCTGGCGCTGTTCGGCTGCGCCCTGCTGGGCCTGGCGCTTTTCATCGCACACGAACGCCGCTGCCCAGAACCGCTGCTGCCGCTCAGCCTGTTCGGCAACCGTGTGGCAGTGCTGTGCTGGGCGGTGATCTTCTTCGCCAGCTTCCAGTCCATTTCCCTGACCATGCTGATGCCCTTGCGTTACCAGGGCATTACCGGCGCCGGTGCCGACAGCGCCGCCCTGCATCTGCTGCCGCTGGCCATGGGGCTGCCCATGGGCGCCTTCACAGGAGGCCGGATGACCAGCCGGACCGGGCGCTACAAGCCACAGATCCTGGCCGGTGCACTGCTGATGCCAGTGGCCATTTTCGCGATGGCACTGACTCCGCCGCAATCAGCGTTGCTCAGTGCGCTGTGCATGCTGCTGACCGGTATAGCCTGCGGGCTGCAATTCCCGACCTCACTGGTGGGTACACAAAGTGCGGTGGCCAGCAAGGACATCGGCGTGGCCACCAGCACCACCAACCTGTTCCGCTCGCTGGGCGGAGCCATGGGCGTAGCGTGCATGTCCAGCCTGTTGCTGGCACTGCTGCATCAAGGTGGTTTCGACTTGACGGGTAACCCGTTGCTGGGGAGTTTGAAGGCCGCAGAGGTGGACCTGGTGACTCAAGGGCGGTTGCTGGAGACGTTCAGGCAACTGCTGATGGGGAGTGCGCTCGTCGCGGTGCTGGGACTGTTCGCGGCATTTGCTTTGCCTGACCGGCAATTGCGCGGCCGCTGAAGGTTGCACACGCGCTGCCGCCTTGTGGTGCGAACAGCTGCAAGGCGGCGGCGACCTTAATCTCCCCTTAACACAAAGGGGAAACACTCCCTCACAATCCTTAACAAAGTGTCATTTGCGCAGAGCCGGGCTCAAGCGCAGCATATCCAGCCCGGTGTCGACCCATTTTTCGACATCACCCAACAGATCGACACTGTCAGGCAGCAATAGCCAGCGCCCGATCAGGCCATCGACATAGGCAAACATGGCCACCGCCGCGCGCTCGACATCCAGCTCGCCAGGCAACTGGCCCCGGCGTACGGCATTGGCCAGCGCCAGGGTGATGCCCTTGTGGCAATCCAGCACCGCACTCTGGCGCTGCTGGCGAATTTCACACATGTCATCGGTGAACTCGCACTTGTGATGCAGGATTTCATTGATACGACGGGTTCGGGCATCGAGCACCAGCTCGTTGAACACTTGCAACAGCAGCTTGCGCATGCAGCCAAGCGGGTCGAGTTCATCCTCGCTTTCGCTCGCGCGCGCCAAATGGTCATGGGTCTCGCGCAGGCTGTCGAGCAACGCCTGCACCAGCTCGGCCTTGTTGTTGAAGTGCCAGTAGATCGCCCCCCGTGTCACACCCGCCAGTTCGGCGATGTCGGCCAGGGTGGTTCGCGCAACCCCGCGCTTGTAGAAGGCCCTTTCCGCCGCCTCGATGATCTGGGCACGGGTTTCCTGGGCTTCTTCTTTGGTTCGACGGACCATGGCAGTACAACCTCATCTGGCCCGAACGCGCAGCGCGTGCGGGGAACGCTCCGGGGGCACCTCTGCCGGGGCCTCTCGGATAAGCTAATCAAGCGCTGAGGCTGTACCTGAGTACCACCCAGCAGTATTTACAAACAACCATGAATGTAAGTATATTCCTTAGCAAGCTATTTATCCACCGGATAGCATTTTTTCCAGATCAAGATCTCTTCCATTACTCTTGAGCGTCTCCCTGCTCCAGCGACCCGAGGATCCTCATGCAATTCAAGCCAGCCGTTACCGCTCTGGTTTCCGCCGTCGCCCTGGCAACCCTGCTCAGTGGCTGTAAGAAAGAAGAAGCAGCGCCAGCGGCGCAGGCTCCTCAGGTCGGCGTCGTGACCATCCAGCCGCAAGCCTTCACCCTCACCTCGGAATTGCCGGGGCGAACCAGTGCCTACCGCGTCGCCGAAGTGCGCCCGCAGGTCAACGGCATCATCCTCAAGCGCCTGTTCAAGGAAGGCAGTGAGGTCAAGGAAGGCCAGCAGTTGTATCAGATCGACCCTGCCGTGTACGAAGCCACACTGGCCAATGCCAAGGCCAACCTGCTGGCTACACGCTCACTGGCCGAACGTTACAAGCAACTGATTGACGAACAGGCCGTCTCCAAACAGGAGTACGACGACGCCAATGCCAAACGATTGCAGGCTGAGGCTTCGCTCAAGAGCGCACAGATCGACCTGCGCTACACCAAGGTTCTGGCGCCAATCAGCGGCCGTATCGGTCGCTCTTCGTTCACCGAGGGTGCACTGGTGAGCAATGGCCAGACCGACGCCATGGCCACCATCCAGCAGCTCGATCCTATTTATGTCGACGTTACCCAGTCCACCGCCGAGCTGCTCAAGCTGCGCCGTGACCTGGAAAGCGGCCAGCTGAAGAAGGCCGGCGACAACGCCGCCTCGGTTCAGCTGGTACTGGAAGACGGCAGCCTGTTCAAGCAGGAAGGCCGCCTGGAGTTCTCCGAAGTCGCGGTGGACGAGACCACCGGCTCGGTGACCCTGCGCGCGCTGTTCCCCAACCCCGATCACACCCTGCTGCCAGGCATGTTCGTGCATGCGCGGCTCAAGGCCGGGGTCAACGCCAACGCCATCCTGGCACCGCAACAAGGCGTGACCCGCGACCTCAAGGGCGCACCCACCGCCCTGGTGGTCAACCAGGAGAACAAGGTCGAACTGCGCCAGCTCAAGGCCAGCCGCACCTTGGGTAGCGACTGGCTGATCGAGGAAGGCCTCAACCCGGGTGACCGCCTGATCACCGAAGGGCTGCAGTACGTGCGCCCAGGCGTCGAGGTGAAGGTCAGCGATGCCACCAACGTCAAGAAGCCGGCCGGCCCTGATCAGGCCAACGCGGCGAAAGCAGACGCCAAAGCGGAGTAAACCATGTCGAAGTTCTTTATCGATCGCCCGATCTTCGCCTGGGTGATCGCCTTGGTGATCATGCTGGTCGGGGCCTTGTCTATCCTGAAGCTGCCGATCAACCAGTACCCCAGTATCGCGCCGCCGGCCATCGCCATCGCCGTGACCTACCCGGGCGCCTCGGCGCAAACCGTGCAGGACACCGTGGTGCAGGTGATCGAGCAGCAGCTCAACGGTATCGACAACCTGCGTTATGTGTCGTCGGAAAGTAACTCCGACGGCAGCATGACCATTACCGCCACCTTCGAACAGGGCACCAACCCCGACACCGCGCAGGTACAGGTACAGAACAAGCTGAACCTGGCCACCCCGCTGCTGCCGCAGGAAGTGCAGCAGCAAGGTATCCGCGTCACCAAAGCAGTGAAGAACTTCCTGCTGGTGATTGGTCTGGTCTCCGAAGACGGCAGCATGACCAAGGACGACCTGGCCAACTACATCGTCTCGAACATGCAGGACCCGATCTCGCGTACCGCGGGTGTAGGTGACTTCCAGGTGTTCGGTGCGCAGTACGCCATGCGTATCTGGCTCGATCCGGCCAAGCTGAACAAGTTCCAGCTGACCCCGGTCGACGTCAAGACCGCTGTGGCTGCACAGAACGTGCAGGTGTCTTCCGGCCAGCTCGGCGGCCTGCCAGCCCTGCCGGGCACCCAGCTGAACGCCACCATCATCGGCAAGACCCGCCTGCAAACCGCCGAGCAGTTCGAGAGCATTCTGCTCAAGGTCAACAAAGACGGTTCACAGGTGCGCCTGGGTGACGTCGCCCAAGTGGGCCTGGGGGGTGAAAACTACGCTGTCAGCGCCCAGTTCAACGGCAAGCCGGCTTCCGGCCTGGCGGTAAAACTGGCAACCGGCGCCAACGCCCTGGACACCGCCAAGGCACTGCGCGAGACCATCAAAGGCCTGGAACCGTTCTTCCCGCCGGGGGTCAAGGCGGTATTCCCGTATGACACCACCCCCGTGGTCACCGAATCGATCAGCGGCGTGATCCACACCCTGATCGAAGCCGTGGTGCTGGTGTTCCTGGTGATGTACCTGTTCCTGCAGAACTTCCGCGCCACCATCATCACCACCATGACCGTACCGGTCGTATTGCTGGGTACCTTCGGTATCCTTGCCGCCGCGGGCTTCAGCATCAACACCCTGACCATGTTCGCCATGGTCCTGGCCATCGGCTTGCTGGTGGACGACGCCATCGTCGTGGTGGAGAACGTCGAGCGGGTCATGTCCGAAGAAGGCTTGCCGCCCAAGGAAGCGACCAAGCGCTCGATGGAACAGATCCAGGGCGCCCTGGTGGGTATCGCCCTGGTGCTCTCGGCCGTACTGCTGCCCATGGCGTTCTTTGGCGGCTCCACGGGTGTGATCTACCGGCAGTTCTCCATCACCATCGTCTCGGCCATGGGCCTGTCGGTGCTGGTTGCGCTTATCTTCACCCCGGCGCTCTGCGCAACCATGCTCAAACCGCTGAAGAAGGGCGAGCACCACACCGCCAAAGGCGGCTTCTTCGGCTGGTTCAACCGCAACTTCGACCGCAGCGTCAACGGCTACGAGCGTAGCGTAGGCACCATCCTGCGCAACAAGGTGCCATTCCTGCTGGCCTATGCGCTGATCGTGGTCGGCATGATCTGGCTGTTCGCCCGCATCCCTACCGCGTTCCTGCCAGAAGAAGACCAGGGCGTACTGTTCGCTCAGGTGCAGACCCCGGCCGGTTCCAGTGCCGAGCGCACGCAGGTCGTGGTCGACCAGATGCGTGAATACCTGCTCAAGGACGAAGCCGATACCGTATCGTCGGTGTTCACGGTCAACGGTTTCAACTTCGCAGGCCGCGGCCAGAGCTCAGGCATGGCCTTCATCATGCTCAAACCCTGGGATGAACGCTCGAAGGAGAACAGCGTGTTCGCCCTGGCCCAGCGCGCCCAGCAGCACTTCTTCACCTTCCGTGATGCGATGGTGTTCGCCTTCGCCCCGCCAGCGGTGCTTGAACTGGGTAATGCCACCGGCTTCGACGTGTTCCTTCAGGACCGCGGCGGTGTCGGCCACGCGAAGTTGATGGAGGCGCGCAACCAGTTCCTGGCCAAAGCTGCGCAGAGCAAGATCCTCAGCGCCGTGCGCCCGAACGGCCTGAACGATGAACCGCAGTACCAACTGACCATTGATGACGAACGTGCCAGCGCCTTGGGCGTGACCATTGCCGACATCAACAACACCCTGTCGATTGCCTTGGGTGCCAGCTACGTCAACGACTTCATCGACCGTGGCCGGGTCAAGAAGGTGTACATCCAAGGCGAACCCAGCGCGCGGATGAGCCCGGAAGACCTGCAAAAATGGTACGTGCGCAACGGCGCAGGCGAGATGGTGCCGTTCTCCTCCTTCGCCAAAGGCGAATGGACCTACGGTTCGCCGAAGCTGTCGCGTTACAACGGTGTCGAAGCGATGGAAATCCTCGGTGCGCCGGCGCCTGGTTACAGTACCGGTGAAGCCATGGCCGAGGTCGAGCGCATTGCAGGCGAGCTGCCGAGCGGTATCGGCTTCTCCTGGACCGGCATGTCCTACGAGGAAAAACTCTCCGGCTCGCAGATGCCGGCGCTGTTCGCCCTCTCGGTGCTGTTCGTGTTCCTGTGCCTGGCGGCCCTGTACGAAAGCTGGTCGATCCCGATCGCTGTGGTGCTGGTGGTACCGCTGGGTATCATCGGTGCGCTGATCGCCACCAGCCTGCGCGGCCTGTCCAACGACGTGTACTTCCTGGTTGGCCTGTTGACCACCATCGGTCTTGCGGCGAAAAACGCCATTCTGATCGTGGAATTCGCCAAGGAGCTGCACGAACAAGGCCGTAGCCTGTACGACGCAGCGATTGAAGCGTGCCGCATGCGTCTGCGCCCGATCATCATGACCTCGCTGGCGTTCATCCTGGGCGTGGTACCGTTGACCATCGCCAGCGGCGCCGGCGCCGGCAGCCAGCACGCCATCGGTACTGGCGTGATCGGCGGCATGATCAGTGCGACCGTGCTGGCTATCTTCTGGGTACCGCTGTTCTTCGTCGCAGTGTCGTCGCTGTTCGGCAGCAAAGAGCCGGAAAAAGACGTCACCCCTGAAAATCCACGTTATGAGGCTGGGCAATGACCAAGTCTTTGTTGTCCCTGGCGGTAACCGCTTTCATTCTTGGCGGCTGCTCGCTGATCCCTGACTACCAGACCCCAGAGGCGCCGGTGGCTGCACAGTGGCCGCAAGGCCCTGCATACTCGCCGACGCAATCGGCGGATGTTGCCGCTGCTGAACAGGGCTGGCGCCAGTTCTTCCACGACCCGGCGCTGCAACAGCTGATCCAGACCTCGCTGGTCAATAACCGCGACCTGCGGGTCGCGGCGCTGAACCTCGATGCCTACCGTGCGCAATACCGCATTCAGCGCGCCGACCTGTTCCCGGCAGTTTCGGCCACCGGCAGTGGCAGCCGCCAGCGTGTCCCGGCGAACATGTCGCAAACAGGCGAATCTGGCATCACCAGCCAGTACTCGGCCACCTTGGGCGTCAGCGCCTACGAGCTGGACCTGTTCGGCCGCGTGCGCAGCCTGACCGAGCAGGCCCTGGAAACCTACCTCTCCAGCGAGCAGGCGCGTCGTTCCACGCAAATCGCCCTGGTCGCCAGCGTGGCCAACGCCTACTACACCTGGCAGGCCGACCAGGCCCTGTTCAAGCTGACCGAAGAAACGCTGAAGACCTACGAGGAAAGCTACAACCTCACCCGTCGCAGCAACGAGGTCGGCGTGGCATCGGCCCTGGACGTCAGCCAGGCGCGTACCGCCGTGGAAGGCGCCAGGGTCAAGTACTCGCAGTACCAGCGCCTGGTCGCCCAGGACGTCAACAGCCTGACCGTGCTGCTGGGCACCGGCATTCCTGCCGACCTGGCCAAGCCGCTGGAGCTTGATGCCGACCAACTGGCCGAAGTACCGGCCGGCCTGCCATCGGATATCCTTCAGCGTCGCCCGGACATTCAGGAAGCCGAGCACCTGCTCAAGGCTGCCAACGCCAACATTGGTGCAGCCCGCGCAGCGTTCTTCCCGAGCATCAGCCTGACCGCGAACGCCGGCAGCCTGAGCCCCGACATGGGCCACCTGTTCGCGGGCGGCCAGGGCACCTGGCTGTTCCAGCCGCAGATCAACCTGCCGATCTTCAACGCCGGTAGCCTGAAAGCCAGCCTGGACTACTCGAAAATCCAGAAGGACATCAACGTCGCCAAGTACGAAAAAACCATCCAGACGGCCTTCCAGGAAGTCTCCGATGGCCTGGCGGCACGCAAGACCTTCGAAGAGCAGTTGCAGGCCCAGCGCGACCTGGTGCAGGCGAACCAGGACTACTACCGCTTGGCCGAACGCCGTTACCGCATCGGGATTGACAGCAACCTGACCTTCCTCGATGCCCAACGCAACCTGTTCAGTGCCCAGCAAGCGCTGATCGGAGACCGCCTGTCGCAGCTGACCAGCGAGGTCAACCTGTACAAGGCGCTTGGCGGTGGCTGGTACGAGCAGACCGGGCAGGCCAACCAGCAGGCATCGGTGGAAACACCGAAAGGCTGATCGGCCTTGTTACAAAGTAGGAAGCCCACCCTTAGCGGTGGGCTTTGCTTTTTTACTGCCTGTGCCGGCCTTTTTGCGGACGAGCCCGCGCAAGGGCCGGGCCTGCTGGCCAGTATCCCTGGCGATTCACCGTCACAGCCACCACCGTATTCGCGGGTGAACCCGCTCCTACACGGATCGTGTGGCGGACACATACGGTGGTTGCGCGCAAGCCGCTGTAGAAGCGGGTTTACCCGCGAAGACGCCGCCACACGAGAGTTATTAACCAACCGGAACATTCCGTTCGATTATCGCCCCGTTCCGTTTGCGGCGAATTGCCTCACCCCCGCACTACCCCGCACCATCCCCCCACGCAACGTTACCCAAGTTCATCAAAAACACCCGCACCTGCAGGCCCGATCCCGCAGTGCACCGGCTCGACCATAAAAACAAGAGATCCACGACAGATGAGCATTTCGCTACCCGCACGTCAGCTGCTGCCTGGCCTGTTGGCCATGTCCTGCGCCCTCCCCGCATTCGCCGCCAACGAAGGTGGTTTCATCGAGGACGCCAAGGCCACCCTCAACCTGCGCAACTTCTACATCAACCGCAACTTCGTCGACCCGGCCCACCCACAGGGCAAGGCCGAGGAATGGACACAAAGCTTCATCCTCGATGCCCGTTCCGGTTTCACCCAGGGCACGGTCGGTTTCGGCGTGGACGTACTGGGCCTGTACTCGGTCAAGCTCGACGGCGGCAAAGGCACCACCAACACTCACCTGCTGCCCGTGCATGGCGACGGCCGCCCGGCCGATGACTTTGGTCGGCTGGGTGTGGCGCTGAAGGCCAAGCTGTCCGAAACCGAGCTGAAAGTCGGTGAATGGATGCCGGTACTGCCAATCCTGCGTTCGGACGATGGCCGCTCACTGCCGCAAACCTTCCGCGGTGGCCAGCTGACCTCCAGGGAAATCGCCGGCCTGACCCTGTACGCCGGCCAGTTCCGCGGCAACAGCCCGCGCAACGATGCCAGCATGGAAGACATGTCGCTCAACGGCAAAGCCGCCTTCACCTCCGACCGTTTCAACTTCGGCGGCGGTGAGTACACCTTCAACGACAAGCGCACCATGATCGGCCTGTGGGATGCCCAGCTCAAGGACATCTACCGCCAGCAATACCTCAACCTGACGCACAGCCAGCCGCTGGGCGACTGGACGCTGGGCGCCAACCTGGGCTATTTCATTGGCAAGGAAGATGGCGCCGAACGGGCCGGCAAGCTGGACAACCGCACCGCCTCCGCCTTGCTTTCGGCGCGCTACCAAGGCCACACCTTTTACGTTGGCCTGCAGAAGGTCAGCGGCGACGATGCCTGGATGCGGGTCAATGGCACCAGTGGCGGTACCCTGGCCAACGACAGCTACAATTCAAGCTTCGACAATGCCAAGGAGCGTTCCTGGCAGGTTCGCCATGACTTCAACTTCGCCACCGTCGGCGTACCCGGCCTGACCCTGATGAACCGCTATATCAAGGGTGACAACGTCACCGTGGGCAGCGTGGACGATGGCAAGGAATGGGCGCGGGAAACAGAGCTGGCCTATGTGGTGCAGTCGGGCAGCTTCAAGGACCTGTCGGTGAAATGGCGCAACTCGACCATGCGTCGCGACTTCAGCACCAACGCGTTCGATGAGAACCGCTTGATCGTGAGTTATCCGCTGAATCTTCTGTGAATCAAATGGCCTCTTCGCGGATAAACCCGCGAAGAGGCCAGACGCCTCCTCAAATGACCTGAAGCTATAAAAATCCATGCCCCTTTTTTGAAGGCATGATTTGCAACAGCTTGATGAAATCCCTGCCATGAATTTGCCAGTGCACGCTGCCGCCATTCGCTGAGCTGATGATGGTGGTGACTGCAGGCTATCCTGATCACTATCAGGTACAGGTGAAACAAAGCAGAACAGGGAGGCACAACAATGAAAACCCTCGTCGACCACCTGAGCCAATACGCCAACTACCACCGCGATCCGCGCAACATCGCCACCCACTTCGTCGGCATCCCCATGATCGTGCTGGCAGTCACCATCCTGCTTTCACGCCCAGGCTGGGGGATAGCTGGCATGTGGCTGTCCCCTGCCCTGGTGGCAGCGGCGGCGTCTGTGTGGTTCTACTTGCGCCTGGACCTGCGCTTCGGGCTGGTGATGGGGCTGTTGCTGGGCCTGTGCCTGTGGGTCGGTGAGGCGCTGGCAGTACAGTCGACAACGCTATGGCTCGGCGCCGGGCTGGGAGCGTTCGTGGTGGGCTGGATCATCCAGTTCATCGGCCATTACTACGAAGGCCGCAAACCGGCATTTATTGACGACGTGAGTGGCCTGATCATCGGGCCGCTGTTCGTGGTGGCGGAAGCTGCGTTCATGCTGGGCCTGTGCCCGACCCTGAAGCGCGCCGTGGAAACCAACGCCGGCCCGATTGCCATGCGGCAAAAAAAGGCATCGGTGTAAAGGCCATTCGCGGGCAAGTGCCCTGTTGCAGGGGGCTTGCCCGCGAACACGGTTTACTGGCGCGACTCTACGCCAAGTTCATCCCACACCGACTCAGCCATGTGGAACGTGGCATTGGCCGCCGGAATGCCGCAGTAGATCGCGCTCTGCATCAGCACTTCCTTGATCTCGTCGCGGGTCACACCATTGTTGGCCGCCGCACGCAGGTGCAGCTTCAGCTCGTCGTTGCGGTTCATGCCAATCAGCATGGCGATGGTGATCAGGCTGCGGGTATGGCGCGGCAACCCCGGGCGGGTCCAGATGTCACCCCAGGCGTGGCGGGTGATCATTTCCTGGAACTCGCCATTGAAGTCGTTGAGCTTCTCCAGGCTGCGGTCCACGTGGGCATCACCCAGCACTGCGCGGCGCACTTGCATGCCAGCGTCGTAACGTTGCTTCTCGTCCATGGCGTTGTCCTCAGTGAGCCAGCAGAAAATCGAGCACGCGGCGGCTGAAGGCCTCGCCAATCTCGACATTGGACAGGTGCGCCGCCGGGAAGTCGACGTACTCGGCACCTTGGATACCGGCCTGCATGAAGCGGCCATGCTCAGGGGTGGTAACCACGTCTTCCGTACCGGCAACGATCAGCGCGGGCACCTGGATGCGGCCCAGTTGCTCACGATAATCAGCGTCACGTACTGCTGCACAGTTGCCTGCGTAGCCTTGCGGGCTGGTTTGCGCCAGCATCTGGCAGATACGCTGGGCCTGCTCCGCCTGTGCCTGGGCAAAGCCCGGGGTGAACCAGCGGGCGATAGAGGCATCGCGCAGGTCGACCATGGCCTGCTGGCCGCCTTTGAGTACCGTGTCGATACGGGTGTTCCACACCTCGTCGTTGGCGATCTTGGCGGCCGTGTTGCACAGGGTCAGGCTGTGCAGGCGCTCACCTGCATGAATACCCAGCCACTGGCCGATCAGGCCTCCCATCGACAGGCCGACGAAGTGAGCCTTTTGAATGTCCAGGCCATCGAGCAGGGCCAGCACGTCGCGGCCCAGCTGTTCGATGCTGTAAGGGCCTTCTGTGACCAGCGATGCGCCGTGACCACGGGTGTCATAGCGCAGCACCCGGAAGTGCTGGCTCCAGAGCGGAATCTGGGTGTCCCACATGCCCAGGTCGGTACCCAGCGAGTTGGACAGGACCAGCACCGGGGCGTCATCCGGGCCATCGATCTGGTAATTCAAAACGCCATCGGCCAGTTGCAAGTGCGCCACAGCGGTCTCCTTCAGGCAGTAAAACGTTGATGTTCGGACACGGCGCGCGCCACCCAGACGCGGGCCTGGCCCAGGTAATGGGCAGGGTCGAGCAGGCGATCGAGTTCTTCGCCAGACAGCTCGGCGCTGACCTGCGGCTCGTCACCCAGCACGGCACGCAGGTGCCGCTGTTCGGCCACCGCGCGCTGGCAGCATTGTTCCAGCAGGTGGTGGGCACGATCGCGACCCAGACGCTGGGCGAGGACGATGCTCACCGCTTCGGCCAGCACCAGGCCTTGTGTCAGGTCGAGGTTACGGCGCATGCGCGCGGCATCCACCTCCATGCCCTCGGCAATCACTTGAGCCTGGCGCAGGGCACCCGAGACCAGGCAGCAGATGTCCGGCAGGGTTTCCCACTCGGCATGCCATAGGCCCAGGCTGCGTTCGTGCTCCTGAGGCATGGCTGCAAACAGCGTCGACAGCAGGCCCGGCACGCGGGTTGCGGCACCGATCAACACGGCGGCACCCACCGGGTTGCGCTTGTGTGGCATGGTCGAAGAACCACCCTTGCCCGGCGCAGACGGCTCAAATACCTCCCCCGCCTCGGTTTGCATCAGCAAGCTGATATCACGGCCGAACTTGCCCAGGCTGCCGGCAACCAGGCCCAGCACCGAGGCAAACTCCACCAGGCGGTCGCGTTGGGTGTGCCAGGGCTGCTCGGGCAGGGACAGCTTGAGCTGTTCGGCCAGCGCTTCGGCCACCGGCATTGCCTTGCTGCCCAGGGCCGCCAGGCTGCCCGAGGCACCGCCGAACTGCAGGACCAGCAGGCGCGGGCGCAGTTCCTGCAGGCGCTGACGGTGGCGGGTCAAAGCCCCCAGTACACCAGCCAGTTTCATGCCCAGGGTCACCGGGGTGGCGTGTTGCAACCAGGTACGACCCACCAAGGGCGTATCGGCGTGCTTCAAGGCCTGCTGCGACAGGGTATCGGCCAGCTTGCCGAGGTCGGCCTCGATCAAATCGAGGGCATCGCGCAGCTGCAGAACCAGACCCGTGTCCATCGCATCCTGACTGGTGGCCCCAAGGTGCACATAGCGCTCAGCCTCAGGTACGCCAGTGGCGATCACCTTGCCCAACGCTTTCACCAGCGGAATGGCCGAGTTGCCGGCGGTGGCGATGGCATTGGCCAACGCACCAACGTCATAGCGCTCGGCCTGGCATGCCGCCTCAATGGCTGCTACCGCGCTGTGCGGGACCAAACCGGCAGAGGCTTCGGCACGGGCAAGCGCTGCTTCGAAATCCAGCATGCCCTGCAGGCGGCCACGGTCGGAGAAAATCTCGCGCATGGCCGGCGCGGTGAAATAGGCGTCGAACAGTTGGTTGCTCATGCAGCGTCCTTAGTCATCATGGTGCAGGTACGCCGCCTGCTTCGGCAGGCGCAGGCTGAACAGGAAGGCAATCGCCATCATCGCCGTGACGTACCAATAGAAAGTGTTTTCCATCCCCAGGGTCTTCAGGCCCAGGGCCACATACTCGGCCGAACCGCCGAATGCTGCGTTCGCCACCGCATAGGCCAGGCCAACACCCAGTGCACGCACCTGCGGCGGGAACATCTCAGCCTTCACCAGACCGCTGATCGAGGTGTAGAAACTGACGATACACAGGGCCAGGCTGATCAGCACGAAGGCCATGAACGGGCTGGTCACGGTTTTCAGTGCCATCAGCAGCGGCACGGTGCACAGGGTACCGAGGCCGCCGAACAGCAGCATCGAATTGCGCCGACCGATACGGTCGGACAGCATGCCGAAGAACGGCTGCAACACCATGAACAGGAACAACGCCCCGGTCATCACGTAGCTGGCGTTCTTGGCTGTCATGCCCGCGGTGTTGACCAGGTACTTCTGCATGTAGGTGGTGAAAGTATAGAAAATCAGCGAGCCACCCGCGGTGTAGCCCAGTACCGTGATGAACGCCGCTGCGTGATTGCGGAACAGGCCTGCGATAGAACCTGCATCCTTGTCATTGCGGGCTTCGGCGCTACTGGTCTCGTGCAGCGAACGGCGCAACATCAGCGAAATCAGGGCGGCGATGGCCCCCACCACGAAGGGAATGCGCCAGCCCCAGGCCCGCAGTTCATCTTCAGTCAGCAGCTGTTGCAGGATCACCACGACCAATACCGCCAGCAACTGGCCGCCGATCAGGGTGACGTACTGGAACGAAGCAAAGAAGCCGCGCTGCCCACGCAGTGCCACTTCACTCATGTAGGTGGCCGTGGTGCCGTATTCGCCCCCTACCGACAGCCCCTGAATCAGGCGGGCCAGCAATAGCAGCGCCGGGGCCCAGGTGCCGATGCTGGCATAGGTGGGCAGGCAGGCGATCATCAGGGAGCCGAAGCACATCATCAGCACCGAGATCATCAGGGAGTTCTTGCGACCGTGGCGGTCGGCGAGGCGGCCGAAGATCCAGCCACCAATGGGGCGCATCAGGAAGCCTGCGGCGAATACACCTGCCGTGTTCAGCAACTGCACGGTGGGGTCGTCGGAGGGGAAGAAGGCCGGGGCAAAGTAGATCGCGCAGAAGGCGTAGACGTAGAAGTCGAACCATTCCACCAGGTTGCCTGACGAGGCACCGACAATAGCGAAGATGCGCTTGCTGCGTTCTTCGCCGGTGTAATAGGTTGAGGTCATGAGGGTTTCACTCCTGGAGGGTCCTAGGTAAGTCTAGACATACCTAGTAACACACTCGTTCCGCTATCTGGCTGGCAATTGGCCTTGTGTCTCACAGGACAGACCTCTTCGCGGGCAAGCCCGCCCCCACAGGTGATTGCGTGGATCCCTGTAAGAGCGGGCTTGCCCGCGAAGCGGCCGGTACAGGTCAAACCCGCTCGATGGCCAGTGCCAGACCTTGGCCAACGCCCACACACATGGTCGCCAGGCCTTTACGCCCACCACTCTTCTCCAGTTGGTGCAGCGCAGTCAGCACCAGGCGTGCACCGCTCATGCCCAGCGGATGGCCCAGGGCAATGGCGCCACCATTAGGGTTTACCTGTGGTGCATCGTCAGCGACACCCAGCTCACGCAGCACCGCCAGGCCTTGACTGGCAAACGCTTCGTTAAGCTCGATCACGTCGAAATCGCTTACCGCAACCCCCAGACGCTCGGTCAGCTTGCGCACCGCCGGCACCGGGCCAATGCCCATGACACGTGGAGCAACGCCGCCGCTGGCCATGCCCAGAACGCGGGCACGCGGGGTCAGGCCGTGTTTCTTCACCGCTGCGGCCGAGGCCAGGATCATCGCGGCAGCACCGTCGTTAACGCCCGAGGCGTTGCCGGCGGTGACCGTCTTGTCCGGGCCGTTGACCGGTTTGAGCTTGGTCAGCGCCTCCAGCGTGGTTTCCGGGCGCAGGTGTTCGTCACGTTCGACGATG
The DNA here is from genome assembly GCF_058782925.1 of Pseudomonas sp. FW305-E2. Lineage (NCBI taxonomy): Bacteria > Pseudomonadati > Pseudomonadota > Gammaproteobacteria > Pseudomonadales > Pseudomonadaceae > Pseudomonas > Pseudomonas sp. FW305-E2. The sequence continues at coordinate 25,357 of NZ_JBYSYE010000038.1, read as the reverse complement.
ATTTCGCCCTTCTTGTGAGCGATACGCACCGGCACAATTTCTTCGGCAAAGAAGCCGGCAGCCTGTGCAGCGGCAGCCTTCTGCTGGCTGCGCAGGGCGAAAGCGTCCTGGTCGGCACGCGAAACCTGATAGTCGTCAGCCACGTTGTCGGCGGTTTCCGGCATGGAATCCACACCGTACTGGCGCTTCATCAGCGGGTTGATGAAACGCCAGCCAATGGTGGTGTCTTCCAGCTTCATGTTGCGCGAATAGGCGCTTTCAGCCTTGCCCATGACGAACGGGGCGCGCGACATCGACTCGACGCCACCGGCAATCACCAGTTCCATCTCGCCGCTGGCGATGGCGCGGAACGCGGTGCCGATGGCATCCATACCCGACGCGCACAGGCGGTTCAAGGTGACGCCCGGGATGCTTTCCGGCAGGCCGGCCAGCAGCAGTGCCATACGGGCCACGTTGCGGTTGTCTTCACCGGCCTGGTTGGCGCAGCCGAAGAACACTTCGTCTACCTGGTCCCACTGCACGCCAGGGTTGCGCTCGATCAGCGCCTTCAGCGGCACGGCTGCCAGGTCGTCGGCCCGCACGCTGGCCAAGGCGCCGCCAAAGCGGCCGATCGGGGTACGGATGGCGTCACAGATGAATACGTCGTGCATCAGGCTTCTCCTGCCAGCTGGCCATGCTCAGCGGCGGTACGGGCGTCGAGGTCACGCATGGCGGACGGCTCGATTGGGGTGGGTGTGGAAATGGTCTGCGCGTGGCATTTGGAGGCTCCTGGTCAGGGTGCTTCGATGAACCCAGATTAAGGAGACTGGTGGGCACCTTACAATCCGATAATCGACTATTTGTGCGATTAACGAACCATTTGTTGCGCAACTGCCCACGCCCACCACAGGGCAGCTGTGCGCCCTGATCGCAGCACAATGCCGCACCAGTCGACGCGGCGTTGTGCTGCGAATGGGCCGTAACGCGGCCCTCTCCCTCAGGTTGCGTCGGCGTGGCTGACCAGCCCTTTGACGACCACACCCACAGTCGCCAGCGCTGCCGGCACCAGCAACGCCGTCAGCACCTGCTCGAAAGTCCAGCCCAGGCCCAGCAGCGTTGCACCACTCCAGGCCCCAAGAATCGCACCAAAGCGGCCAATACCCAGCATCCACGATACACCTGTGGCACGGCCCTGAGTGGGATAGAAGCGCGCCGCCAGCGATGGCATTGCCGACTGCGCACCGTTCACACACATACCGGCAACGAGCACCAGCGTAGCTAGCACGGTGATGTTGCCCAGACTCTGCCCCACTGCGTAAGCGAACACCCCGGCCAGCAGATAGAAAATGCCAATCACCTTGTGCGGGTTGAAACGGTCCATGGCCCAACCCACGCCGACTGCACTCAGCACTCCGCCAAACTGGAACAGCGCGCCGATGAACGCCGCCTGCTCCATGCTCGCGCCGCTGTCACGCATCAGGGTTGGCAGCCAGCTGGTCAGAAGGTAGACGATCACCAGGCCCATGAAATAGGTCAGCCACAGCAACACGGTGCCCAAGCCATAGGTGCCAGAGAAGATCACCGCGAACACGTTGCGCGCAGCCACCGCCTTTTGCTCAGGCACACTGAAACTGCCTGCCTCGGCCACCACTTGCGGGGCGATTGGCGACAAGGTCTTGCGCACCTTGTCGGTGCCGCGGTTGCGCACCACCAGGAACCGCGCCGACTCCGGCAGCCAGACCATCAGCACCAGCGCCAGCAGCAACGGCAGCACGCCACCGATGACCAGCAGGCTGTGCCAGCCGTAGGCCGGGATCATCTTGGCGGAAATGAAGCCACCACCCGCCATGCCCAGGTTGAAGCCACAGAACATGCTGGTCACCAGCAGCGACTTGAGGCGCTCCGGGGTGTATTCGGACAACAGCGTGGTAGCGTTGGGCATGCCTGCACCCAGGCCCAGGCCAGTCAGGAAGCGCAGTATCAGCAACTGGTCGACGTTGGTGGCATAGGCCGAGGCCAGGCTGAAACCACCAAATACCAGCACCGCCCCCACCAGCACGCCTTTGCGGCCGAAACGGTCAGCCAGGGGCCCGGAGCCCAGGGCGCCGAACACCATGCCGATCAACGCGGCACTCATGACCGGCCCAAGGCTGGCGCGGTCGATTCCCCACTCTTGCGACAGTGCCGGGGCGATGAAACCCATGGCAGCAGTGTCCAGGCCATCGAGGAAGACGATCAGAAAGCACAGCAGCACGACTCGCCACTGATAGCGGGACAGCGGCTGCTGATTGATGAACGACTGAACGTCGAGGCTTTTGCCGACGTTGGTTTGCGCTTGATTCATTATTGTTATCCAGAATGAGGGACACAGTCAGGCCATTGCACGCGGGTAACCGGTACAAAGGCGATGATTGGGGTATATGGCCTGGGTCAGCCTGGATACAACGGTACTGCATGCGGGTGCGGCCGCAGCAGCGAGGTGACAGTATTCATGCGTAAGTGCCTCTTATGTTTTTCTTGTTCGGTCGGCTAGCCGACCGTTGCGAGAGACATTAATCAGCGGGCCGGGGTGAAGCAATTCACCCGGCACGACACTGTGCGTTTATCGCACAAGAAACGGTTTTGCCTGTTCTGATCCGGGGCCGCAACGTGCTCCCTGCGGTTTCAACCAAACAACTGATGGCAAAGGTCTCGACTGGCTGCCAGTAAAATCGGCAAGAACCGCTGCTCCAATTCACTGCGGGTCACCCGCCCAACATGGGTACTTACGTTCAAGGCAGCCAACACCTGCCCCGAAGCGTCATACACCGGCACTGCAATCGATCGCAGCCCCTGTTCCAGTTCCTGGTCCACCACGCACCAGCCTTGGGCGCGCACCTGCTGGATGCAGGCGAACAACGATTCGGGATCATTCAGGGTGCGGCTGGTGCGCGCTTTGAGATCAGCACGTTCCAGATACTCACGCAGGCTGGTGTCGTCCATGGCCGCCAGCAGAATGCGCCCCATCGACGTGCAGTAGGCCGGCAGGCGTCCCCCCACCGAGAGATCGACCGAAATCAGCCGCTCGACCGTGGCCGAACGGGCTATATAAAGGATGTCGTCGCCTTCGAGGGTGGCCATGTTGGCCGCCTCATGCAACTGGTCGCTGATGCGATCCAGGTACGGCTGGGCAGAAATTGCCAGTGGCGTCGACGACAGGTAAGCATGCCCCAGGGTCAGCACTTTAGGCAGCAGCGAATAGGTACGCCCGTCGGTGGTGGCGTAACCCAGCTTGATCAACGTGTGCAGGCAACGGCGCACCGCTGCGCGAGGGATTTCAGTACGGTGGCTGATCTGGGCGATGGTCAGGTGGCGCTTGCGCTCCTGGAATGCCTGGATCACCGCCAGGCCACGTGCCAGCGAGGTCATGAAGTCCGGGTCACCGGTAAAGGCCTGGATGCGCTTGGCCGGGGAAGCCACGATCGGCGGCGCCATGGCAGCCGAAGCAGGTCGCGCCACCTCTGCATTGCCGGAATCGTTGCCCAGGGTTTCGTTACTCATCGCACACCTCAAAAAAAACACCGGTTCGTGCGATTATCGAACAAACGGCCGATAATCGCAATTGACCGCCGACACTTTTGCTTATACCTTTCTCATGCCACTTGTGGCTTCTTTGGAGAGACTGGTCAGGTACCCACCGTAGAAGTCCCCAGGCAACGGCCTCGCCTTTCGGCGAGGCCGTTTTTCATTACGGCCCGCCCTGACATTGCAACGAACTTCTATCCGTCATTCCTTTCTAACTTGTACGAAAGGTCCAAACTGTTCGCGGGCACATCCTGCTATTTACGCCAGATGATGTCAGGGCTGAGTAAATTAACGATGATCGGCGAATTATCGGTTGCTATAATCGATTGCGCAGGCCCTCCGCTTACCGTGGTCATGGAACCTTCCGCTTTATCAAGCCGTTGCGGCCCGCAAGGCAAAATGCATGTTGCACAATGCATAACAACAGTCATTACACTTATTTCAGGTACTGCACGTGACGAAAGATGAACTGCGCGCGGAACTCGAGCGCCAGGCTGAACGTTACAAGGATGTTTATGGTGGCGAAGTCACCACATACGCCGCACAACCGGATCCGGAACGCAAACCCTGGCGCAAGCGTGCCAGCGTTCGTGACCAGGCCTTCAGCCAGGAACTGGAACGCATCGAAAAAGAACTGCGCAGCGACAACCCCTGAGCGTCGGGGGCGCCCTCTGCGTGTCGTCGCCCGGTGCACCCGGGCGAGGTCGATCTTTACTGTCTGGCCGATGATGAAATGGAATCACACAAATTTCATACGGCCGTTTGAATTTTAGGGAAATGACCACTTCTCAACATTTCGGCCTTATTTCGCCATATTTTGTGATTTTTTACCGCCATTTATCGCCTTGAGCGCCCCCCTCCGCACGACACGGTTGCACCATGAAGGCGGTCATCTGTCTGTTGCAGGTGCATCGATTGCCAAGGTTTTCTGGCATAATCCCGCCCCCCTATGACCCGCCAGACAACCTTCATGATCGATTTATTCAGCGGACTGGATGCCTGGGTGTTGGTGAGCCTGCTGCTCGCCTTGACCTTCGTACTCGCCTTCGAGTTCATCAATGGCTTTCATGACACCGCCAACGCGGTAGCTACCGTCATCTATACCAAAGCCATGCCGCCACACCTCGCCGTGTTCTTCTCCGGCGTGTTCAACTTCCTTGGGGTTCTGCTCGGCGGTGTAGGGGTGGCCTATGCCATCGTGCACCTGTTGCCGGTAGAGCTGCTGATCAATGTGAACACCGGACACGGCCTGGCCATGGTCTTCTCGTTGCTGGCCGCGGCCATCACCTGGAACCTGGGCACTTGGTACTTTGGCATCCCTGCCTCCAGTTCGCACACGCTGATCGGCTCCATTCTCGGTGTCGGCCTGGCCAACGCCCTGATCAACGACATTCCGCTAGGCGACGGCGTCAACTGGCAGAAAGCGATTGATATCGCCATGTCGCTGGTAGTCTCGCCAATGGCCGGTTTCGCCGTTGCTGCCCTGGTGTTGATCGGCCTGAAATGGTGGCGCCCGCTGTCGAAGATGCACAAAACCCCGGAACAGCGCCGCAAGCTCGATGACAAGAAGCACCCACCCTTCTGGAACCGTCTGGTCCTGGTTGTTTCCGCCATGGGCGTGAGCTTCGTGCACGGCTCCAACGACGGCCAGAAGGGCATTGGCCTGATCATGCTGGTGCTGATCGGTATTGTGCCGGCCAAGTTCGTACTCGATCTGAACAGCACCACCTACCAGATCGAACGTACTCGCGACGCTACCCTGCACATGAGCCAGTTCTACCAGCGTAACGCCGCCACCCTGGGCGAGTTCCTGGCACTGGGCAAGGCCAAGGCCAGCGATCTGCCGGAGCAGTTCAGTTGCAACCCGCAGCAGACCGAGCCGACCATTGCTGCGCTGCAGACCTCGCTGAAAGGCGTGACGGACTACCACAGCCTCGATGCCGAGAAGCGCGTTGAAGTGCGCCGCTATTTGTTGTGCCTGGATGACACGGCAAAGAAGGTTGGCAAGCTGCCAGGCCTGGACGCCCGTGAAAAGTCCGACCTTGAAAAACTGCGCAAAGACCTCACCGCCACCACCGAATACGCCCCGTTCTGGGTGATCGTGGCCGTCGCCCTGGCCCTTGGCCTGGGCACCATGGTTGGCTGGAAGCGCGTGGTATTGACGGTGGGCGAGAAGATCGGCAAACAAGGCATGACCTATGCCCAAGGTATGTCGGCACAGATCACCGCAGCCTGCGCCATCGGTATGGCCAACGTATTCGCCCTGCCGGTGTCGACCACCCACGTGCTGTCGTCCGGCGTGGCCGGCACCATGGTTGCCAACAAAAGTGGCCTGCAAGGCGGCACTGTGAAAACCATCCTGCTGGCATGGGTCCTGACCCTGCCTGCCTCGATGGGCCTGGCGGCCGGCCTGTTCTGGCTGGCGTCCAAAGCCATTGGCTGAGTGACACCGCAATGAATAAAGGCGCCCTCGGGCGCCTTTTTCATAGCCGTTATGCCTGCCGAAGCAGCCTTGTGCTACCAAGGGTATGGGCGCGGCGCAGGAAGACTACCTTTTCTTGCCCCCTAACAACGACCCCATCAACCCGCGCACCAACTGCCGCCCCAACTGGTTAGCGGCCTGGCGCACTGCTGACTTGATCGCCTGCCCCGCTGCACTCTGCAAGAACTCACCCGCCTTGTCGGCAAAACTCTCTTCATCCGCCTTCGGTTGCGGCGCCGGTTCCACCGGCTCGCCCTTACGCTGGCTCAGCATTTCATAGGCTGACTCACGGTCCACCGGTTTGTCATAGCGCCCCGACAATGGCGAAGCCGCAATCAGCGCACTGCGCTCAGCCGCACTCAGTGGCCCGATACGCGACTGCGGCGGTGCAACCAGCACCCTCTGCACGATGGCCGGTGTGCCCCTTTCTTCCAACGTACCCACCAGCGCTTCGCCAATACCCAGTTCGGTAAGCACCGCCAGGGTGTCGAATGTTGGGTTGGGACGGAAACCATCGGCTACCGCCCGCAGCGACTTCTGCTCCTTGGCCGTGAACGCCCGCAAGCCGTGCTGAATGCGCAAGCCCAACTGGGCCAGTACCGCGTCCGGCAAGTCACCCGGCGACTGGGTAACGAAATAGACCCCCACCCCCTTGGAGCGGATCAGCCGGACCACTTGCTCAAGACGGTCTTGCAGCGCCTTGGGCGTGCCGTTGAACAGCAAGTGTGCTTCATCGAAGAACAGCGCCAGCACCGGCTTGTCGGCATCACCGCGCTCGGGCAACTGCTCGAACAGTTCGGCCAGCAACCACAACAGGAACGTCGCGTACACCTTGGGTGCCTCGTGCACCAATCGGCTGGCATCGAGCAGGTGGATACGTCCACGGCCATCCGGATCAGGGCGCAGCAGGTCCTCCAGTTGCAATGCCGGCTCGCCAAACAGTGCCTCGGCGCCCTGCTGCTCCAACGTAGCGAGCCGGCGCAACAAAGCCTGGGTGGAGGCCGTGGTCATCAGCGCGCTGTCTTCGCCAAGCAGATGCGGGTTGTCCTTCAGATGCGCCAGCAGGGCCTTGAGGTCTTTGAGGTCCAGCAGCAGCAGGCCTTCGCGGTCGGCCACCTTAAATGCTGCATACAGCGCCGCCTGCTGGCTGTCGGTCAGTTCCAGCAAGTTGCCCAGCAGCAGCGGCCCCATTTCACTGAGGGTGGTGCGCAGCGGGTGGCCCGACAGCCCGGCGATATCCCACAAGCTCACCGGGTAGGCCTTGGGCGTATGCCCCAGCCACGGCATGCCGGCGATGCGCTCAGCCACCTTGCCTTGTGGCGCACCAGCAGCACCCAAGCCACAGAGGTCGCCTTTGACATCGGCGGCGAACACCGCTACCCCCGCGTCGCTGAACACCTCCGCCAGGTGCTGCAGGGTGACGGTCTTGCCAGTACCGGTTGCGCCAGCCACCAGACCGTGGCGGTTGGCCAGGCGCATTGCTTGCCCGACTGGCTGGCCATCCGGGCCCGCGCCTACAACGATGGTCGAAAATTCCGACATCTCTTTAATCCTCTGCTCAAGCTTTAGCTTAATTCGGCCGATACCTGTGGGTGTTATTCGCCTTAATTAGAGAGGAACAGCCGAAAAGGGACTTTTCGGGATGTTGCACAACCTACGGCTCCACTCGTGCGAACGCCTGATATAAAACCTTAGCGGAACCGATTACGCCATGAACAAAAGCCTTCGTTTCAGCCACAAGATTCTTTTGGCGGCATCACTGATCGTGATACTCGCCTTCAGCCTTTTCACCCTCTACAACGATTACCTCCAGCGTAATGCGATCCGCGAGGACCTGGAAAACTATCTGGCTGAAATGGGCACCTCCACGTCGACCAACATTCGCAACCTGTTCGAGGGCCGGATAAAGCTGGTGGAGAACCTGGCGCAGAACATTGCCCAGGACCCAGCCAACGCCGAAACCCTGATGGGTCAGAATGCGCTGATATCCAGCTTCCTCACGGTCTACCTGGGCAAAGTCGACGGCGGTTTCAGCGTACGCCCGGACGCGAAGATGCCCGACGGCTACGACCCGCGCACCCGCCCTTGGTACAAGGACGGCATGAACGCCAGCGGCGCGACGCTGACCGAACCCTACATCGACATGACCACCAACAAGATGGTCATTGGTATCCTCAGCAAGGTCTCCAGCAGCGTGGGCGTGGTCGGCGGCGACCTGGCCCTGGACGGCCTGGTGCAGATCATCAACTCGCTGAACTTCGGCGGCATGGGATACGCCTTCCTGGTCAACGACCAGGGCAAGATCCTGGTACACCCGGATAAGGATCTGGTCATGAAATCGCTGTCGGACCTGTTCCCGCAGCGCACGCCGAAACTGACCGGTGAGCTGACCGAAGTGCAAAGCGAGGGCCAGACCCGCCTGCTGACCTTCAGCCCGATTACCGGCCTGCCGTCGGCAAACTGGTACATCGGCCTGTCGGTGGACAAGGACAAGGCCTTCTCGATGCTCAGCACCTTCCGCACCTCGGCGGTGATCGCCACGGTGGTGGCAGTGGTGATCATCATCGGCCTGCTCGGCTTGCTGATCCGCGTGTTGATGCAGCCGCTGCACACCATGACCCGCGCCATGGAAGACATTGCCGAAGGTGAAGGCGACCTGACCAAGCGCCTGCACATCCACAACCACGACGAATTCGGTGTCCTCGGCAACGCCTTCAACCGCTTCGTCGAGCGCATTCACAGCAGCATTCGCGAAGTGTCCTCGGCCACCGAGCAGGTCAACGAAGTAGCCCTGCGGGTGATCAGCGCTTCGAACTCGTCGATGACCAACTCCGACGAGCAGTCCAACCGCACCAACAGTGTCGCCGCCGCCATCAATGAATTGGGCGCTGCGGCTCAGGAAATCGCCGGCAACGCCGCCCAGGCCTCGCAGCATGCAAGCTCCGCGCGCCTGTTGGCCGAAGAAGGCCAGCAAGTGGTCGAGCGCAACATTGCCGCGATGAACCGCCTGTCCGACCTGATCGTCACCTCCAGCGCGCACATCGAGACACTGAACAGCAAGACCGTGAATATCGGCCAGATCCTGGAAGTGATCACCAGCATTTCCCAGCAGACCAACCTGCTGGCGCTGAACGCCGCCATCGAAGCGGCCCGCGCCGGTGAGGCCGGGCGTGGCTTTGCCGTGGTCGCCGATGAGGTGCGCAATCTGGCGCACCGCACCCAGGAGTCGGCGCAGCAAGTGCAGACCATGATCGAAGAGCTGCAGGTCGGTGCCCGCGAGTCGGTCGACACCATGGACCAGAGCCAGCGCCACAGCCAGGACAGCATGCAGATCGCCAACCAGGCGGGTGAGCGACTGGACAGCGTTACCGTGCGCATTGGCGAGATCGACGGCATGAACCAGTCGGTGGCCACTGCCACCGAAGAGCAGACCGCCGTGGTCGAGGCGATCAACATGGACATCAACGAGATCAACATGCTCAACCAGGAAGGCGTGGAGAACCTGCAAGCGACCCTGCGCGCCTGCTCCGACCTCGAGCAGCAGGCTGGCCGCCTGAAGCACCTGGTGGGCAGCTTCCGTATCTGATAAAGGCTACACCTTCACCTGGAGCAGCCTTGTGCTGCTCCAGGCATTGCGCACTCCCCCTCTCAAACCGATCGAACAAACTATCCTTCTGATAGGTCCACCTTTAGGCGTTTCATCGCCGGCCATTCAACGCCGGATGACAGACCCGAAGACGATCCCGGAGGGATGCTGATCGTGCACATCGCCGACATCACCATGTTCTACGCCCCGGCCAGCGGTGGCGTACGTACCTATCTTGATGCCAAACATCACCGTCTCGACGCCATTCACGGCGTACGCCACAGCCTGTTGATTCCCGGTGCCAGCGCCCAACACGGCGATGGCATCTATCAGGTACCTGCGCCACCCTTGCCGTTTGGCAAGGGCTACCGCTTTCCGGTACGCCTGGCCCCCTGGTGCAATACACTGCGCACGCTCAAACCCGACCTGATTGAAGTTGGCGACCCCTACCTGACCGCCTGGGCGGCGCTGGAAGCGCGGCGCCAGCTCGACGTGCCCGTGATCGGTTTCTACCATTCCGACCTGCCGTTACTGGTCAGCAACCGCATGGGCAACTGGTTCGCACCCAATGTCGAGGCCTACGTCAGCAAGCTATACGGCAATTTTGATCGGGTATTGGCCCCCAGCCAGGTGATGGCCGACAAATTACGCCGCTTGGGCGTGCGCGATGTCCATGTGCAGCCGCTGGGCGTTGACCTTGCCACTTTCCACCCCTCCCGGCGCGACCCACATGTGCGTGCCGAACTGGGCATTCCCGACACCAGCCGCCTGTTGATCTTTGCCGGCCGCGGCTCGCGGGAGAAGAACCTGCCGGTGCTGCTTGACTGCATGCAGCAACTCGGCGCCCCCTACCACCTGTTACTGGTAGGCTCGAACATGCCGGCCAACGTGCCGTCCAACGTCAGCGTCATCGATCACTTCTGCCCGTCTGCCGAGGTGGCCCGGCTGATCGCCAGCGCCGACTTGCTGGTGCATGCTGGCGACCAGGAAACATTCGGCCTGGTCATTCTCGAAGCGATGGCCAGCGCCACCCCTGTGGTGGCCGTGCGCGCCGGTGCGTTCCCTGAAATCATCAACGAACAGTGTGGCCGCCTGTGCACGCCCAACGATGGTCGGGCCATGGCGTGCGCCGTGCGCGAGGCGTTCGAGGCGGGTACCCGCGAGCTCGGCCTGCAGGCCCGCCACCATGTAGAGCAACATTATTCATGGGATAACGTGGTAGCTGGCCTGCTCCAGCACTACCAGGCCGTGCTCGGCCACCAGCCGCAGGTGCGCGCCCATGCTTGAGCCCTCCGCCAGCCAGCGCAGCCTCATGCTGGTGTTGCACGATGTTGCCCCGGAAACCTGGCCGGACTATGAACCGTTCGTAAGGGCCGTGGACGCACTGGGCCACGTGCCAATGACATGGCTGGTGGTCCCGGACTTCCATCGACGCAATCCGCTGCACCAGGCACCTTCGTTCTGCCGCCTCCTGGACGAACGCCTTGCCAAAGGTGACGAACTGGCGCTTCACGGCTATGCCCATGCTGACGAAGGCCCCGCACCGCGCAGCCCCATCGACTACTTCATGCGGCGCATTTATACCCATGAAGGCGAGTTCTACGGCCTTGATGAGAACGAAGCGCTTACCCGGCTACAGGAGGGCCTGGCGCTGTTCGAGAGCCAAGGTTGGCCTGTGGCAGGCTTTGTCGCACCGGCCTGGCTCATGAGCCAGGGCACGCGGCAAGCCCTGTGCCGCCTGCCACTCAAATACACCAGTACACCGCAGCATCTGTACCGGTTGCCAGACTTTACAGCCATTGATGCGCCAGGCCTGGTCTGGAGCGCACGGAGCGCATGGCGTCGCACATTGTCCCGCACGCTGTGCGACTGGCAATGCAGGCGCTGGCGAGGCGCGAGCACATTGCGCTTGGGGCTGCACCCTGTAGACATGCGTCATCGCTCATCCCGAGACTATTGGTTGCGAACGCTGGAAACACTGGTGAAGGATGGCCGCGAACCGCTGACCAAATCTGCCTGGCTGGAGCGCCAGGGGGCAGCATGAAGCGTTGGGCCTGGCTGGCGCTGGCACTGCTGGGGGCAGCGCTGGTGCCAGCGTTGCTGGGTGGTAGCGAGCTGCTGCCGAGGCTGAGCCGGTTCGACCCGCACCTGCTGCTCATGCTGCTAGGCATGATTCTGTTGTGCTGGGTCATCAATGCGCTGCGCCTGCGCCTGTTGCTGGGTGAGCAGGCAAAACAGTTGAGCCATGCTCGCAGCCTCGGCGTGGTCATGGCCACCGAGTTTGCCATCTGCACCACCCCTGGCGGCAGTGGTGGGCCGCTGACCCTGATGGCCCTGCTGGCGCGAGACCGCATCCGCCCGGCGCGCAGCGGCGCCGTTTTTGCCATGGACCAGCTGAACGACCTGGTGTTCTTCTTCTGCGCAATGCTGGCGATTGCCGGCTACGCGCTGTTCCACAGCCTGGGCCGCAGCCAGGAAAGCATGTTGCTTGGCAGTGCGTTACTGCTGTGCACAGCGTTGGCCGGGGTGATCGGGCTGTTGCGCTACCGGCGCCCGATAATGCGCATGAACGGCAGGCTGTTGCAGCGCATGGGGATGGGCCAGCCGCGCAAACGTCGCTGGGCGCGCAAACTGCTGCACTTTGTTGCAGCACTGGCGCAGACCTGGCGCCTGCCCAAGCGCAGGCTGAGCCTTGTGTTCACCCTGACCTGCATCCACTGGGGGCTGCGCTACAGCGTGCTGTACCTGGTGTTGCGGGGCTTGGGGGTAGACCTGCAGTGGATTCCCAGCTTCCTGGTGCAGATGCTGTCGCTCAGCGCCGGCCAATTCAGTCTGCTGCCTGGCGGGGCCGGGGCCGCCGAGCTGACGTCGGCCAGCCTGTTGACACCCTTGGTAGGCAGCTCGACCGCAGCTGCAGCAATCCTTATATGGCGGGCGGTTACTTACTACTTTTATCTGCTGGCTGGGGGGCCGGTGTTTGTGTGCCTGCTGGGACGTCCGTTGCTGGAGCGCTGGCGGCGTCAGGCGGGTTGAGCTGTTGCCAGAGTTCGGCGGCGCCGGGGAAGTCGGTGCCATCCGTATCATCCAGGGCTTCAGGGTCGTAGCGGGCCAGGCAGCCTTCGCCAAGGATCGGTGGAGGTGAGGCGACGGGATTGTTGCGTTGCTTGGTCATTGCCGTTTCACCCAAGATTGCCGGGGCGCTCTGCGCCCCTGTCGCGACAGGGCTGCGCAGCAGCCCAGCACCTCACAGCAAGCCGGACGGTGTCAGTCGAACACCACAGTCTTGTTACCATGCACCAGCACACGGTCTTCCAGGTGATAACGCAGGCCACGGGCCAGCACCATCTTCTCCACATCACGGCCAAAGCGGACCATGTCATCGATGCTGTCGGCATGGCTGACACGCACCACATCCTGCTCGATGATCGGGCCGGCATCCAACTCTTCAGTGACGTAGTGGCACGTCGCGCCAATCAGCTTCACCCCACGCAGGGCAGCCTGGTGGTAAGGCTTGGCGCCGACGAACGACGGCAGGAAGCTGTGATGGATGTTGATCACCTTCTCGGCATAGTCCCGGCACAGTTGTGGTGGCAGGATTTGCATGTAGCGGGCCAGCACCACGACGTCGGCGGCATGCTCCTGCACCAGGCGCGACACTTCGGCAAAGGCCGGGGCCTTGTCTTTGGGGTCGACCGGAACATGGAAGAACGGAATACCGTGCCACTCGACCATGCTGCGCAGGTCGTTGTGGTTGGAGATGACGCAAGGGATCTCGCAGTCCAGCTCATCGGTGTGCCAGCGGTGCAGCAAGTCTGCCAGGCAGTGCGACTCACGGCTGGCCATCAATACCACGCGTTTTTTCTGAGCCGAGTCGGTAATGCGCCAGGTCATGGAGAACTCTTCGGCGATCGGCGCAAACGCCTCACGGAAGGCTTCGATACCGAACGGCAGCGATTCAGCGCGGATTTCATGACGCATGAAGAACCAACCGCTCTGCTCATCGGAGTGGTGGCTGGCTTCGTTGATCCAGCCATTGTACAAGGCCAGGAAATTACTGACTTTCGCCACGATGCCTACACGGTCGGGGCAGGCGATCACCAGACGATAGGTGCGCATGAATGAGACTCCAGAACTTCGCAAAGGCGCCTATTCTAGCGGCCCGCCAGAAAAAACGCAGTATTGATCGCTGCCGCGATTGCATATGCAGGCCCGAAAACGCCACACGGGCGCTGCCTGACAGACAAGAGGAAACGCACGGGGCATATGTAAAAATTTGTTCACGTAGAGAAATGCTGTCACAGCTTAATTAACAGTTAATTGCCCAATCTTATGTTTACTTGCGAGTAGGGGCTGTCTATTATTGCCCCACACATTTCTGAACACGCATTAAGGAACACTCCATGTCCCTGATCAACGAGTACCGCGCTACCGAAGAAGCCATCAAGGAACTTCAGGCCCGCCTGGCCAATCTGTCGCAGGATGACAAGCTGAAGAAAGAACTGGAGTTCGAAGGCAAACTGCGCACACTGATGGGCGAGTACTCCAAGTCGCTGCGCGACGTGATTGCCCTGCTCGATCCAGAATCGAAACTGAGCAAGGCACCTCGTGGTTCGGTCAAGACTACCGCCACCAAGCGCGCACGCAAGGTCAAGCAATACAAGAACCCGCACAACGGTGAAGTGATCGAAACCAAAGGCGGCAACCACAAGACCCTGAAAGAGTGGAAAGCCACTTGGGGCGGCGATGTGGTTGAAAGCTGGGCAACCCTGCTGGACTGATTATCCGCATACGCCTCTTGCTTCGCACAACAAAAACGCCGGCACACTGCCGGCGTTTTTGTTTACCGGCCATCAGCCGATTGAATAGTGCTCCTGCAATTGTCGAGCATGCAGTTGCCAGGCCTCCAACACTCGCCTGCCCGCCTCGTCGGCGCCCTCCCAGGCTTGCTGGCGTGCCTGTTCGAAGTCGCCCAAGGTATTCGGCGCGCCCCACTGCGGGTCGCTCAGGCGTTGCTGGCAGAAGCCATACCAACGTTGCCGCTCTTCGGGGGTCAAGGTTTCAGGGAAGTTACGTGCCCGGTAGCGAAACAACAGCTCCGGCAAACGCGGATCATCGAACATCCAGTGGCCATGGCTCAACTGCGCCGGTTCCAGCGCACGAACTTGCTCGCATAAGCGCCGGTCGCGGTCACCTATAAAACCCTCATACAACTGCTGTTCCGGGTCCTCGCTCGGAGCGAACTCGTCCTTGCCATAGATGTGCTCCAGCTTTTCTTGCCATTGCGCCTGTTGATTGGCCAATTGTTCGCCGCGCGATTGTAACAACGTCAAGTCCAGGCCCAATCGTTGTTGATCGACCGGGCGCAATACCGACAGCGGCGCCACTACCGGGCAACGATTGATCTGCACCAATTTGAGCGGTACCGGTAATTCACCTTCAGCCAATTCATCATGCCGGGTGTACAAGCGCTGACGCAAAACTTCAGCACTTTCCCGCAGTAACGGTAGGGTTTCCTGATGCAGGTCGCAGACAATCAGTGCATTGCGATTACGCGGGTGCCAGGCCAGTGGCAATACGACCCCCAGGTAATTGCGCGCCGCCGAAAAACGCCCGGATATATGCACCAGTGGCTGCAACAGACGGATCTGCTCCATCACTTTATGCTTGCTACGCAGTTGAAACAGCCAGTCATACAACTTGGGTTGTTTCTGCCGAATCAGGCGAGCCAAGGCAATGGTTGCCCGCACGTCGGAAAGCGCTTCGTGGGCATGACCGTGGTCAATGCCATTGGCCTTGCTCAGCAGCTCCAGACGCAGGCTGGTGCGCCCGTCCTGCTGCGGCCATTCAATGCCCTCCGGGCGCAGGGCATAGGCGGTGCGCACAATGTCGATCAGGTCCCAGCGGCTATTGCCTCCCTGCCATTCACGGGCATAGGGGTCGAAAAAGTTGCGGTAAAGGCTGTAGCGGGTCACTTCATCGTCAAAGCGCAGGGTGTTGTAGCCGGCACCACAGGTACCCGGTTGCGCCAGCTGGGCGTGCACGCGAGTCATGAACTCGGCTTCGCACAGGCCCTGCTCCGCCAACAGTTGTGGCGTGATGCCTGTCACCAGGCAGGCCGCCGGGTGCGGCAGGATGTCGTCCGACGGTCGGCAATAAAGGCTGATTGGCTCGTCGATTTCGTTGAGGTCGAAGTCAGTGCGCACGCCGGCCACCTGCAGCGGCCGATCGCAGCGCGGGTTGATGCCGGTGGTTTCATAGTCGTGCCAGAAAATGCTGGAGGTCACGGGGTCGTCCTGTATCGAGGTCGACCCGATTCTAGCGCGATTCTGAAAAATGAACGTTCAGACGGGAGCGTTCGCGGGGCGGAAACTGAAATAGTCGCGCAACGAACGTACGAAATCATCGTACTCGCGCGGAGACTGCAGCAGCATGAAGCCCGAATCGTAGTGCCCAGGCGTCTGGTCCTCGCGGCACCACAGGCAACTGGCCGTGAGGTTGACGAACTGGTGCCCGCCGCCAGGCAGGGGCATACGCAGTTGCAGCTCGTAATCAGGCCCGACCAACACGGGCAGCTGGCTGATGACCATCAACCCATTTTCAGAGGCATTGCCTAGCTGACCGATCTCCTGACCGGTAAAGCGGTTGAACACCTTGAGGACACAAGGTAGCTGATGACGTTCGATGTGGCGCTTGTTAAACATGATCGCGAGTGTATTCCGTACCTGATGCCAGGAATACTAGGTACTGGCGGTTGTTGTAACAGCTGAGTTACAGATTAGCGCAGCACGCGCAGCAAATCCCGTGAAATAAACCACACCTTTGTGTTAGCGCCAAGGTACGGTCGTCACCGGATTGGCCACGGCCGTTTCTGCGCCGCGCAAATGGCCGAGTTTTTCCAGCGTCTGCAGGCGCGCTCGGGCGCGATAGGCATATTCGTTGCCCGGGTACTGCTGGATCAGGTACTGATAGGTTTGCGCCGCGTCCACGTACAACGCCTGGCGCTCCAGGCACTGGCCGCGCAGCAGTGATACTTCGGGGTGGATGAACGGCCGGGCACGGCTGGTGCGATCAACCTGCGACAGTTCGAGCATGACCCGTGCGCAATCGCCGCGGTCGTAGGCGCGGTAGGCATTGTTCAGATGGTGGTCCATGGACCAGCGGGTACAGCCGACGGCGCTGGCGGCCAAGGCTAAAACGATCAGGGCTCGCATGGGGATCTCCTTTGATGCCAGTGTATCGGCGTTTGCCTGCAAATCTTCACACCCTTTTGCAAGGATACCCTGCCCCGTTCAAATGCCACCCTGCCTTGGTCGCAGGTAGTGCAACGGAACAATGACTACAGCGAGATTCAGGAGTAGCCTTTCGCTGCGCTTCACTATAGGAGTCTGTGCATGAGCATCCGCCGCACCAAAATCGTCGCCACCCTTGGCCCCGCCAGCAACTCGCCGGAAGTGATCGAACAACTGATCCTCGCCGGCCTGGACGTGGCACGTCTGAACTTCTCCCACGGCACGCCGGACGAGCACAAGGCCCGCGCGCGCCTGATCCGTGACATCGCCGCCAAGAACGGCCGCCATGTTGCACTGCTGGGCGACCTGCAGGGTCCGAAGATCCGCATCGCCAAGTTCGCCAACAAGCGCATCGAACTGAAGATCGGTGACAAGTTCACCTTCTCCACCGCCCACCCGCTGACCGAAGGCAACCAGGACATCGTCGGTATCGACTACCCCGACCTGGTCAAGGACTGCGGCGTTGGTGACGAACTGCTGCTCGACGATGGCCGTGTGGTCATGCGCGTCGAAACCGCCACTGCAGACGCCCTGCACTGCGTGGTGATCATCGGTGGCCCGCTGTCGGACCACAAAGGCATCAACCGTAAAGGTGGTGGCCTGACCGCACCGGCCCTGACCGAAAAAGACAAGGCCGACATCAAACTGGCTGCGGAAATGGACCTGGACTACCTGGCCGTTTCCTTCCCGCGTGACGCCAGCGACATGGAATACGCGCGCAAGCTGCGTGACGAAGCCGGCGGCAGCGCCTGGCTGGTGGCCAAGATCGAACGCGCCGAAGCAGTTGCCGATGACGAGACCCTCGACAAGCTGATCGCCGCCTCCGACGCTGTGATGGTTGCCCGTGGTGACCTGGGCGTGGAAATCGGCGACGCCGAGCTGATCGCTATCCAGAAGAAGATCATCCAGCACGCCCGCCGCAACAACAAGGCCGTGATCGTGGCGACTCAGATGATGGAGTCGATGATCCAGAACCCGATGCCGACCCGCGCGGAAGTGTCCGACGTGGCCAACGCCGTGCTGGACAACACCGATGCGGTGATGCTGTCGGCCGAGAGCGCCGCCGGTTCCTACCCGATCGAAGCGGTCCAGGCCATGGCACGCATCTGCCTGGGTGCCGAAAAGCACCCGACCAGCCAGAAGTCCAGCCATCGCCTGCACACCACCTTCCAGCGCTGCGACGAAAGCATCGCCTTGGCGGCCATGTACACTGCCAACCACTTCCCGGGCGTAAAGGCGATCATCGCCCTGACCGAAAGCGGCTACACCCCGCTGATCATGTCGCGCCTGCGTTCGCATGTACCGATCTTCGCCCTGTCGCCGCACCGCGCCACCCAGGCACGCGCCTCGATGTTCCGTGGCGTGTATCCGATTGCCTTCGACCCGGCCGCGCTGCCGGCCGACAAGGTGAGCCAGGCAGCGGTCGACGAACTGCTCAAACGTGGCCTGGTGGAGCAAGGTGACTGGGTGATCCTGACCAAAGGTGACAGCTACCACACTATCGGTGGCACCAACGGCATGAAGATCCTGCACGTGGGTGATCCGCTGGTCGGTTGATCCACGCTTTTCACAGCACAAGGCTCAAGCGCAGCCTTGTGCTGCGAAGAGGCCCCGACTGGAATAACAAAAAGCCCCGGTTCTCGCGAACCGGGGCTTTTTGATGGTGCAGGGGGTAAGGCTGGCTTACATCATGCCGCCCATGCCACCCATGCCGCCCATATCAGGCATGCCAGCAGCTGGCTTGTCTTCCGGCAGGTCGGCAACCATGGCTTCGGTGGTGATCATCAGACCGCCGATCGAAGCAGCAGCTTGCAGCGCCGAGCGAGTAACCTTGGCTGGGTCCAGGATGCCCATCTCGATCATGTCGCCGTATTCACCGGTAGCGGCGTTGTAGCCGAAGTTGCCCGAACCTTGCTTGACCTTGTCAGCAACCACGCTTGGCTCATCACCGGCGTTGGCAGTGATCTGGCGCAGCGGGGATTCAACAGCGCGACGCAGCAGCGCGATACCGACGTTCTGGTCTTCGTTGTCGCCTTTCAGGTCGACGATGGCAGCCAGGGCGCGAACCAGGGCAACACCACCGCCAGGCACCACGCCTTCTTCAACGGCTGCACGGGTAGCGTGCAGGGCGTCTTCAACGCGGGCTTTCTTCTCTTTCATTTCAACTTCAGTGCCGGCACCTACCTTGATCACGGCAACACCGCCAGCCAGCTTGGCCAGACGCTCTTGCAGCTTCTCACGGTCGTAGTCCGAGGAAGTTTCTTCGATCTGGGCACGGATCTGCTTGACGCGTGCTTCGATCTCGGTGTCAGCGCCAGCACCGTCGATGATGGTGGTGTTTTCCTTGGACAGGATGACGCGCTTGGCGTTACCCAGGTGCTCCAGGGTAGCGGTTTCCAGGGACAGGCCGATTTCTTCGGAGATGACCTGGCCGCCAGTCAGGACAGCGATGTCCTGCAGCATGGCCTTGCGGCGATCGCCGAAGCCTGGAGCCTTGACTGCAGCAACCTTGACGATGCCGCGCATGTTGTTGACTACCAGGGTAGCCAGCGCTTCACCTTCAACGTCTTCGGCAACGATCAGCAGTGGGCGGCCGGCCTTGGCAACGGCTTCCAGAACTGGCAGCAGCTCACGGATGTTGGAGATTTTCTTGTCGACCAGCAGCAGCAGCGGGCCTTCCAGCTCGGCAACCATGGTGTCCGGCTTGTTGACGAAGTACGGCGACAGGTAGCCGCGGTCGAACTGCATGCCTTCTACGACGGACAGTTCGTTTTCCAGGCCCGAGCCTTCTTCAACGGTGATCACGCCTTCTTTACCGACTTTTTCCATGGCTTCGGCGATGATTTCACCGATGGAGTTGTCGGAGTTGGCAGAGATGGTACCTACCTGGGCGATGGCCTTGGAGTCGGCGCATGGCTTGGACAGGTTCTTCAGCTCGGCAACAACGGCAGCAGTGGCCTTGTCGATACCGCGCTTCAGGTCCATCGGGTTCATGCCGGCAGCGACGGCTTTCAGGCCTTCGTTGACGATGGCCTGAGCCAGAACGGTAGCGGTGGTGGTGCCGTCACCGGCAGCGTCGTTGGCCTTGGAAGCAACTTCCTTGACCAGCTGGGCGCCCATGTTTTCGAAAGCGTCTTTCAGCTCGATTTCTTTGGCGACGGAAACGCCGTCCTTGGTGATGGTCGGCGCGCCGAAGCTCTTGGCCAGTACCACGTTACGGCCTTTCGGGCCCAGGGTCGCTTTTACCGCGTCAGCCAGAACGTTGACACCAACCAGCATTTTCTTACGGGCGGAATCACCAAATTTTACGTCTTTAGCAGCCATGATCGTTTAATCCTTGAAAAACTTTGGAGTAACGGGAAGTCGGGGGGAAATCAGCCTTCAACAACGGCGAGGATTTCGTTCTCGGCCATGACCAGCAGGTCTTCGCCATCGACTTTCACGGTGTTGCTGCCCGAGTACGGGCCGAAAACCACTTTGTCACCCACTTTCACGGCCAGCGCGCGAACTTCGCCGTTGTCCAGGACGCGACCGGTGCCGACGGCTACAACTTCGCCGCGGTTTGGTTTTTCAGCGGCCGAACCCGGCAGGACGATACCGCCAGCGGTTTTCGATTCTTCTTCGCTGCGACGGATGACTACGCGGTCATGCAGAGGACGAAGTTTCATTGTCGATCTCTCCCAAATTGTGGTTTTCATCGGCCGGTTCGACACCGGCGGTTTTGATGCTGTCCGGCGTTGCCGGGGGCGGCCCGCTGTGAGCGAACCACCTGTGTAATGTCTGGTGTTGCCACCAGAAACCTTGCGGTGACCACATACATGAGGCCGCCACATCCAATTACAAGGCTCGAGATAGAAAAATTTTCATCAGGCCAAAAAAAACCGGGGCCGCTTGTGCGGCCCCGGTCCTTCTTACTTGTCGCGGCGCTCGTACTCGCCTTCGATCACGTTCGGGCGGTGGCCGCCATCACGCGGCTGCGCCTGGAAGGGGTCGTCCTGGAATGCACGCTGGCGCATGGCCTGGGCCTCGGCACGCTCGCGCATCTTGCGCGCTGCCAGGCGGCGGGTGAATGGCAGCAGGCACAGCACACCCAGCACGTCGCTGATGAAGCCGGGCAGCAACAACAGGCCACCACCCACGGCCAGCATCATGCCCTGGAACATGTCCTCGGCGGGCAATTCACCGCGCTGCAGGCTTTCACGGGCGCGCAATGCAGTCGCCAGGCCGGCCACCCGCATGACCAGTACGCCCAAGGCGGAGCCGGCGATGATCAGCAGCAACGCCGGAAAGAAACCGATTGCCGCGCTGACCTTCACGAAGACGAACAGCTCCAGCACAGGAAAAATCAGAAACAGCAGTAGAAAAGCACGCATCAAGGGTTCCTCGACGGAAGATAACCTTCCAATAAGACCTCACATGGATGCCTGCGCTCCGGATTTCAACCCTCGGCTTGCATCACAAGCGGCCAATGGTCGGCGCGAGCCAGCAAAACCAAGGCCTCGCGGACTTGTGTCGGCGTGTTGCAAGTAGTGGGGAAAGGCAACCAGTGCACGGCCTGGCCGATGCGCAGGTGCATGCCTTCACTGTCTACCCCAACCATCTGCGCCGGTACGTGCTGTGGCAACCCGGTCAATTCGACGTAGTGGGCAATGGCACTGGCGTGATCGCTGTTCATGTGTTCGATCATGCTCCCCTCGGCCTTGCCCGCGAACGGGTTGGCCAAGGTGACATGGTCAAGCCAGTGGATCGCACCGAAGCCGCCGATGTAACGGTGACGC
The DNA here is from genome assembly GCF_058782925.1 of Pseudomonas sp. FW305-E2. Lineage (NCBI taxonomy): Bacteria > Pseudomonadati > Pseudomonadota > Gammaproteobacteria > Pseudomonadales > Pseudomonadaceae > Pseudomonas > Pseudomonas sp. FW305-E2. Next base: position 3,679 of record NZ_JBYSYE010000038.1, on the reverse strand, counting down.
ACCGGTTGCAGCACCCAGAAATCGAAGTCGTGGGCCTTGTGGTAGTTGGCCGCATCCGGGAAATAGCGGTAATAGCGTTCGGCGGCGGCCTCGATGACGGCCTCGTCGACCAGCTTGTGCGCTTCGGCCATCACCGTCAGGCGCCCTACCGCCTGCACATCCTCAGCCTCGCGCTCACCCACCAACAGCGAACACTTGGGGTCCTTCTGCAGATTATGGGTGTGCTGGGCAATGCGGCTGATCAGGATCAGCGGGTTGCCCTGAGCGTCCAGGCAGTACGGCACGACCGAACCGAAGGGGTAGCCAGGCATCGACCTGGAATGTGTCGAAAGCACGCCGCGGTATTCCTTGAGCAGCAGTTCCCGGGCGGGGCGGATGGCGTTGGTACTCACTTGAGGGCGGCTCCTGGCGGACGGGTTCGGGACAAGATAAGCATTATCAGCTGCCTGTGCCACTGACCTGCATCCAGACGCCTTACCAGGTAACGCCGAAGCCCGCGGTATAGCGTGTCTTGTCCAGGTCACTTTCACGCGTGCCGGTGATGATATCCTTCTCCGCCTTAAGGTTCAGCGAGGCCCACTCGGTGACCTTGTAGCGCAGGCCAACCTCGGCATCCAGCGAGTAGTCGGCCACGCCACCCAGCGGCTTGGCGAACTCGCCGTTGGTGAACAGCTGCACGTTCTTGCCGATCAGGTATCGGGTGTAATCCCACTTCACGGCCGCAGAATAGAAATTATCCTTGCCGCCGTCCTGATACTCGAAGTCAGTACGGTTGATCAGTGAGCCCAGCGAGAACGCGCCCAGCTCATCGTCCCAGAACTGGTAACCCGGGCCGGTACCCACGGTGCGCTGGCGGGCCAGGTCTTCGATGCGATCGCGTTTGTATTCCGCACGCCCCTGCCAGAACCACTTCTCGGTAATGAAGCGGTCCAGCGCGTACTCGGCGCTCCAGTTGTCGGTGGTGGTGACGTCGTCCTTGGTCTCGCGGTTGTACTCACCCTCGGCGTTGTGCCGCCAACGGCCATGACGGGCGGTGGTCTTGAAGCCTACGTCGTAATCGTCGGTGTCGTTCTCGGCGCGCTTGTAATCCAGGGCCACGTCGACATTGCCTTTCCACACGAAATCCTCGACCAGCGGCTTGGGCTTCATGATCTGCTCGATACTGGCCAGTTCCACCGTCTTCGGTGCCTCGCCATTGGCCAAGGTCACCTTGCCTGGCTCTGCCGCCTTGAGCGACTTGGCTTTCTCTCCGCTGTAGGCGTCCTGCTTGACCAGCATCTCCTGGTCGCTCTCCAGCGTCTGGACCTGTTTCCAGTCCAGGGCGATGGACCCGCCATAAGGGGTTTCCAGCAGCAGCTTGCCGCCGTCGAATACCTTGATCTTGCCACTTAGCCGGTCACCGTTCTTCATCCACACAGTGTCGGCGAACACCGGAGAGGCACACAGGGAAACAGCAAGAAGGCACAACAAGGATCTAGAATTCATAAACGGGCTTTGTTTGCGGACTATGGGTTCGATTTGACGAAAAAGCCGGGCATTATCCAGATACCCACGACCAGAGCAAGGACAGACCGGGAGTATGCCGTTGAGTTCAACTCTCATTGACCAGACCACCGGTCCGGTTTCATCTGCAGCCCAAGGCGGGCGAGATGTCTGATGGATATGAGCACGCCCTCGATTCGGCCGAGGGCCGACGAACGGCGCTGTATTCAGTACTGGGCCAAGTGCCACCCGGCAAGGTCGTGAGCTATGGCCAACTGGCCGAACTGGCAGGGCTTGGCCGTGCGGCGCGCTGGGTTGGGCGCACCCTGGGGCAGTTGCCTGCAGACACACGCCTGCCTTGGCACCGGGTGCTTGGTGCAGGTGGCCGGCTGAGCCTGGCGCTGGGCACCCCGTCGGGCGATGAACAACGGGCGCGGTTACGCGCAGAAGGTGTGAATGTAAGCAACAATCGTGTGGATATGACGCGCCATGGCTGGCGCCCAATGGAGCACAGCGGTTAGAGTGCGCGCTTTGTTTTCGAAAACTTGAGGCAGATGTTGGCCCATGCCCCGTAAAACCTGGCGCGCTGCGCTTGCTGCCTATGCCAGCCCGTCAACATTGGTACTTTTGCTACTCGGTTTCGCCGCCGGCCTACCCTACATGCTGGTGTTTTCGACCCTGTCGGTATGGTTGCGCGAAGCCGGCGTTGCCCGTGAAACCATCGGTTATGCAAGCCTGATTGGCTTGGCCTACGCCTTCAAGTGGGTCTGGTCACCGCTGCTCGACCAATGGCGCTTGCCGCTGCTTGGCGGCCTCGGGCGCCGGCGTTCGTGGCTGCTGTTGTCGCAAGCGCTGGTGGTGATCGGGCTGGTCGGCATGAGCCTGTGCGACCCGCAACAGCATCTCTCCTGGCTGATTGCCATGGCCGTACTGGTGGCTTTCGCCTCGGCTACCCAGGACATTGCTGTCGACGCCTACCGCCTGGAAATCGCTGACGACCAGCGCCAGGCCGCGCTCGCAGCCAGTTACATGGCCGGCTACCGGGTGGCTGCCTTGCTCGCCACGGCCGGTGCCCTGTTCTTCGCCGAGTGGTTCGGCTCTACCGGCTTCAGCTACCTGCACAAGGCCTGGGCCGGCACTTACGTGATGTTCGGGGTGATGATGCTGCCCGCCCTGTTCACCACGTTGGTCATGCGCGAACCGCCAGTGCCCATGCGCACCCAACTGTCGGCAGCGCGCTACGGGCTGGTGCACCAGATGGCTTCGGTGTTCGTGCTGATCATCCTGCTGGTCTCGGTACCGGCCAGCTTCACCCAGATGTTCAATACCGGCTGGTCCAGCGTGGTCTCCGGTGATGCCACGCCGCTCGACCTGCTGCTGGAAGACCGCGCCTTCCTGCGCCTGATCCTCTACGTGCTGCTGACCTGGGCCTGCCTGTCGAGCCTCGGCCGTCGCGGCCTGGCCCCCGTGCTGACCCCGATCAACGACTTCATCACCCGCTACCGCTGGCAGGCTCTGCTGCTGCTCGGCCTGATCGCCACCTATCGCATGTCGGACACGGTGATGGGGGTGATGGCCAACGTGTTCTATATCGACATGGGCTTCACCAAGGACCAGATTGCCAGCGTCAGCAAGATCTTCGGCCTGATCATGACCCTGGTCGGCGCCGGGGTTGGCGGCCTGCTGATCGTACGCTTCGGCATCATGCCCATCCTGTTCATTGGCGGCGTAGCCTCTGCCGGCACCAACATCCTGTTCCTGATGTTGGCTGACATGGGGCCGAACCTGGAAATGCTGGTGGTGACCATCTCGCTGGACAACTTCAGCTCCGGCATGGCTACCTCGGCCTTTGTCGCCTACCTGTCCAGCCTGACCAACCTGAAGTTCTCGGCGACCCAGTACGCGCTGCTCAGTTCGATCATGTTGCTGTTGCCGCGGCTGATCGGCGGGTATTCGGGCGTTATTGTGGAGAAGTTCGGCTACCACGACTTCTTCCTGATCACGGCGCTGCTGGGGGTGCCTACGCTGATCCTGATCGCCCTGCAGTGGCATCAGGAAGCCGGGCGGGGAACGCCGGTGGCGGACGACCACTCGGTGGCTGAGCGGCCCTGAAACTTTGTATTGCCTGTGCTGGCCTCTTCGCGGGTAAACCCGCTCCTACAAGGCAGCGCGGCCCGGTGTAGGAGCGGGTTTACCC
>NZ_JBYSYE010000037.1:0-61503 GCF_058782925.1 Pseudomonas sp. FW305-E2 | reverse complement strand
GGATGCAGCAGGGGTGGTGGTTCCGCTCGGCGCGGCATCCTGTAGGCGCGGGTTTACCCGCGAAGAGGCCCGCAAGGTAGAATGCCGCTTTTTGCCAGCCTGCGATCCGCCATGACCTCGCCCATAGACACCCTTGAGCAACACCTGCTTGCCGCCCTCGACCCTGCCCCACAGGAAACCCGCCGCCTGTTTCACGGCCGCGGCCGCTGCTGGCAGGGCCTGGAGCAGGTGACCGTCGACTGGCTGCAGGGCGTGCTGTCGGTCGCCTTGTTCCGTGAGCCGCCCGAAGGCCAGCTCGCCGAACTCGAAGCCATGCTGCGCAGCTTGGCCGAGCGCCCGCAGTGGACGGGGCAGGCAGTCATCATCCAGCACCGCTACCTGCCCGACAGCCCGGGCCAGTGGCTGCTGGGTGAGCCGTGCCAGCAACGCGAAGTGATCGAGGACGGCCTGACCTACCTGCTGGACTTGGGCGTGCGGCAAAACAATGGCCTGTTCCTCGACATGCGCTATGGCCGCCGTTGGGTGCGCGAGCAGGCGGCGGGCAAGCGCGTGCTGAACCTGTTCGCTTATACCTGCGGCTTTTCCGTGGCAGCGATTGCCGGTGGCGCTGAGCAGGTGGTGAACCTGGACATGGCCAAGTCGGCCTTGTCGCGGGGCCGGGACAACCATCGCCTCAATGGCCACGATGCATCACGGGTGGCATACCTGGGGCATGAACTGTTCAAGTCGTGGGGCAAGGTGCGCAAGTACGGGCCTTATGACCTGATCATCATCGACCCGCCAACCTTCCAGCGTGGCAGCTTTGTGCTGACCCAGGATTACGCAAAGATCCTGCGGCGTTTGCCTGAGTTGTTGAGCGAAGGCGGGACGGTGCTGGCGTGTGTCAACGACCCGGGGATCGGGCCTGAGTTTCTGATTGAAGGCATGGCAGAGCAGGCGCCTTCGTTGGCTTATGTCGAACGCCTGGAAAACCCGCCGGAGTTTCCGGACGTTGACCCGGCGGGGGGGCTGAAGGCCTTGGTATTCCGTCAGGTTTGATGCTGCCCTTGCTGGAAGCTTCGCGGGCGAGCCCGCGAAAGGGCCGGTGCAGGCGAATTCAAGCCCCCAGGGCCTGCAGCGGCAGCGGGTACACCTGGGCAAAGCGGTCCACCCCGGATACCTGTAACGGCCCTTGCAGGTTGATGCGCAGCAGCGGGTCTTCGCTGATCGACTTGCCCACCTCATGGATCAGCGCGAGTGACGCATCCACATCACTGTCGTAAGTGAACTGCACCGAGAAGAACGCATAGGCGAACTGCCGCGACTGGTTGGTAACCGCCTTGATCTGGCCAAACGGCACCGAGTGCACGAAGCCTTTGCCATCGCGCAGCCGCTACGGATCGTCAGGCTTTCGACTGTACCGGTATGGCCGGAATCGAGCACTACCCAGTCGCCGATGGAAATGGAATCCTCGATGAGGATGAACAACCCGGTAATCACATCGTGCACCAGCTGCTGCGAGCCGAAGCCGATGGCCAGGCCGATCACCCCGGCACCGGCCAGGAACGGCGCGACGTTGGTGCCCAGGTTGGCCATGGTGGTGATGGTGCAGATGACGATCAGGACCACTTTGATCGCATTGTGCAGCACCGGCAGGATGGTCCGCACCCGGGTGCTCGGCTGACGCGCGCTGCGGCGGCCGATGGGGGGCTTGAGTGCTTCCTGGATGGCCGTATCGAGTACCACCCACAGCAGCCAGGTGACCAGCAGGATCAAGCCAATGCTCGACAGCGAGTTGCTGATCGCCTGGCCCAGGCTGTTGCTCAGGGCGAAATCGACCACCGAGAAGCCCCAGATGCGCCCCAGCAGCTCGATGAAGGTGACGGCCATGGCGATGCGCAGTAGCGCGTGGGCGAGGCTGCGCATCCCTTGTAGGAGCCGAGGTGAACGGCACGCTGTTGTCCGGCAGGCGGGTTACCAGTTGTTCGGCACCTTACTGGCCTGTGCCAACGACCCAGGCATCGGGCTGCAGTTCCTTATCGAAGAGTTGTCCTTGCATGCCCCGGCGCTGGTGTTCGCCGAGCGGCTGGCGAGTCCGCCAATTTTTCGGATGCGGGCGTGGAGGAGCACTCAAGGTGATGAAGTTCTATTTTAAATGCGTCATTATTCATCCGTTAATGTAGGATTTATCTTACGGATATGATTTATTTATACTCATTGTGTGGGGATTAATTGTTTTGACAATTTTTAATATTTGCAATGAAGTTGGCCGTCTACTAGGATCCGAGTTCCTATTTGGATGCGGCGCCGACAATCAGTGATCGGCTTGATCAAGGCAGGGAGAATGCCAATGTTCAACACTTACCAGCGATGGCTCGTATTGGCCGTCCTGTCCTTCGCCTTGCTATTGGTTGCGATCGACATGACGGTCCTTTACATCGCCTTGCCCACACTTACCCATGCGCTCGGGGCATCTACCTCCGAAAAGCTGTGGATCATCAACATGTATCCTCTGGTCGTCGCCGGCCTGTTGCTGGGTGCTGGCACCTTCGGTGATCGCATCGGCCACCAGCGATTGTTCGTGATCGGCCTTGTGCTGTTCGGTGCGGCGTCGCTTCTGGCTGCATTCGCGCCATCTTCCGTGCTGCTAATCCTGGCTAGGGGCGCGCTGGGCGTCGGTGCGGCGGCCATGATGCCGGCCACGCTGGCGATCATCAGTCTGACCTTCGAGGATGAGCGTGAGCGTGGTTTTGCCATCGGCGTCTGGACGGCCGTGGCTTCAGGTGGTGCAGCGATTGGTCCGCTGATAGGGGGGGCGCTGCTCGAGCATTTCTGGTGGGGTTCCGTGTTTCTGATCAACGTGCCCATCGTGCTGGTGGCCCTGGTGTTGTCCTTGCTGCTGATCAGGAACACGCAACAGGCCAACGCCGGGCCATGGGACTTGCTTGGCTCCCTTCAGGCGATGGTAGGGCTCATCAGCCTGGCGTACCTGATCAAGGAATTCGCCAAGCCCGAGCCCTCGCTGGTGGCGGCGCTGGGGGCGTTGGCCATCTGCGCGGGCTTCGGCTGGATGTTCGTGCGCGGGCAGCGCAAGCGTGGTTTTCCGTTGATCGACCTGCAGATTTTCCGCAGCCCCGCGTTCTCCTCTGCGGTCATCGCCAGCCTGGCCGCGGCCGGCTGCCTGATGGGCATCAACCTGGTACTGAGCCAGCGCCTGCAACTGGTTGTCGGGCTATCCCCGCTCGAGACCGGCCTTTATTTCCTGCCCCTTTCCGTGGGAGCGATCGTGGCCGGTCCGTTAAGCGGCTGGTTGCTGCCCAAGGTTCGTTGTGATCGGTTCCTGGTGCTCGCACTGTTGATCTACGCCGGTGCCATTGGCCTGTTCATGTACAGTTTCAGCCAGTCGGTCGCCCTGCAACTGCTGCTGCTGTTCGTCATGGGTGCTTGCGTAGGGGCGAGTATGACCGGGGCGTCCACCACCATCATGGCCAGCGCGCCGCCGGAGCGAGCGGGGATGGCCGCTTCGGCCGAGGAAATTTCCTACGAGCTGGGAGGAGGGTTGGGCATCGCCTTCATGGGTAGCCTGATGTCGGTGGTGTACAGCCGCTCGCTGGTCGTGCCCGAGCAGGCCGCCGACGCGGCGCGCCTGCAGGACGGGATCGACAGCGCGCTGGCCGCTGCCGCGCAAATGCCCGCCCCGCTGGGGCAGGAAATCGCTGTGAATGCGCGATTGGCGTTCGACCAAGCGGTGTCCTCGGTAATGATGGCCACCGTGGGGGTACTCGTGGTCATCGCACTGTTGGTGTTTGTGAACTTTCGAAGGTATTCGACAGTTTCTGCCGAACAGCAAGTTTCTTCTTAATTTAGTCAAATAATGCTCGGCCCGGAACTGTTCAGTTGAATGGTTTCGGGTCTGGATTTTTGCTGCTTTAAATTTGGAGAGGTGGCATGCGCCTATTATTGGGGCAATTGTATGATCAGCGTGCGGCCTTGCATCTGGAACAGCGTTATGTCGGCGAAGTCCTGATACCGCAGGAGCATCTTTGTGCTCATCATCTGCGTGAGGCCGTGCGGTTTGTCGTGAGGAAGTATCCGGCACTTCGTGGCTGTTTCACGCGCAGCGAAGGCGAATGGCGCATGGACTTTGTTGCCGTTGACGCGTTTCCCGTGGACCAGGCATTGAATGTAGTTGCCACCGCCCCCGGGGTGTTGCCTGGTGCACAGGTTCAGGCACAGCGTCGAAGCACTGCTCACGACCTTTCCTTTACCGTTTTGCTCAATAGCCGCGCTTTAATCTCTAATGTGGTGTTTCAGAGAGAGGGCTTTTGACAGGCGCATAAAAAATCCGATGCTCGTTTCCAAGCGTCGGATTTTGCGGCCTACAGGCTAAAGGTCAATGAGTCTGTCTTAACTGACTGGCATTAGGCCAGATGCCCCCTTATGGCTATTGGTTGGCATAGATCTGGTCAAACACCCCACCGTCATTGAAGTGGGTCTTCTGCACGGTACGCCAGTCACCGAAGGTTTTCTCCACCGACAGGAAGTCCACTTTCGGGAAGCGGTCGGTGTACTTGGCCAGTACCGTCGCATCACGCGGGCGCAGGTAGTTGTTGGCGGCGATCTCCTGGGCTGCGGGTGACCACAGGTACTTCAGGTATTCCTCGGCCACGGCCTGGGTGCCTTTTCTGACCACCACCTTGTCGACCACCGTCACCGGTGGCTCGGCTTCGGCCGATACGCTTGGGTAGACCACTTCGAACTGGTCGCGGCCGAACTCGCGGGCGATCATCTCGGCTTCGTTCTCGAAGGTGACCAGCACGTCACCGATCTGGTTGGTCATGAACGTGGTGGTGGCGGCACGGCCACCGGTGTCCAGCACGGGTGCCTGTTTGAACAGCTTGCCGACGAAGTCGCGGGCTTTGCTTTCATCGCCGCCTTGCTTGAGTACGTAGCCCCAGGCCGACAGGTAGGTATAGCGGCCATTACCCGAGGTTTTCGGGTTGGGCACGATCACCTGCACACCGTCCTTGAGCAGGTCGGGCCAGTCTTTGAGGGCTTTCGGGTTGCCCTTGCGCACGATGAACACAGTGGCCGAGGTGAACGGCGCGCTGTTGTTCGGCAGGCGGGTTACCCAGTTGTCGGGCACCAGCTTGCCGTTGTCTGCCAGGGCGTTGATGTCGGTGGCCATGTTCATGGTGATGACATCGGCCGGCAGGCCATCGATCACTGCACGGGCCTGCTTGCTCGAGCCGCCGAAGGACATCTGCACGTTGACCTTCTCGTTGTGCTCGGCTTCCCAGTGCTTCTGGAAGGCCGGGTTGTAGTCCTTGTAGAAGTCGCGCATCACGTCGTAGGAAACGTTGAGCAGGGTGGGGGCGGCCTGGGCGAGGTTGCCCAGGGCCAGGCCTGCGGCGAGCAGCGAGGCGGTGAAGAGTTTTTTCACGTTGCTTCCTTGTTCTTGAAGGGTGTTGGGGCAGATTGCCAGCGACTATAGCGGGTGGGTTTATACGGGTTAAAGAACAAAAAATGCTTTGGTTATGCTTCTGCCTGTGCCGGCCTCTTCGCGGGTGAACCCGCTCCTACAGGGACCGCGCACGGTCCGCGCCTGTTGTAGGAGCGGGTTTACCCGCGAAGAGGCCGGCGCAGGCGCTATCATGCTTTGGGAAACAACCCATTCCCACAGCGAGAACAGAACGCTGCCCCATGCTCGTGGGTCTTCTTGTGGCAGGTCGGGCAATCATGCTGCAGCTGCTCCCCACGCATGGCATTGGCCAGCTCGGCGGTAAAGATGCCGGTTGGCACGGCAATGATCGAGTAACCGGTAATCATCACCAGCGACGACAGCACCTGCCCCAGCGGGGTCTTGGGCACGATGTCGCCAAAGCCCACGGTGGTCAGGGTAACGATGGCCCAGTAGATGCCTTTGGGGATGCTGGTAAAGCCATGCTCAGGCCCTTCGATCACGTACATCAGCGTGCCGAACACCGTTACCAGCGTCGATACTGTCACCAGGAACACGATGATCTTCTGCTTGCTGCCGCGCAGCGCCTCCATCAGGTAATGGGCCTGCTTGAGGTACGGGCTGAGCTTGAGTACACGGAAGATCCGCAGCATCCGGATGACACGGATGATGAGCAGGTACTGGGCGTCGCTGTAGTAAAGCGCGAGGATCCCCGGCACGATCGCCAGTAAATCGACCAGGCCGTAGAAACTGAAGGCATAGCGCAACGGCTTGGGCGAGCAGTACAGGCGGGTGATGTATTCGGCCAGGAAGATTGCGGTAAAGCCCCACTCGATGCCGGCCAGCAGGCCGGCGTAGCCCTGGTGCACCTCATCGATGCTGTCGAGGATCACCGTGACCAGGCTGGCCAGGATGATCAGCAACAGGATCTTGTCGAAGCGGCGACCGGCTACGGTGTCGGTCTGGAAGACGATGACGAAGAGCCGCTCGCGCAGGCTCGCTGGGTTGTTCATTGGCTCGTTCCACAAAAGCGATGGGCTGAGCCTAGGGGTTGCGTATCAGCCGTGCAAGCGGCTGGCGTTGCGCTGCCTGGGTTGCGCCAGGTGACTGCCCAAGTGCATCAGCCAGCAGGCGGCAACGAAGGGGGCGGTCAGGCCAGGCACTGGCAGCAGCTTGAACAGCGGTTGCAACAGCAGGGCCAACGCTATCGCCAGCAGCGTCACCCAAGGTTTTTCACCTTGCCTGCTGAAGGCCAGTGCCGCCAGTGCGCCATTGAAGCCATACAAACCCAGCCACGCTCCCTGTGCCTGGTCGGCGAGCAACGCCACCCCGCCGCCAATGGCCGAGCCGATCACCGCCCACAGCGCCGCATAGGGGTTGGCGATGAACATGCCCACGATGATCAGCAACCCGGCCAAGGGCTGGTCGAGCAGGAAGATCTGGCCCACGCCGCGGGCCAGCGCGTACAGCGGGTCAGCTTCGACGAAGCCGCTGGGTGAGGGGCTGACGACTAGCAGTGTGCCCCAGCCCAGCAGCACGAATGGCGCGGTGTAGGCGACCAGCAACTTGCCGCCGCGCTTGCGCCACTGGTGGGTGATGATGCTGGACAGGCCGCCGGCGGCGATGACCAGGGGGGGCAATATGACCGACCAGGGCAGCACGGCGCTGATCAGGATGCCGATCAGCACACCGTTGTAGCAGTACAGCCCGGCCTGGCGGTCGGCACGGTCATAGCCGCGTGCCTGGGCGGTGAGCAGGCCGGCCAGGGCGCCAAGCAGGGCGCCGCCGACCAGGTTGGGTGCGGTCAGCAGGATAGCCAGCAGGCAGCACAGGCCGCACAGGGGGTTGCGCAGCAGCAGCACTTGGCTGAAGCCGTTGAGTAACGCCGTGGCCCAGTCGGGGCACGGGTTGACGAAATTTTTGGTGTACATGGGGCAGTCAGTGAGGTTGATGGGGGAGCGGTGGGCCTCTTTGGGCCTCGGTTTTCCGCGGTCGGGTAAAGCGGTATTCAGGGAGGGCTTTGCCCTCCAATCGCGACACGAGGCCGCTCCCACAGGGATCGCATTCCCTTGTGCCAGCGTGGCCCTGTGGGCGGCCTTGTGTCGCGAAAGGGGCGCAACGCGCCCCCGGCAATCTCAGATCAAAGTCTCGATCCGCAGTGTGTTAGTCGTACCCGGCTTGCCGAAAGGCACGCCAGCGGTGATCAGCAGCGTGTCGCCACGGCTGGCCATGCCTTGCGCCTGGGCAATCTCCAGGGCGGTGGAAACCACCTCGTCGACCTGACGCAGGCGGTCGTTGACCACCGAATGCACACCCCAAGCCACGCTCAGGCGGCGCGCGGTGTTCAGGTTCGGCGTCAGGTTGAGGATCGGTGCCCGTGGCCGTTCACGTGCCGCGCGCAGGGTCGAGGCACCCGACTCGCTGTAGTTGACCAGCACCGCCACTGGCAGGATGCCGCTGATGCGGCGGATCGCGCAGCTGATGGCGTCCGACACGGTGGCCTCGGCCTTTGGCCGGCCGACGTCGAGCTGGGCCTGGTAGTCCGGGCCGTTCTCAACCTGGCGGATGATCTTGCTCATCATCTGCACGGCTTCCAGCGGGTAATCACCCGAGGCGGTTTCGGCCGACAGCATCACTGCATCGGCACCTTCGGCCACCGCGTTGGCCACGTCGGTGACTTCGGCACGGGTTGGCGCTGGCGAGAAACGCATCGACTCGAGCATCTGCGTGGCCACCACCACGGGTTTGCCCAGCTGGCGGCAGGTGCCGATGATGCGCTTCTGGATCTGCGGCACGCTCTCGGCCGGTACTTCCACGCCCAGGTCACCACGGGCCACCATGATCGCGTCTGCCAGCTCGGCGATGGCTTGCAGTTGCTCGACGGCCGATGGTTTCTCGATCTTGGCCATCAGGTAGGCGCGGTCGCCAATCAGCTGGCGCGCTTCGACGATGTCTTCAGGGCGCTGCACGAACGACAGGGCGACCCAGTCCACACCCAGCTCCAGGCCAAAGGCCAGGTCGCGGCGGTCTTTTTCGGTGAGCGGGGAGAGGTCGAGCACCGCTTGCGGTACGTTGACGCCCTTACGGTCGGAAAGCTCGCCACCGTTCAGCACCTCGGTGTCAATCGCGTCGCTGTGCTTGGCGGTCACGCGCAGGCGCAGTTTGCCGTCGTCCAGCAGCAGGTCCATGCCGGGCTCGAGGGCGGCGATGATTTCGGGGTGCGGCAGGTTGACCCGGCGGCTGTCGCCCGGGGTTTTGTCCAGGTCCAGGCGCAGGGCCTGCCCGCGTTGCAACTGCACTTTGCCTTCGGCGAAGCGGCCAACGCGCAGCTTCGGCCCTTGCAGGTCCATGAGGATGCCCAGCGGGTAGTTCAGTTGCTGCTCGACTTCGCGGATCCACTGGTAGCGCAGGGCGTGGTCGGCATGCTCGCCATGGCTGAAGTTGAGGCGAAAGATGTTCACCCCGGCTTCGACCAGCTGGCGGATATCGTCGATGCCGTTGATCGCAGGGCCAAGGGTGGCGAGGATCTTAACTTTTTTATCAGGCGTCATGATTGGGCAGTCTCGAGGATCAGGATGGCGCGGAAGTCGTTGACGTTGGTGCGAGTCGGTTCGGTGACGATCAGCGCATCCAGCGCGGCGAAGTAGCCGTAGCCGTTGTTGTTGTCCAGCTCGTCGCTGGCCGACAGGCCCAATGCTTCGGCGCGGTCGTAGCTGGTTGGGGTCATCAAGGCGCCGGCGTTTTCTTCCGAGCCATCGATGCCGTCGGTGTCACCGGCCAGGGCGTACACGCCCGGCAGGCCTTTCAGGCTTTCGGTGAGGCTGAGCAGGAACTCGGCGTTGCGCCCGCCACGGCCATTGCCGCGCACGGTCACGGTGGTTTCGCCACCCGACAGGATCACGCAGGGTGCTTTGAGCGGCTGGCCGTGCTGAACGATTTGCCGGGCGATACCGGCATGCACCTTGGCCACTTCGCGCGATTCACCTTCAAGGTCGCCGAGGATCAGCGGGCTGAAACCGGCCTGACGGGCTTTGACCGCGGCGGCCTCGAGCGACTGCTGGGGTTTGGCGATCAACTGGAAGTGGCTGCGGGCCAGGGCCGGGTCATCGGCCTTGACGGTTTCCGAGGCCGGGTTGTTCAGCCAGTCGATGACCGCTTTGGGCGCTTCGATGTTGTAGCGTTTGAGGATGGCCAGGGCGTCGGCCGAGGTGCTCGGGTCGGCCACGGTGGGGCCGGAAGCGATGACCGTGGCGAGGTCGCCCGGTACATCGGAAATGGCATAGGTGTAGACCGTGGCCGGCCAGCAGGCCTTGGCCAGGCGCCCGCCCTTGATCGCCGAGAGGTGCTTGCGCACGCAGTTCATCTCGCCGATGGTGGCGCCGGATTTCAGCAGTGCCTTGTTGATCTGCTGCTTGTCGGCCAGGGTCAGGCCTTCGGCAGGCAGGGCCAGCAGCGCCGAGCCACCGCCAGACAGCAGGAAGATGACGCGGTCTTCTTCGTTGAGGTTGCTGACCAGTTCCAGCACGCGCTTGGCCACCGCCAGGCCGGCAGCGTCCGGGACCGGGTGGGCGGCTTCGACCACCTCGATCTTCTGGCAGTTGGCGCCGTGGCCGTAACGGGTCACGACCAGGCCGGAGACTTCGCCCTGCCAGCTTTTCTCGACCACTTCGGCCATGGCGGCTGCGGCCTTGCCGGCGCCGATGACGATAACCCGGCCGCTGCGATCGGCGGGCAGGTAGGGTTCGAGGACTTGACGGGGGTGGGCGGCGGCGATGGCTGTGTCGAACAGTTCGCGGAGAAGTTTTTGCGGATCGACCGACATGGCAGGCTCCCAATTATTGTTGTTCTGCAGAATCAAAAACGCCCCTGGAACTGCCTCCGTGCAGGCCGAACCAGGGGCGGGTGTTGCTCGATGCCACCATTGGGCCTGTGGTCGCAGGTTCAACGGCGTTGGCTTCTTCGCGGACAAGCCCCGCTCCTACATGCACAGCTCTGAGCGATTGTGCGGTCTTTGGTAGGAGCGGGTTTACCCGCGAAGAGGCCAGTGAAGGCTAAAAACGTCTTATTTGTCGTCGCGGATCGAGAAGTTGGCCATGTGCTCCAGGCCTTTGATCAGCGCCGAGTGGTCCCAGTTGCCGCCGCCCAGGGCCTGGCAGGTGTTGAACACTTGCTGGGCATTGGAGGTGTTGGGCAGGTTGATGCCCAGTTCCTTGGCGCCTTGCAGGGCCAGGTTCAGGTCCTTCTGGTGCAGGTTGATGCGGAAGCCTGGGTCGAAGGTGCCCTTGATCATGCGCTCGGCGTGCACTTCGAGGATTTTCGACGAAGCAAAGCCGCCCATCAGTGCTTCACGCACCTTGGCAGGGTCGGCGCCGTTCTTGGCGGCGAACAGCAGGGCTTCGGCCACGGCCTGGATGTTCAGGGCGACAATGATTTGGTTGGCGACCTTGGCGGTCTGGCCGTCACCGTTGCCACCGACGCGGGTGATGTTCTTGCCCATGGCTTCGAACAGCGGCAGGGTGCGCTCGAAGGCTTTCGGGCAGCCGCCGACCATGATGCTCAGGGTCGCGGCTTTGGCGCCGACTTCACCACCGGACACCGGGGCGTCCAGGTAGGCGGCGCCGGTGGCCTTGATCTTCTCGGCGAAGGCTTTGGTCGCGGTGGGGGAGATCGAGCTCATGTCGATCACCACCTTGTTCGGGCCCACGCCTTCGGCCACGCCGTTTTCACCGAACAGGACGCTTTCGACCTGCGGAGTGTCGGGAACCATGACGATGATGAATTCGGCTTCCTGGGCAACTTCTTTCGGGTTGGCCAGGGCCACTGCACCGGCGGCGATCAGGTCGGCTGGCGCAGCGTCGTGGTGGGTGGAAACGAAGATGCTGTGACCTGCTTTTTGCAGGTTCTGAGCCATGGGCTTGCCCATGATGCCGGTGCCGATGAAACCGATTTTAGCCATGAGAAATTACCTCTTTGTAATTGTGATATCTCAAGCAAGCTTTGGCCCCCTGTGGGAGCGGGCTCGCCCGCGAAGCAGACAACTCGGTGGATGGCACCGGCTTTGCCGGTGTTCGCGGGCGAGCCCGCTCCCACAGGGTCCCGAGTTGTTCCTCAGATTGCGTTGTGGGTTTTCAGCCAGCCCAGGCCCGCTTCGGTGGTGGTCTTGGGCTTGTACTCCGCGCCCACCCAGCCCTGGTAACCAATGCGGTCCAGGTGCTCGAACAGGAAGCGGTAGTTGATTTCGCCGGTGCCTGGTTCATTGCGGCCGGGGTTGTCGGCCAGCTGGATGTGGTTGATCAGTTTCAGGTTGGCTTCCATGGTGCGAGCCAGGTCACCTTCCATGATCTGCATGTGGTAGATGTCGTATTGCAGGAACAGGTTGTCGCTGCCCACCTCGGCCTGGATTTCCAGGGCCTGCTGGGTGGTGTTCAGGTAGAAGCCTGGAATGTCGCGGGTGTTGATCATTTCCATGACCAGGCGAATACCGGCGCCCTTGAGCTTGTCAGCGGCGTAGCGCAGGTTCTCGACGAAGGTCTTGCGCACGGTGGCGCAGTCCGGGCCTTGTGGGCGGATGCCGGCCAGGGCGTTGACCTGGGTGTTGCCCAGCACCTTGGCGTATTCGATGGCCTTGTCGACACCCGCGCGGAATTCCTCGACGCGGTCAGGGTGGCAGGTGATACCGCGCTCACCTTTGGCCCAGTCGCCGGCCGGCAGGTTGAACAGCACCTGGGTCAGGCCGTTGGCTTCCAGCTGCTGCTTGATGTCGGCAGCGCTGAAGTCGTACGGGAACAGGTATTCGACGCCGCTGAAACCAGCATCGGCGGCAGCCTTGAAGCGGGCCAGGAAGTCCTGTTCGGTGAACAGCATGGACAGGTTGGCAGCGAAGCGAGGCATGAGTTGTCTCCTTGCGATGAAGGCCCCCAGGGCGTGCCTGGGGGCGTCAGGCGATCAGTCCAGCAGCGAGATGGCGGTTGGCGCGTCGTTGCCGACCAGGGCCAGGTCTTCGAACTCGTTGACCGCGTTGATCTCGGTGCCCATGGAAATGTTGGTCACACGCTCGAGAATCACTTCAACCACCACCGGCACGCGGAACTCTTCGGCCATCTTCTGTGCCTTGATCAGGGCAGGGGCGATTTCTGCTGGCTCGAACACACGGATGGCCTTGCAACCCAGGCCTTCGACCACAGCGACGTGGTCGACACCGTAGGTGGCAGCGTCGGTCGAGTTGATGTTCTCGAACGCCAGTTGTACACAGTAATCCATGTCGAAGCCACGCTGCGCCTGGCGGATCAGGCCCAGGTAGGCGTTGTTGACCAACACGTGCACGTACGGCAGGTTGAACTGTGCACCCACCGCCAGTTCTTCGATCATGAACTGGAAGTCGTAGTCACCCGACAGCGCCACAACCTTGCGCTTCGGATCGGCTTTGACCACGCCCAGCGCAGCAGGGATGGTCCAGCCCAGCGGGCCGGCCTGGCCGCAGTTGATCCAGTGGCGAGGCTTGTACACATGCAGGAACTGCGCGCCGGCAATCTGCGACAGGCCGATGGTGCTGACGTAGCAGGTGTCTTTGCCGAATACCTGGTTCATTTCTTCGTAGACGCGCTGCGGCTTGACCGGCACGTTGTCGAAGTGGGTCTTGCGCTGCAGGCTCGACTTGCGCTCCTGGCACTCTTCCAGCCAGGCCTTGCGGCACTTCAGCTTGCCGGCGGCTTTCCACTCACGAGCCACTTCGAGGAACACGTCCAGCGCCTTGCCCGCGTCGGAAACGATACCCAGGTCCGGGGTGAACACACGGCCGATCTGGGTCGGCTCGATGTCCACGTGCACGAACTTGCGGCCTTCGGTGTAGACATCGACCGAGCCGGTGTGGCGGTTGGCCCAGCGGTTACCGATACCGAATACCAGGTCGGACTTCAGCAGGGTTGCGTTGCCATAGCGGTGCGAGGTCTGCAGGCCGACCATGCCGACCATCTGGGCGTGGTCGTCCGGGATGGTGCCCCAGCCCATCAGGGTCGGGATCACGGGTACGCCGGTCAGTTCGGCGAATTCGACCAGCTTGTCGCTGGCATCGGCGTTGATGATGCCGCCACCGGCTACCAGCAGTGGGCGCTCGGCGTCATTGAGCAGGGCCAGGGCTTTCTCGGCCTGTACGCGGGTGGCGGATGGCTTGTTGACTGCCAGTGGTTCGTAGGCGTCGATGTCGAATTCGATTTCGGCCATCTGCACGTCGAACGGCAGGTCGATCAGCACCGGGCCTGGGCGGCCGGTACGCATTTCATAGAAGGCCTTCTGGAAGGCGTAAGGCACCTGGCCTGGCTCCAGAACGGTGGTCGCCCACTTGGTCACCGGCTTGACGATGTTAGTGATGTCGACAGCCTGGAAGTCTTCCTTGTGCAGACGGGCACGTGGCGCCTGGCCAGTGATGCACAGAATCGGGATGGAGTCGGCCGAGGCACTGTACAGGCCGGTGACCATGTCGGTGCCGGCAGGGCCGGAAGTGCCGATGCACACACCGATGTTGCCCGGGTTGGCGCGGGTGTAGCCCTCGGCCATGTGCGAGGCACCTTCGACGTGACGAGCGAGGACGTGATCGATGCCACCGACTTTCTTCAGGGCCGAATACAACGGGTTGATGGCAGCCCCCGGGATGCCGAACGCGGTATCTACACCTTCACGGCGCATGACCAGAACGGCTGCATCGATTGCTCTCATTTTGCTCATGGTTTGTGCCTCATCGATTTTGTAATTGTATACAACTTGCTTTGCGACAGAGTGTATTCACGCCTGGCGGCTCAGGTCAATGGGTTTTCATCGACTAAGCTGGCATTCGTCAGAGCGCCCGTGAAAACGAGGGTTTGCGTCATCGCATACGATCGTTTCAAAATATTGTATACAAAAATATCTCTCGTTGTGTTCTATTTGTTCGATCGGTTTTCAACTGCCCTCCGGGCTTCTCACAACAAGAAGAGGACCTTTCCATGAACGTTCTGAACCTGAAAATCGCCGTCAGCCTGGTGAATGCCGCGCTGGTGGCGGGCCGCAAGATCAATGCCGCGCCACTGACCGTGGCGGTGCTGGATGCCGGCGGGCACCTGCTGGCGCTGCAGCGCGAGGATGGCGCGAGCTTGATTCGTCCTGAAGTGGCCACTGGCAAAGCCTGGGGGGCGATTGCCCTGGGCAAGGGGTCGCGCTTGCTGGCGCTGGATGCGCAGCAGCGGCCGGCTTTTTTTGCCGCGTTGAACGGGATGGGTGAGCGGCCGGTGGTGCCGGCGCCGGGTGGGGTGCTGATTCGTGATCAGGACGGCAAGGTGCTGGGTGCCGTGGGGATCAGCGGCGATACGTCGGATATCGACGAGCAGTGTGCGATCAGTGCGATCGAGGAGGTGGGGTTGCGGGCAGATGCCGGGGTAGCGGCCTAAATCTCTATTGCCTGTTCTGGCCCATTCGCGGGCAAGCCCGCTCCTACAGGGACTCCACAACCTTCAGGCAAGTGGTGATCCTGTGGGAGCGGGCTTGCCCGCGAATGGCCCTTCGGGATGGTTCAGGCTGCCTCAGGCTCACAACCTTTCAAGACCATACGAATAATGGTTTCGGCCGCCGCGTCATAATCACTGTCGGCCAGCTTGGCCTTGCCGGTCACCGCAGAAATCTGCCAGTCGAAGTCCGCATAGGTCTGGGTCGCCGCCCAGATGCTGAACATCAGGTGATGCGCGTCCACATGGGCGATCTGCCCGCGGTCGATCCAGCGCTGGATGCACTCGATGTTGTGCCGGGCCTGCTCGTTCAACTGCTCTACCTGGTTCGGTGACAGGTGCGGCGCGCCATGCATGATCTCGCTGGCGAACACCTTGGACGCATGGGGCAGGTCACGCGAAATGCGAATTTTCGAACGAATGTACGCACTCAGCACTTCCTTCGGGTCGCCGTCTGCATTGAACGGCGTGGATGCCTGCATGATCGGCGCAATGATGCTTTCCAGGACCTCGCGGTAAAGGTTGTCCTTGGACTTGAAGTAGTAGTACACGTTCGGCTTGGGCAGGCCGGCCTTGGCCGCGATATCGCTGGTCTTGGTGGCGGCGAAGCCCTTGTCGGCGAATTCCTCGCTGGCCGCGCGCAGGATCAATTCCTTGTTGCGCTCGCGAATGGTGCTCATGGTCAGGGATCTTCCTCGTGTCTGGCCACCTCTAAGGGGGATCGGGCATGGTAGCACCGGCCTCGACGGGCGCTCAAGGCAGCGGCTTTGGGCTAGAATCCGGCACATTGACTTATTTGGATACAAGCAAACATGGCAGGAAGCAGTCTACTGGTACTGATCGACGATATCGCCACGCTGCTGGACGACGTCTCTCTGATGACCAAGGTGGCGGCAAAAAAAACCGCAGGCGTGCTGGGTGATGACCTGGCGCTGAATGCCCAGCAGGTCACCGGCGTGCGCGCCGATCGCGAACTTCCGGTCGTCTGGGCGGTGGCCAAGGGGTCGTTCGTCAACAAGGCGATCCTGGTACCGGCCGCGTTGCTGATCAGTGCGTTCATACCCTGGGCGGTTACGCCGTTGTTGATGTTGGGTGGCGCGTTCCTGTGCTTCGAGGGTTTCGAGAAGCTGGCGCACAAGTTCTTGCACAGCAAGGAAGAGGATGAGGCACAGCACGCGGCGCGCAAGGAGGCTGTTGCCGATGCCAGTGTTGACCTGGTGGCTTTTGAAAAAGCCAAGATCAAGGGGGCGGTGCGTACCGACTTCATCCTGTCGGCGGAAATCATCGCCATTACCTTGGGTATCGTGGCTGACTCGCCGCTGACCCAGCAGATCATCGTGCTGTCGGGCATTGCGGTGGTCATGACCATTGGTGTGTATGGGTTGGTAGGCGGGATCGTCAAGCTTGACGACCTTGGGCTGTGGATGGCCCGCAAAACCTCCAGGCTGACTCAGGCAGTGGGTAACGGCATCCTGCGGGCGGCGCCGTACATGATGAAAAGCCTGTCGGTGATTGGTACTGCGGCGATGTTTCTGGTGGGCGGTGGGATCCTGGTGCATGGCATCGAGCCGCTGCATCATGCCATCGAGGCGTTCAGCGAAGGGCGTGGCGGGGCGTTGACCGGCGCGTTGCTCAACGGCGGGGTCGGAGTCCTCGCAGGTGCTGTGGTGCTGGCGGTGGTAAGCGTTGCGGGGAAATTGTGGCGGGCGGTTCGGCCGGCCAATTGAGGCGCTTTGCCGGGGCTTTGCCCCGGTTCGCGGGTGAACCCGCTCCTACCAGGTACCGCGTTTGCCTTGAACCCGGCGCGTCCCCTGTAGGAGCGGGTTTACCCGCGAATGGGCCGCAAAGCGGCCCCGCTAACTCAGGTCAGAAGTGAACCTTGACCAAGAAGCTCATGGTGTTCTGGTCGGTAGTGAAGGCATCGCTGTCCTTGATGCCGTACTTGTTTTTCCAGTAGTCATACTCCACACCCACATACAGCTGTTTCTCACCCAGGTGCAATGCCTTGCCCAGGTCGTACTTGATCTGCGGGTTGAAGTGCAGGTTGGCCTGGTAGGTGCCGCGGCGGTTCTCGTCGTTGTCCACCACCCAGTCCATGAAGCCGTCGATCAGCACGTCGGAGTCACCGACCGGAATGGTGTACGACCACACCGGGGTGATCTGCCACACGTTGTCGCCCGCGCGGCTGCCGTCGGTGGTGCGGTTGTAGAAGTTCAGCTGGAAGTAGTCGAAGCCCGGGATGGCCAGGTCGAAGCCCGGACCGATCAGGTAAGACTCGGTGTCACCCTCGCCAAACTCGTAGGTCATCGCCAGCAGCACGTCCTTGACCGGGCCAAACTCGATCTTCTGGTCGAAAATCTTGCCGAACGACAGGCGTGGGCTGATCTCACCGTAGTAGGTGTTCGGGCCGTTGCCGGCGTCTTTCTGGCCCTGGTAGAAGATCTTGTCGACGAAAATGAAGTTGTCGCCGTACTTCCAGCCATCGGCGTGCTCAAAGGTGACGGTTTGCTGAATCGCCGGGTTGACCTTGAAGTTCTTGCCCCACAGGTAGGTCAGGCTGTTGTTCTGCCATTGCAGCAGGTCGCCGCCGAAGGTGGTGCCGCAGGCCAGCAGGCCGCCGGCGAGGATCAGGCTGTTGATGGTACGCATTGCGAGTGTCGCTCCCTTGATTGATCTGTTGTCAGCGCTCGTTGCCGGCGCTTTTTTGTCTTTTGAGTCAGCTTTTTTCGATAGGCCACAGCTGTTTGGCAAGGGTCGAGCCAACTTTTCCGGGTTGGCAAAACCTTCCTGCTCGACTTCGTTCTGAACGGATGAAAAGGGTCTTTCAGGCTGGCAACACGTTGGCCAACCGCCCGTATTCATTGACTGAGCGGTCAGTAAACGCAGGCAGAATCCGTTCTGCCCTGATCGAGGGGGCGCGCAGATTACTGGCTTGCGCGCCGCGCCTCAAGTGCTCCGTCCTGGAGCGGGGTGATTCAAACTTGTGCGTTTGGTCAACTTCCTAGAAGTGCACCTTGATCAGCGCACTGGCCACGCTCTGGTTGCTGTCCAGGTTGCCGCGGCTGTCAATGCCGTACTTGTCTTTCCAGTAGCTGTATTCAAAGCCGACGTAGAGCTGCTTGGCGCCCAGGTTCAGCGCCTTGCCCAGGTCGTATTTGACCTGCGGGTTGAAGTGCAGGTTGGCGTGATAGGTGCCACGGCGGGTCTGGTCGTTGTCGGTAACCCAGTCCATGTAACCGTCGATCAGAATGTCTGACCGGCCGACAGGGAGGGTGTACGACCAGCCAGGGGTAATCTGCCAGACGTTGTCACCGGGGCGGCTGCCTTCGGTGTTGCGCACGTAGAAATTGAGGGTGAAATAGTTGAAGCCGGGGATGTTCAAGTCAAAGCCGGGGCCGATCAGGTAGGCCTCGTTGTCGCCTTCACCGCGCTCGTAGGTCATGGCCAGCAGCACATCCTTGATCGGACCGAAGGCAAGCTTGCGGTCGAAGATCTTGCCCAATGACAGGCGTGGGCTGAACTCGCCGTAGTAGGTGGTCACACCTTTGCCGGGGTCGGCCTTGCCGTTGTAGAAGATCTTGTCGACGAACATGAAGGTGTCGCCGTACTTCCATTTGTTGGCGTGCTCGAAGGTGATGGTCTGCTGGATATCAGGGTTGACCTTGAAGTCCTTGCCGTACAGGTAGGTCAGGCTTTCGCCGTGCCACTGCAGCCATTCGCCTGCGTGCGAGGGTAGGGTGGCCAGCAGGCTGCTGCCCAACAACAGGGACGTGGTGATGCGCTTCATGTTGTGATTCCCGGACTTATTGTTTTTGTTGGCGGTTTTTTTGGCGCGCAGGCGCCCCGGGCGACCCATTCCGGCGGGTCGACGGCGTAGCGGTTACTGCAGAGGTAAATGAGGGGCGGTCATGCACCGCCCCTTTTGGCTCAATGCTGGTGACAGACGTCGTTGTGCATTGCGCGGTCGGCACCGCCAAGGATGTTGAACAGAACGTTCAACACCAGGGCACAGACCGTGGCCATGGCGATACCGCTGTGGGTGATGGGTTCCATCCACTGTGGCATCTGGGCAAAGAACTCCGGACGCACCACGGGGATCAACCCGAAGCCGACGCTCACGGCAACCAACAGCTGGTTGCGGCGGTCGCCGATGTCCGCCTCCTGAAGAATCTTGATCCCGGTGGCGGTGACCATGCCGAACATGGCGATGGACGCGCCGCCCAGTACTGCGGGCGGGATCGAGGCAATCAGGAAGGCCGCCTTGGGCAGCAGGCTGAGCAGGATCAGCAGTGCACCGGCCACGATGGTGACATAGCGGCAGCGCACCCCGGTCATCTGCACCAGGCCGATGTTTTGGGCGAACGAGGAGTGGGTGAAGGTGTTGAAGAAGCCCGCAATGAACGACGCACCGGCATCGCACAGCAGGCCGCGACGCAGCATGCCAGGGGTGACTTCGCGATCGGTCACCTTGCCCAGGGCCAGGAACATGCCGGTGGACTCGACGAAGATGATCACCACTACCAGGCACATGGACAGGATCGGCGCCAGGCTGAAGGTCGGCATGCCAAAGTGCAGCGGGGTGACCACCTGCAACCACGGTGCTTCATTCAGACCCGACAGGTCGACCATGCCGATGGAGCCGGCCAGGATGTAGCCAAGGCCCATGCCCACCAGTACCGACACGTTGACCCAGAAACCGCGCATGAAGCGGTTGATCAGCAGGATCACGGCCAGTACCAGGCCGGCCACCAGCAGGTAGATCGGCGACCCGAACGTTTGAGCGTCTTGGCCGCCACCGGCCCAGTTGACGGCCACCGGGAACAGCGACAGGCCAATCGAGGTGATCACCGTACCGGTGACCAGTGGGGGAAAGAAGCGGACAACCTTGGACATGAACGGCGCGATCAGCATGCCGAAGAACCCGGCAGCGATGGTCGCGCCGAAGATCCCCTGCAGGCCCACGCCGGGCATGCCGGCCATGGCCACCATGCTGCCGACGGCAGCGAAACTGGCACCCATCATCACCGGCATGCGGATGCCCACCGGGCCGATACCGAACGACTGGATGATGGTAGCGACGCCAGCGACCAGCAGGTCGGCGTTGATCAGGAAAGCGACTTCTTCACGGGACAAACCGGCGGCCTGGCCGATGATCAACGGCACGGCGATCGCGCCACCGTACATCAGCAGAACGTGTTGCAGGCCAACCAGGAACAGTTGGAACAGGGGCAAGGGTTCTCGCGGCGGCGCAATGGGGATATACGCCTTGCGTGACTCGGACATGCAGCACCTCGAGTTTTGTTTTTATTCTCGGATCCAAGCGGCAGGCCTCATGCCTGCGCGCTCGATGCTTGCTTGTTGCGTAACACATGGAGCTTGAGGCCGGGGCTTCCGGCCTCTTCGCGGGCAAGCCCGCTCCTACAGGGGAAGGTGATTCCCTTGGGGGCGGGTTGCCTGGCGAGGTGCTGTCAGTTGACCTGGGCGCCTTTGGCGATCCAGTCGCCGACGAGCTTGCGCTCTTCGGTGGTCATCTGGGTAATGTTGCCCAGCGGCATGATCTGGCTGGCAACCGCTTGCGCCTGAATGCGCGCGGCCTGGGCCTGGATCTGCTGCGGAGTGTCGAACATCACGCCGGCAGGAGCGGCGCTGAACAGTGGGCTGGTCGGCTTGGACGAGTGGCACACAGTGCAGCGTTCCTGGATGACATTGTGGATCTTGTCGAAGTCGCCACCTCCGGCCTGGGCAGCGGCCTGGGCCGGTGCCTGCGCAGGTGCGGCGGGTGCTTCGGCAGCCTTGGCGGCGTCCTCGGCACGCTGCTCGGCAGCGGTCTTGCCGCCTACGGCAGTTGCCGGCAGCGGTTGGTACTCGATCTTCGTTGCGGCTTGCTCAGGGCTTACGGCCATCGGTTTCGGGCCGGTAACGTAGGCCAGGCAGATCATCGCCAAGGCGCCGACGGGCAGGGTCCAGGCGTACTTGTTGCTGTCGTGGCGGGTGTTGAAGTAGTGGCGGATCAGCACCGCGGCTACTGCGATACCGGCCAGGATCAGCCAGTTGTACTGGCTACCGTAGGTGCTCGGGAAATGGTTGCTGATCATGATGAACAGCACCGGCAGGGTGAAGTAGTTGTTGTGACGCGAGCGCAGCAGGCCCTTGGCCGGCAGTACCGGGTCGGGCGTCTGGTTGTTCTCGATCGCCGCCACCAGCTGGCGTTGGGCCGGCATGATGATGCGGAACACGTTACCGACCATGATGGTGCCAATGATCGCGCCGGTATGCAGGTAGGCACCACGGCCGCTGAACACCAGGCTGAAGCCCCAGCAGGCAGCGATGATCAGCACGAACAGCACACCACCGAGCAGCGCTGGCTTCTTGCCCAAGGGCGAGTCGCACAGGAAGTCGTAGATGAACCAGCCCGCGATCAGCGAGCCGATACCGATGGCCACGCCTTCGGCACCGCTCAGGGTGCTGCCAGGTGCCAGCAGGTACAGGGTCGGGTTCCAGTAGAACACCACGCACAGCAGGGCGATACCGGACATCCAGGTGAAGTAGGCTTCCCATTTGAACCAGTGCAGGTTCTCGGGCATTTTCGGGGGGGCGAGCTTGTATTTCTCCAGGTGGTAGATACCACCGCCGTGAATCGCCCAGAGATCACCCGACAACCCATCGCGCGGGTTGCTTCGGTTCAGGTGGTTCTCCAGCCAGACGAAGTAGAACGATGCACCGATCCAGGCGACGCCGGTGATCATGTGAACCCAGCGAATGCTCAGGTTCAGCCATTCGTGAAGGTGTGCTTCCACAGTATGTACCTCTGCCAGTCACCGAGAAGATGACTGACCTTTTCTTATTGGTGGGGATTGAGGATCAGCATCTGTTCCTCGGTGAAGTAATGCTCATCGCAGTTGTTGCCAGAACCACTGCGATCAACCACCAGGAAATCATCCCGCTTTTCGATCGTCAGCACCGGGTGGTGCCAGACGCCGCGATGGTAATTAACGCCCTGCCTGCCATTACTGCGGAAGGCTCGGACCAAGCCTGATACAGGTGCATCGCCAACGGGCGCGACCACGATCAGAAAGGGGTTGCCGAGCAGCGGGATAAAAGCCTGGCTGCCCAGCGGATGGCGTTCCAGCATGCGCACGGTCAGCGGCATGTCCTGCGCGTCGGCGCGGAAGATGCTGATGATCGCCTTGTCTTCAGGCTCGGCGGTTTCGACCGTGGCGAGCTTGTGAAAGCGCATGGTCGAGCCGTTGTTGATCATGAAGTGGTCGCTGCCGTCGGTTTCGATCACGTCTCCGAACTGGGCGAAGGCTTCTTTGGTCAAGGGCTCGATCATCAGGGTGCGCATGCGGTTATCTCTTCTATTGTTCGTTTTCTGAATAAGGTTCGGCTGTTGCTTACAGCTGCAGCAGGCGGAACAGGGCGATCAGGTTGATCTGCGCCAGGGCTTCCTTGAATTCGGCATCGGCATCGTTGTGGATGCGTTTTTCAAAGGCGGCGAGAATCTGGTGCCGGTTACTGCCCTTCACCGCCATGATGAACGGGAACTGAAACTTGGCTTTATAGGCATCGTTCAGTTCGGTGAACCGGGCGAACTCTTCGGCGGTGCACTGGTGGATACCGGCACCGGCCTGTTCGTTGGTGCTCGATTCGGTCAGCTCGCCCTGGATGGCGGCCTTGCCTGCCAGGTCCGGGTGAGCATTGATCAGCGCCAGCTGGTCAGCGTGGTTGGCGCTGAGCAGGATGTCGCTCATGCGCTGGTGCAGCGCCTCGATCTCGTCCAGCTCGCCCAGTTGGCCCAGGTCATAGGCTTTTTCGGCAACCCACGGCGAGTGCTCGTAGATGTCGGCGAAGGCCTTGACGAAGGCGTCGCGGTCCAGGGTGGAGGGTTTGAGGGTATTGAAGGCGGTCATCAGGCGTTCTCTTTCTTGTACGGGTGGGTGGCGTGCCAGTGGCGGGCGATATCCACGCGACGGGCGAACCAGACCTGGTCATGACTTTTTGCGTAATCGACGAAGCGCTTCAGTGCAGCCAGACGTGCCGGGCGGCCGACCAGGCGGCAGTGCAGGCCGATGGAAAGCATTTTCGGTGCTTCGGCGCCTTCGGCGTACAGCACATCAAAGGCGTCTTTCAGGTACTGGAAGAACTGCTCGCCGCAGTTGAAGCCCTGTACCTGGGTGAAGCGCATGTCGTTGGTGTCCAGGGTGTAGGGGATCACCAGGTGCGGCTTGCCGGTGGGGTTGTTCGGCTCCCAGTAGGGCAGGTCGTCGTCGTAGGTGTCGCTGTCATAGAGGAAGCCACCTTCCTCCATCACCAGGCGGCGGGTGTTCGGGCCGGTACGGCCGGTGTACCAGCCCAGCGGGCGCTCGCCGGTGAGTTCGGTGAGGATACGGATGGCTTCGAGCATGTGCTCGCGCTCCTGGGCCTCATCCATGTTCTGGTAGTCGATCCAGCGGTAGCCGTGGCTGCAGATCTCGTGGCCGGCTTCGACCATGGCGCGGATCACGTCGGGGTGGCGCTGGGCGGCCATGGCCACGGCGAAGATGGTGAGTGGCACGCCGCTGTCCTTGAACAGCTTCAGCAGGCGCCATACACCGGCACGGCTGCCGTATTCATACAGCGACTCCATGCTCATGTTGCGCTGGCCCTGCAGGGGTTGGGCAGCGACCATCTCGGACAGGAAGGCTTCGGATTCCTTGTCACCGTGCAGGATGTTGCGTTCGCCACCTTCCTCGTAATTGAGGACGAAAGACAGCGCGATGCGGGCGTTACCCGGCCATTGCGGGTGAGGAGGGTTGTTGCCGTAACCGATCAGGTCGCGAGGGTAATCAGCGCTCACTGCAGTCTTCCTTCTTGTGCGTTAGTGCGGGGGGTGGGCGGGCCGCGTCGGTATGTCGCACCACCGGATGGGCTGATTGTATACAACTTCTGAAATCTTTTGTAAGCCTGTTTTTCCGCATTTCTTCCATTTTGTCGCCTGACAGCGACCTGGAAATACAGTGCAAGAAACCTGCCTGTTTGGTCAGCTAATGAGGTTGGCATCGTTATGGTGCGTGTATTTGCGACCGATGGGTCGTTTATGGGCAGCAAAGGGAGGGTGTGACAGAGGGGATCAAAAAATTGTGTACAATCCTTGGCTGGAATGTCTTAATAACGTCATTCCCGCCTGCCGCAGGCGCTAAGCTGGTGCGATGGCTGAGTATTTTTTGCCCACAGATTGAACAAGAGGCGACACGCAATGGGACGTTTGACCACACACGTACTGGATGCCGCGCATGGCTGCCCGGGTAGCTCGATCAAGGTCGAGCTGTACCGCGTCGAAGGCCAGCAGCTGGAGCTGGTGAACACCGCCCTGACCAACAGCGATGGCCGCGTCGACGCGCCGCTGTTGCAGGGGGACGATTACCGCACTGGCGTTTACCAGTTGCAGTTCAGCGCTGGGGATTACTACCGCGCCCGTGGCGTGCAATTGCCGGCCCAGGCGTTTCTGGATGTTGTCGTGCTGCGCTTTGGCATCGACGAGTCGCAGGAGCATTACCATGTGCCGCTGCTGATTTCGCCGTACAGCTATTCGACCTATCGTGGAAGCTAGTTGGTCGCTAGAAGAATCTTCGTAGGTCCTTTGGCCCGCTCTCACACTGGCGGGCTTTTTTTCGTCTGCTGTTTTTGTGTGGCCTGTGCCGGCCTCTTCGCGGGTGAACCCGCTCCTACGGCGGCCTGCGCCCAATCACCGATGTGTGTCCACCCCAGATCAGGTGTAGGAGCGGGTTTACCCGCGAATACGGTAGCGGCGGCAACGGTGAACGGCGGGTGGAGATTGGCCAGCAGGCCCGGCCCTTTCGCGGGTGAACCCGCTCCTACGGCGGCCTGTATCCAACTGTTCACCCCCGTTGTAGGAGCGGGTTTACCCGCGAATACGGTGGTGGCGGCAACGCTGAGCGGCGGATGGAGATTGGCCGGCAGGCCCGGCCCTTTCGCGGGTAAACCCGCTCCTACGGGCGACCGCGCAGGCCTTTCAAATGTTGAGCAAGGGCGCCATATCGTGGCGTCCCAACAAGGCGTTCGCGCGTCCCTCGCAGGCATTAATGGGCCGGAACAAGCGTAGGAGCGACCTTGCTCGCGATGCGCCGCGCGTGCGGCGCTCGATTTCGAAAACACTGGAAATCTAAAGCCAAGCGCCCTTGCTCAGAGGAACACGAACTTGGCAATGAAGATTGCGCACAGTACCCACAGGCTGGCCGAGATTTCCTTGTACTTGCCGGTACCTGCCTTCAACGCGACGTAGGTGATGAAACCCAGCGCGATACCATCGGCAACGGAGAAGGTCAGCGGCATCATGATGACCGTGACAATCGCCGGAATGCTGTCGGTGGCTTCGTCCCAATGGATGTGCGCCATGCTGCCCATCATCAGCATTGCCACGTAGATCAGCGCGCCTGCTGTCGCGTAGGCCGGGATCATCCCCGCCAGCGGGGCGAAGAACATCGCTGCGACGAACAGCAAGCCGACCACCACCGCCGTCAAACCGGTACGGCCACCTGCGGCGACACCTGCGGCACTCTCCACATAACTGGTCACTGGGGGCACGCCGACCACAGCACCGAATACGCTGGAAGCACTGTCGGCCTTCAAGGCGCGTGACAGGCCTTCGATACGCCCGTCCGGCGCTACCAGGTTCGCTCGCTGGGCAACCCCCATCAGCGTGCCGGCAGTGTCGAACATGTGCACGAACAGGAACGCCAGCACCACGCTGATCATGCTGACATTGAACACGCCAGCCACGTCCATGGCCATCCAGGTCGGTGCCAGGCTTGGGGGCATCGACATCACCCCGCCAAACTTGACCAGGCCCAGGCCCCAGCCCGCCAGGGTGACACCAATGATGCTGATCAGGATCGCGCCGAATACCCGCTTGTAGCTCAGGATGGCGATCAGCAGGAAGCACACGGCCGCCAGCAGCGGCCCCGGCTCATGCAACGAGCCCAGCTTGATCAGGGTGGCGGGGCTGTCGACGATGATGCCTGCGGTCTTAAGGCCGATCAGCCCGAGAAACAATCCGACGCCGGCCCCCATGGCATGGCGCAGGCTGACCGGGATGCTGTTGAGCAGCCATTCGCGCACTTTCGACAAGGTCAGGAACATGAACAACACGCCGGAAACGAATACCGCCCCCAGCGCCGTTTCCCAGTTGTAGCCCATGGTGCCGACCACGGTGTAGGTAAAGAAAGCATTGAGCCCCATGCCCGGCGCCAGGCCCACCGGCCAGTTGGCGTACAGGCCCATCAGCAGGCAGCCCAGCGCGGCGGCGATGCAGGTGGCGACAAAAGCGGCACCATGGTCGATGCCGGCGTCGGCCATGATGTTGGGGTTGACGAAGATGATGTAGGCCATGGTGATGAAGGTGGTCACCCCAGCGATCATTTCGGTTTTGACAGTGCTGCCGTGTTGCTTGAGTTTGAAAATCCGCTCCAGCCAGCTCGTTTCGAGCGGCGGGGCGAGATCCAGCGTAGGGGCTTCGGATTTGCGGCTTTCCACAGCGGGTACTCCTCAAGTCTTTCTTGTTGTTATGGAGCCAGTTTCCTGCGCAATGCACTTGGCGGCTCCGCGAGGGAAGGCAGACGTCTGACCTTTTTGTTGACTCATGGGTCAAGAAGTTGCTCGATGGATTATGCTTTTGTGTACAAATAAAGCAAATAATGTTTTATGTTTTGTATGCGCAATGCGTCGTACAACGGCTATATAGGTAAAACGCCCCCTGCGGAATCGCCTCAGCCTGTGTACAATGGCGCCATACTTTCTCTTCGTGCCTCGAGAGCCCATGAACGAACAGCTGCAACCTCTGAAAAAACCTGCACGAGTCGGCAAGGCCGGCCGCAGCGGTACCCAGGACGACATCGTCTACGCGCATATTTTCGAGGCGATCCTCGAGCAGCGTCTGGCTCCGGGCACCAAGTTGAGCGAGGAAGCGCTGGGCGAGATCTTTGGCGTCAGCCGCACCATCATCCGCCGCGCCTTGTCGCGCCTGGCCCACGAAAGCGTGGTGCTGCTGCGGCCGAACCGCGGCGCGGTGGTGGCCAGCCCGACTGTAGAAGAGGCGCGCCAGGTGTTCTTCTCACGGCGCATGGTCGAACGCGCCATCACCGAGCTGGCGGTGCAGCATGCCACCCCCGATCAGCTCAACGAGCTGCGGCAGATGGTGCGTGAGGAGCGCGACAGCTTTTCGCGCGGTGACCGGGGTGCCGGCATTCGCCTGTCCGGTGAGTTCCACCTCAAGCTGGCCGAAGCGGCGGGCAATGCACCGCTGGTAAGTTTCCAGCGCAGCCTGGTATCGCAGACTTCGCTGATCATTGCCCAGTACGAAAGCGGCAACCGCTCGCACTGCTCTTACGATGAGCACATGCAGCTCATCGATGCCATCGAGGCGCGCGATGCCGAGCAGGCCGTGAGCCTGATGATGCATCACATGGACCACATCGACAGCAAGCTGAACCTGGACGAGGAGAGCGCCTCGGACGATTTGCATGCGGTGTTCTCGCATTTGCTGAAAAAGCCCAAGGTTTCCGTCAAGGGTTGAACGTTTGCCGGTGTGATCGAGGGGCTGCAAATCAGCCCCTAGCCACAACTGGCCATAACCCAAAGGTCTGCTAAATTCTTGTGAGCAAACCTTCATCAAGCAGTTGGGCTTGCGCATTCGCTGCGTTCAACTTCTTGAGGAATGGATTCATGAGCATGTCCCTCGGTAAACGCATGGGTGCCGAACTGATCGGCACCTTCTGGCTGGTCCTTGGTGGCTGTGGCAGTGCGGTACTCGCAGCCAGTTCCCCCGTCGGCATCGGTGTGCTCGGTGTCGCCTTCGCCTTCGGCCTCACCGTACTGACCATGGCCTTTGCCATCGGCCATATCTCGGGTTGCCATCTAAACCCTGCCGTGTCGTTCGGGCTGGTGGTCGGCGGGCGCTTCCCGGCCAAAGAGCTGCTGCCTTATGTGATCGCCCAGGTGATCGGTGCCATCCTGGCGGCCGGGGTGATCTACCTCATCGCCAGCGGCAAGGCCGGGTTCGAGCTGTCTTCGGGGTTGGCTTCAAACGGCTACGCCGACCATTCGCCCGGTGGCTATACGCTGGGTGCGGGTTTTGTCAGTGAAGTGGTGATGACGGCGATGTTCCTGGTGGTCATCATGGGGGCGACCGACGCCCGCGCACCGGCAGGTTTTGCACCGATCGCCATCGGCCTGGCCCTAACCCTGATCCACCTGATCTCGATCCCGGTGACCAATACCTCGGTCAACCCCGCGCGTAGCACGGGGCCGGCCTTGTTCGTCGGTGGCTGGGCCCTGCAGCAGCTGTGGCTGTTCTGGGTGGCGCCGCTGATCGGTGCTGCAATCGGCGGCGCGCTGTATCGGGGCCTGGCGAAAGAACCTTAGCGCTGGTGCACGCAGCGCCCGGCGGCGTAGGTTTCACGCACGGTACGGTCATCGCCCAGGGTGGTGAGCACGAACAAGGTTTCTTCGATGCTGTTGGACTGCTGGATGCGGTAGTCCAGCAGTGGTGTGGCCTTGTAGTCCAGCACCACGAAGTCGGCATCGTTGCCTGGGCGCAGGCTACCGATACGGTCGTCCAGGCGCAGTGCGCGGGCGCCGCCGAGGGTGGCCAGGTACAGCGATTTGTACGGGTGCAGGCGCGCGCCTTGCAGCTGCATCACCTTGTATGCCTCGTTCAGGGTGTTGAGCAGAGAGAAGCTGGTGCCGGCGCCAACGTCGGTACCCAGGCCCACGTTGACCTTGAACCGCTCGGCCTGGGGCAGGTTGAACAGGCCGCTGCCGAGGAACAGGTTGGAGGTGGGGCAGAAGGCCACGGCCGAGCCGGTTTCTGCCAGGCGCTGGCACTCGTCGTCGCACAGGTGCACGCCGTGGGCAAACACCGAGCGCTCGCCCAGCAGCTCGAAGTGGTCGTAGACGTCCAGGTAACCCTTCTGCTCGGGGAACAGCGACTTGACCCAGTCGATTTCCTTGAGGTTTTCCGACAGGTGCGTGTGCATGTACACGCCCGGGTGCTCCTTGAGCAATTGGCCGGCCAGGGTCAATTGTTCCGGCGTGCTGGTTGGGGCGAACCGCGGGGTAACGGCATAATGCAGGCGGCCCTTGCCATGCCAGCGCTCGATCAGTGCCTTGCTTTCGGCATAGCCCGATTCGGCGGTGTCGGTCAGGTAGTCCGGCGCGTTGCGATCCATCATCACTTTGCCGGCGATCAGGCGCAGGTCCAGGCGCTCGGCCTCTTCGAACAGGGCGTTGACCGATTCCGGGTGCACGCTGCCGAATACCAGCGCAGTGGTGGTGCCGTTGCGCAGCAGTTCCTTGAGGAAGATTTTCGCCACCTGGTCGGCGTGGCCTTTGTCGGCGAACTGCTTTTCGCATGGGAAAGTGTAGGTGTTCAGCCAGTCCAGCAACTGCTCGCCGTACGAGCCGATCATGCCGGTCTGCGGGAAGTGGATGTGGGTATCGATGAAGCCCGGGGTGATCAGCGCGTCCTGGTAGTGCTCGACCGGGATGCCGGCATCCAGCGTCGGCAGCAGTTCACTGGCGTGCCCAACGGCGCTGATGCGGCCATCGTCGACCACCAGCAGGCCGTCTTCGTAGTATTCATGGGAAGCCTCCAGGCCCACCTCGGCCGGGTCGGCAATGCTGTGCAGGATGGCGGCACGGTAGGCTTTGCGGGTAACGGTCATAACACACTCGTCAAATGGCTTGGCTGCGGCGGGAGGGCGGCAGCAATTGGGCAATGGGGCCGGCATTGGCGGCAGCGTCGTGCTGGCCGAAGCAGGCGTTGTAAGTGGCAATGATTTCACCGGCGATAGACACGGCGATCTCGATGGGCAGCTTGCCCTTGACCTCGGCCAGGCCCATCGGGCAGCGCATGCGTGCCATGACGGCCTCGTCGAAGCCTCGCTCGCGCAGGCGGTGCTCGAACTTGACCCGTTTGGTCTTCGAGCCGATCAGGCCGAACCAGGTGAAATCGTTGCGCTTGAGAATGGCGGCGGTCAGTTCCAGGTCGAGCTGGTGGTTGTGGGTCATGACGATGCAGTAGCTGCCGGGCGGCAGGTCTGCGACTTCGTCGACCGGCTCTTCACTGACCACCTTGGTCACCCCGTTGGGGATGAGCTCGGGGAATTCCTGTTCACGCGAGTCGATCCAGCGCACCCGGCAGGGGAGCGCGGCGAGCAAGGGTACCAGAGCCCTGCCGACATGGCCCGCGCCGAACACGGCGATCTGAGCCTGCACGGCGGCCATGGGTTCGAACAGCAGCACGGTCACGCCGCCGCAGCACTGGCCCAGGCTGGCGCCGAGGCTGAAGCGCTCAAGGTGCGGCGTGGTGCGCTGCGCTTCGAGCATTTGCCGGGCGATGTGCAGCGCCTTGTATTCCAGGTGGCCGCCGCCGATGGTGTCGAACAGACCGCTGGCGCTGACCACCATCTTCGAGCCGGCATTGCGCGGGGTCGAGCCGCGTTCCTCGATGATGGTCACCAGCACGCACGCTTCGCCACGGGACTGGTGGTCGGCGAGGGCGTTGATCCATTGGTGCATGATGCAGATCCTCTTCAGGTCAACGCGGTCCGCTTCTTTGTGGGAGCGGCCTTGTGTCGCGATAGGGGCGCGAAGCGGCCCCAGAATATTTAAAGCAACATACATATTTGGGGCTGCTGCGCAGCCCTTTCGCGACACAAGGCCGCTCCCACAGAAAAAGCGGAGCGCGGCGTTACTGGGTGACGGTTTCCAGCTCCGGTTCTGCGGACTGAGTGGCAGCCACCGCCTTGCGCATCTGCTCACAGCCCCACAGCACCCGCTCCGGTGTTGCCGGCGCGTCCACCTGTGGCTGCACGCGGTAGTTGGCGAGGCTGGCCACGGCATCCTTGATCGCGCACCAGGCGGCAATGCCCAGCATGAACGGCGGCTCGCCCACGGCCTTGGAGTGGAACACGGTGTCTTCCGGGTTCTTGCGGTTTTCCACCAGCTTCACCCGCAAGTCCAGTGGCATGTCGGCCACGGCCGGGATCTTGTAGCTGGCCGGGCCGTTGGTCATCAGCTTGCCTTTGGCGTTCCACACCAGCTCTTCGGTAGTCAGCCAGCCCATGCCCTGGATGAAACCGCCCTCTACCTGGCCGATGTCGATCGCAGGGTTCAGCGAATCGCCTACGTCGTGCAGGATGTCGGCGCGCAACATCTTGTATTCGCCGGTCAGCGTATCGACGATCACTTCCACGCAGGCAGCGCCAAAGGCGAAGTAGTAGAACGGCCGGCCGCGTGCCTGGCTGCGGTCGTAGAAGATTTTCGGCGTGCGGTAGAACCCGGTGCTGGACAGTGACACCTGAGCGAAGTAAGCCTGCTGCACCAGTTGCTCGAAGCTGACGATCTGGTCGCGCACCCGCACATGGCCGTTGCGGAATTCGACGTCTTCCTCGGTCACCTGATAGTGCCGTGCGGCAAACTCGGTCAGGCGTTTCTTGAGGATTTCGGCCGCGTTCTGCGCCGCCTTGCCGTTCAGGTCTGCACCACTCGACGCTGCGGTTGGCGAGGTGTTGGGTACCTTGTCGGTGTTGGTGGCAGTGATCTGGATGCGGCTGAAATCAACCTGGAAGATCTGCGCCACCACCTGAGCCACCTTGGTGTTCAGGCCTTGGCCCATTTCGGTGCCGCCGTGGTTCAGGTGAATGCTGCCGTCGGTGTAGATATGGATCAGTGCACCGGCCTGGTTGAGGAAGGTGGCGGTGAACGAAATGCCGAACTTGACCGGTGTCAGTGCCAGGCCTTTCTTCAGGATCGGGCTGTTGGCGTTGAAGCGGCGGATCGACTCGCGGCGTTCGGCGTAGTCGCTGCTGGCTTCCAGTTCGGCGGTCATCTCCTCGAGCATGTTGTGCTCGACGGTCTGGTAGTAGTGGGTGACGTTGCGTTCGGTCTTGCCGTAATAGTTGGCCTTGCGCACGGCCAGTGGGTCACGGCCCAGATGACGGGCGATATGGTCCATCACCTGCTCGATGGCGACCATACCCTGTGGGCCGCCAAAGCCGCGGTAGGCGGTGTTGGAGGCGGTATTGGTCTTGCAGCGGTGGCCGTGGACGGTGGCATCGCCCAGGTAGTAAGCGTTGTCGGAGTGGAACATGGCACGGTCGACGATCGAACCGGACAGGTCGGGCGAATAGCCGCAGTTGCCGGCCAGGTCGAAATTGATACCGTGCAGCCGGCCGTTGTCGTCGAAGCCCACGTCATACTCGACGTAGAACGGGTGGCGCTTGCCGGTCATGGTCATGTCTTCGACCCGCGGCAGGCGCATCTTGGTTGGCTGGCCGGTCAGGCGCGCGACTACCGCGCACAGGCATGCCGGGCTGGCGGCCTGGGTTTCCTTGCCGCCAAAACCGCCACCCATGCGGCGCATGTCCAGCACCACCTTGTTCATCGGCACGTCGAGCACTTCGGCGACCAGTTTCTGCACTTCGGTGGGGTTCTGCGTGGAGCAGTAGACGATCATGCCGCCGTCTTCGGTGGGCATGACCGAGGAAATCTGCGTTTCCAGGTAGAAGTGCTCCTGGCCGCCGATGTGCAGGGTGCCCTGAATGCGGTGCGGGGCGCTGGCCAGGGCGGCAGCCGAATCGCCGCGCTGGTGGGTGTGGCTGTCGAGCACGAAGTGCTTCTTGCGCAGTGCATCGACCACGTCCAGCACCGGCTCCAGGTCTTCGTACTCGACGATGGCGGCCATGGCCGCTTTGCGTGCGGTTTCAAGATCGCGGGCAGCGACAGCGAGCACCGGCTGGCCGAAGAACTCGACCTTGTCGATGGCCAGCAATGGGTCGCCGGCCACCACCGGGCCGATGTCCTTCAGGCCGGGGATGTCTTCGTGGGTGATGGCAATGCGCACGCCCTCGAAGGCGTAGCACGGCGTGGTGTCGATGCGCAGGATGCGCGCATGGGCGCGGTCGGCGGTGCGGGCGTAGACGTGCAACTGGTTGGGGAATTCCAGGCGGTCGTCGATGTACACAGCCTCGCCGGATACATGCTTGTCGGCGCTGTCGTGCTTGACGCTGCGGCCGACCCCGGTGGTCAGGTCCTGGCTGAACAGTTCGGCCATCTCGGCCTGGCTTTTGGCTACGTGATGGTTAGACATAAGCGGTCACCCGGGTTTCGATGTGCGGCGTTTGCTGTTCGATGAAGTACTTGCGCAGCAGGTTCTGCGCGGTCAGCAGGCGGTATTCCTTGCTGGCGCGGAAGTCGCTGAGTGGGGTGAAGTCCTCGGCCAAGGCCTGGCAGGCGCGCTCGATGGCGGCCTGGTTCCACGGCTTGCCGCGCAACGCTGCCTCGCAGGCACGGGCGCGCTTGGGTATCGCCGCCATGCCGCCGAAGGCGATCCGCACACCGCTGACCACACCGTCTTCGATGCTCAGGTTGAAGGCTGCGCACACGGCGGAGATGTCGTCGTCCAGGCGTTTGGACACTTTATAGGCGCGGAACGCCCAGTCACTGGAGGCGCGCGGTACGATGATCTTCTCGATGAACTCGCTGTCCTGGCGAGCCGTGATGCGGTAGTCGATGAAGTAGTCTTCCAGTGGCATCACCCGTTGGCGTTCACCCTGGCGCAGCACCACCTGCGCGTCCAGGGCGATCAGCAGGGGTGGCGAGTCGCCGATTGGCGAGGCGTTGCCGATGTTGCCGCCGAGGGTGCCCTGGTTGCGGATTTGCAGCGAGGCAAAACGATGCAGCAGGGCGCCGAAGTCAGGATATTCCTCGTTAAGCGCGCCATAGCAGTCGGTGAGCGGGGTGGCGGCGCCGATTTCCAGGTGGCTGGCGGTTTTCTCGATGCGCTTGAGCTCGGCCACGTGGCCGACGTAGATCATCACGGGCAAGGTCTTGTGGAACTGGGTGACTTCCAGCGCCAGGTCGGTACCACCGGCCAGCAGCCGCGCTTCGGGGTGCGAGCTGTACAGGTCGGCCAGATCCGCCACGGTCAGCGGCACCAGGCAGCGCTTGTCGCCGCTGTTCAGCTCGCCGGTCTGCGTCGGGGCAATGGCCTTGAGGCGGCTGATGGTTTGTGCCTGCTGGGCATCGAACTGGTCGCGGCAGGGCTGGCGGCAGCTCTGCTCGGCGGCGTCGAGGATCGGCCGGTAACCGGTGCAGCGGCACAGGTTGCCAGCCAGGGCTTCCTGGGCCTGGTGCAGGTCAGGGCCGCTGCTGTTCTTTTGCAGAGCGAACAGCGACATGACAAAGCCAGGGGTGCAGAAGCCGCACTGCGATCCATGGCAATCGGCCATGGCCTGTTGCACGCTGTGCAGTTGGCCTTGGTGCTTGAGCCCCTCGACGCTGATCAGTTGCTTGCCGTGCAGCGACGACACAAAGGTCAGGCACGAATTGAGGCTGCGGTAGCGCAGGCTGTCGTTGCCGTGGTCGTCCTGGCTCAGTTCACCGACCACCACGGTGCACGCACCGCAGTCACCACTGGCGCAGCCCTCCTTGGTGCCGGGTTTGCCCAGGTGCTCGCGCAGGTACTGCAGCACTGTCATGTTAGGGTCCAGGGCGTGCTCACTACGCAGCTCCTGGTTGACGAGAAACTGGATCACGGGGATGGCCTCGCAATGGTTTTATTGTTGTTGGGCGGACTCTAAGCAAGACCTGTCTAGCAGGTCAATATTTTTCTGACTCAAGGGTCAAGAAAATGCACATGTCCATGCCCAGCCGCACACACTGCCTCTATTCCAAGCATAGATCGCGCCGGGCGCGTGGCTGTCTGAAAGGTCAAATAAACCACCTGGCCCCTCTGCGCGATTACCGCCCAAGTACGCTACAATTCGCCCCTTGTGCCCAGTTCAATGATTTTGAAGGAAAACCATGACGTTCAAGGCCCCGGACAGCCTCTCCGAGCAGATTGCCGATTACCTGGCCGAACGCATCATCCGCGGCGAGCTGGCGCCAGGCGAACGTATCCAGGAGCAGAAGGTTACCCAGGCGCTCAACGTCAGCCGCGGCTCGGTGCGCGAAGCACTGCTGATCCTCGAACGCCGCCATCTGGTGGCGATCCTGCCGCGACGTGGTGCCCATGTCACCGAACTGGACGAACGCAGCGTTCGTAGCCTGTGCTCGCTGATGGGCGAGTTCTACATCCTGCTGGGCAATGCGGTTGCGCAAAAATGGCGCACCGAAGCCGACCTGCGCCCGTTTCTGGAGATCCAGCAGCGGCTGCAGCGTGCCCATGACCAGCTCGACATCAAGACCTTCGTCGCCGACAGTTTTGCGGTCATGCGTGCGGCCTATCCGTTCGCCGACAACCCGTTCCTGCAGGAAACCGTGGAAAACCTGCAGCCGGCCATGAGCCGTGCCTATTACCTGTCGCTGGACCAGCGCCAGGCCAACATGATCGACTATCTCGACCTGTTCGCCCGCCTGCTCGAAGCCGTGGTCTCCCGCGACCTGCCGCGCATTCGCGAGGTGCTCACCGCCTATGGCCAGCGCAGCTGCGAACTGGTGCTGGCGGCACTGGCCAGAGGCTGACCGATGCGCCTGAAGTGCATTCGCCTGGCCGGGTTCAAGTCGTTCGTCGACCCGACCACGGTCAACTTCCCCAGCAACATGGCGGCCGTGGTCGGCCCAAACGGCTGCGGCAAGTCCAATATCATCGACGCGGTGCGTTGGGTGATGGGCGAAAGTTCGGCAAAAAACCTGCGCGGCGAGTCGATGACCGACGTCATCTTCAACGGCTCCAGTGGCCGCAAGCCGGTCAGCCAGGCCAGTATCGAACTGGTGTTCGACAACAGCGAAACCACCCTGGTCGGCGAGTATGCCGCCTACGCCGAGATTTCGATCCGCCGCAAGGTTACCCGCGACGGGCAGAACAGCTATTACCTCAATGGTACCAAGTGCCGCCGGCGTGACATCACCGATATCTTCCTCGGGACGGGGCTGGGGCCGCGCAGCTACTCGATCATCGAGCAGGGCATGATCTCCAAGCTGATCGAGGCCAAGCCCGAGGAGCTGCGCAACTTCATCGAGGAAGCGGCGGGCATTTCCAAATACAAGGAGCGCCGCCGCGAAACCGAGAACCGCATCCGTCGCACCCAGGAAAACCTGGCGCGCCTGACCGACCTGCGCGAAGAGCTCGAGCGCCAGCTGGAGCGTCTGCATCGCCAGGCCCAGGCCGCCGAGAAGTACCGTGAGTACAAGGCTCAGGAGCGGCAGATGAAAGCGCGCCTGTCTGCCTTGCGCTGGCGAGACCTGGACGAACAAGTACGCCAGCGCGAATCGGTGATCGGCGATCAGGGCGTTTCTCACGAGGCACTGGTGGCCGAGCAGCGCAATGCCGATGCCAGTATCGAACGCCTGCGCGACGGTCATCACGAACTGTCCGAACGCTTCAACCAGGTGCAGGGCCGTTTCTATTCGGTGGCCGGTGACATCGCCCGGGTCGAGCAGAGCATTCAGCATGGCCAGCAGCGCCTGCGGCAGTTGCAGGACGACTTCAAGGAAGCCGAGCGCACACGCCTGGAAACCGAATCGCATCTGGGGCACGACCGTACCCTGCTGGCGACTTTGGGCGAAGAGCTGGCCATGCTCGAACCCGAGCAGGAAATGACCCTGGCGGCTGCCGAGGAAGCCGCTGCCGCGCTTGAAGAGGCCGAGCTGGGCATGCACGGCTGGCAGGAACAGTGGGACAGCTTCAACAGCCGCTCCGCCGAACCGCGCCGCCAGGCCGAAGTGCAGCAGGCGCGCCTGCAGCAGCTGGAAACCAGCCTTGAGCGCCAGGCCGAGCGCCAGCGCAAGTTGGTCGAGGAGCGCGAGCAACTGGGCGGCGACCCGCAGGATGCCGCCATGCTCGAACTGGCCGAGCAACTGGCCAGCAGCGAAATGCTGCTGGAGGAACTGCAGCTCTGCGAAGAGCAGGTGATCGAGCGCCTGGAAAGCGCGCGCGAGCAAATGCAGCAGGCCACCCAGGCGCAACAGCAGGCACAGGGTGACCTGCAGCGTCTGGGCGGGCGTCTGGCCTCGCTTGAAGCCTTGCAGCAGGCCGCCCTGGAGCCGGGCGCAGGTGCTGCGCAATGGCTGCACGGCCAAGGGCTGGAGCAACAGCCGCGGCTGGCCGAAGGCTTGCGGGTGGAGCCGGGTTGGGAGCTGGCGGTAGAGACGGTGCTTGGCGCCGATCTGCAGGCTGTGCTGGTGGACGATTTCAACGACCTCGATTTTGCGGGCCTGGAACAGGGTGAGCTGCGTTTGCTGCTGGCCGTCGGCGCGGGGGCGACGTTGCCCGGCAGCTTGCTGGAGAAGGTTGAGAGCCGTATCGACCTGGCGCCCTGGCTGGGCCAGGTCAGGCCTGTGGAAGACCTGGCTCAGGCACTGGAGCAGCGCGCGTCGCTCGGCGAAGGGCAGAGCCTGGTCAGTCGTGATGGCTACTGGGTCGGCCGGCACTTCGTGCGGGTACGCCGAGGTGGCGAGGCCGAAGGCGGCGTGCTGGCGCGCGGCCAGGAAATCGAACGCCTGGGCCAGGAACAACTGGAGCAGGAAGCGGCGCTGGAGCAACTCGATCAACAGTTGCAGGCGCTGCGCGAGCAGCAACTGGACCTGGAGGAGCAGCGCGAACAGTTGCGCCGCCGCACACAGGATGAAAACCGCCTGCACGGCGAGCTGAAGGCCAGTCTTTCGGCCAGCCGCGCGCGCGCCGAGCAGGTCGAGTTGCGCCGCCGCCGCTTGCACGAAGAGCTGAGCGAGCTGGAAGAGCAGCGCGCCCTGGAACACGAGCAACTGGGCGAAGCACGCCTGCTGCTGCAAGAGGCTCTGGAGCTCATGGCCCAGGACACCGAGCAGCGCGAACAGTTGATGGCCCGCCGCGACACCCTGCGCGAAAGCCTTGACCGGGTGCGTCAGGAGGCCCGCCAGCACAAGGACCACGCTCACCAGCTGGCGGTGCGCCTGGGGTCGTTGCGTGCCCAGCACGACTCCACCCGCCAGGCGCTGGAGCGTCTGGAGCAGCAAGCTGCGCGCCTGACCGAGCGCCAGGAACAACTGAGCCTGAACCTGGAGGAGGGTGAAGCCCCGCAGGAAGAACTGCGCCTGAAGCTGGAGGAGCTGCTGGAGCGGCGCATGAGCGTCGACGAGGAAATGCGCCTGGCTCGCCTGCACATGGACGAAGCTGACCGCGAACTGCGCGATGCCGAAAAACGCCGCACCCAGGCCGAGCAGCAGGCCCAGCTGCTGCGTGGTCAACTGGAGCAGCTGCGCCTGGAGTGCCAGGGCCTGGATGTGCGGCGCAAGACCCTGCAAGAGCAGTTGCTGGCCGACGGCTATGACCTGCAAGGCGTGCTCGCCACCCTGGAAGCCGAGGCCAGCGAGCAGGGCACCGAGCAGGAGCTGGAACAGCTTGAAGCGCGCATCCAGCGCCTGGGGGCGATCAACCTGGCGGCCATCGAAGAATACGAGCAGCAGTCCGAGCGCAAACGATACCTGGACGCTCAGGACGCCGACCTGGTCGAAGCGCTGGAGACCCTCGAAAACGTCATCCGCAAAATCGACAAGGAAACCCGCAACCGCTTCAAGGATACCTTTGATCAGATAAATGCCGGATTACAGGCACTTTTCCCAAAAGTTTTCGGTGGTGGCAGCGCTTATCTGGAACTGACGGGCGAAGATCTACTCGATACAGGGGTAACGATCATGGCGCGACCGCCGGGCAAGAAGAACAGCACCATCCATCTGCTGTCCGGTGGCGAGAAGGCACTGACCGCTTTGGCGCTGGTGTTTGCCATCTTCAAGTTGAACCCCGCACCGTTCTGCATGCTCGACGAGGTCGATGCACCGCTGGACGATGCCAACGTCGGGCGCTACGCGCGTCTGGTCAAGGAAATGAGTGAAAGCGTGCAGTTCATCTACATCACCCATAACAAGATTGCCATGGAGATGGCGGACCAATTGATGGGGGTGACCATGCATGAGCCGGGTTGTTCACGCCTTGTTGCAGTTGATGTGGAGGCGGCCATGGCCATGGTCGACGCTTGATGCACGACGATAGGGGCACATTCTGCAGCGAAATGCCCCCGCCGTGTGCGACAGACGGTGTAAAGTTGTCTTTGGTCGTGCTAGCTTAATGTCACTCGTTTTTTGCGTGGGTAAAACGCCTGTCAGAACATAGAGTTGGCGCCACGTGTTAAAGGGCTTTGAACCCTTTGTTTTCAAGCATATTTTTATAGAGGCACGGGATTACATGGAAATCGGTCTGCGCGAGTGGCTGATCCTCATCGGCATCATTGTTATCGCCGGGATTCTTTTCGACGGCTGGCGCCGCATGCGCGGCGGGAAAGGCAAGTTGAAATTCCGTCTGGATCGCAGTTATTCCAACCTGCCGGACGAAGAGGGTGGCAGTGCCGAAGTGCTCGGCCCGTCGCGAGTGCTCGATACCCACAAGGAGCCTGAGCTGGACGAAAGCGACCTGCCGTCCCTCAGCGCGTCTGCGCGTGATCGCGAGCGTGAGCCCAAGCCGGTCAAGGCCAGCAAGCGCGGCAAGCGAGCCAGTGCGGCTGCCGATGTGCAGCAGGGTGACCTGAACCTGAGCGCCGAGCAGCGCGAGCCCGACCTGTTTGCCGACAGCGATGACGACTTTG
The DNA here is from genome assembly GCF_058782925.1 of Pseudomonas sp. FW305-E2. NCBI lineage: Bacteria > Pseudomonadati > Pseudomonadota > Gammaproteobacteria > Pseudomonadales > Pseudomonadaceae > Pseudomonas > Pseudomonas sp. FW305-E2. The sequence goes on along the minus strand of NZ_JBYSYE010000037.1, from coordinate 21,973 downwards.
CCGCCGACAACAACCGTAGCAGCGGCGCAGCGTCTGCCAGCAGCAGCGTCAAGGAGTTGCCACCCGCCGAAGAGGTGCTGGTCATCAGCGTGATCTCCCGCGACGAGGGTGGCTTCAAGGGCCCGGCGCTGCTGCAGAACATCCTGGAAAGCGGCTTGCGCTTCGGCGAAATGGACATCTTCCACCGCCACGAGAGCATGGCCGGTCACGGCGAGGTGCTGTTCTCGATGGCCAACGCAGTCAAGCCTGGCGTGTTCGATCTGGACGACATCGATCACTTCAGCACTCGCGCTGTGAGCTTCTTCCTCGGTTTGCCGGGCCCGCGTCATCCGAAGCAGGCTTTCGACGTGATGGTTGCCGCGGCACGCAAGCTGGCCCACGAACTGAACGGTGAGCTCAAGGATGACCAGCGCAGCGTGCTGACTGCCCAGACCATCGAGCACTACCGCCAGCGTATCGTCGAGTTCGAGCGCCGCGCGCTGACCCAGAAACGCTGACAGATCCAGACGAAAGAGCAGCCTGAGGGCGTGCTGGCCGGTTCGGGTATCGTCGTTGCCTGTTCCGGCCTCTTCGCGGGTAAACCCGCTCCTACAGGTACATCACCGCCCTAGGCATGTGACGCCCTTGTAGGAGCGGGTTTACCCGCGAAGAGGCCGGCACAGTCAACAGACACCTGGAACCCCACGCACCACCCCAAGCTGCTCTTTTGCTTTGCAAGAGAAGACAAATCCCATGACCGCCGAAACCCGTATCCTCGAACTGCGTGCCGAGCTCGATCAGCATAACTATCGCTACTACGTGCTCGACGAGCCCAGCGTGCCCGATGCCGAATACGACCGCCTGTTCAACGAGCTCAAGGCGCTGGAAGCTGAACACCCGCACCTGGTAACCCCTGACTCGCCCACCCAGCGCGTTGGCGGCGCTGCCTTGGCTGCGTTCAGCCAGGTGCGCCACGAAGTGCCCATGCTCAGCCTGGGCAACGCCTTCGAAGAAGCCGATCTGCGTGAGTTCGGTCGCCGTGTGGTAGAAGGCCTCGATCAGCCGGGTGCGGTCGACTACAGCTGCGAACCCAAGCTCGATGGCCTGGCCGTGAGCCTGCTGTACCGCGACGGACAGCTGGTGCAGGGCGCCACCCGGGGCGACGGCACCACTGGCGAAGACATCAGCGCCAACGTACGCACCGTGCGCAACATCCCGCTCAAGTTGCAGGGCAAGGGCTGGCCGGCAGTGCTGGAGGTGCGCGGCGAGGTGTACATGAGCAAGGCCGGTTTCGACCGGCTCAATGCCGCCCAGGCCGAGGCCGGTGGCAAGACCTTCGCCAACCCGCGCAATGCCGCCGCTGGCAGCTTGCGCCAGCTGGACTCGAAAATCACCGCCAGCCGCCCGCTGGAGTTCTGCTGCTATGGCGTCGGCCAGTTGTCCGAAAGCATCGGCGACAGCCACATCGGCATCCTCGAGCAACTCAAGGCCTGGGGCCTGCCGATCAGCCGCGAGCTCAAGCATGCGGCGGGCATCGAAGAATGCCTGGCCTACTACCGCGACATTGGCGAGCGGCGTAACAGCCTGCCGTATGAGATCGACGGTGTAGTGTTCAAGGTCAACAGCCTGGCCGCCCAGCGCGAGCTGGGCTTCCGCGCCCGAGAGCCGCGCTGGGCGATTGCCCACAAGTTCCCGGCCATGGAAGAGCTGACCGAGGTGCTGGACGTTGAGTTCCAGGTTGGCCGTACGGGTGCCGTAACGCCTGTGGCGCGGCTGAAGCCGGTCAAGGTGGCCGGTGTGACCGTGTCCAACGCCACCTTGCACAACATGGACGAAATCGCCCGCCTGGGCCTGCGCATCGGCGACACGGTGATCATTCGCAGGGCCGGCGACGTGATCCCGCAAGTGATGCAGGTGGTGCTGGAGCGTCGTCCGCAAGACGCCCGCCCGGTAGAGGTGCCAAGCGAGTGCCCGGTGTGTGGTTCGCAGGTCGAGCGCACCCAGCTGGTCAAACGCAGCAAAGGCAAGGAAACCACCAGCGAAGGTGCGGTGTACCGCTGCGTCGGCCGCCTGGCCTGTGGCGCGCAGCTCAAGCAGGCGATCATTCATTATGTGTCGCGCCGTGCCATGGACATCGACGGCCTGGGTGAGAAGAGTGTCGAGCAGTTGGTGGATGAAGGCCTGATCGGCTCGCCGGCTGACCTGTACAAGCTGCAGTTCGAGCAGGTCGTCGGCCTTGAAGGCTTTGCCGAGGTGTCGACCCAGAAGCTGCTGGATGCCATCGAAGCCAGCAAGCGCCCGAGCCTGGCGCGCTTCATCTACGCGCTGGGCATCCCGGATGTCGGCGAGGAGACTGCCAAGGTGCTGGCCCGCTCGCTGGGCAGCCTGGCGCGCGTGCAGCAGGCATTGCCGCAGGTGCTGACCTATTTGCCGGACATCGGTCTCGAAGTGGCCTACGAGATCCACAATTTCTTTGAAGACGAGCACAACCAGAAGGTTATCCAGCAGCTGCTCGACAGCGGTATGCAGTTGCAGGACGAAGGTGAGCTGGCCGCCGAATTTGCCGCCAGCACCACCTTGGCCGGGATGATCGCCAAGCTCGACATTGCCTCCGTCGGCCCGACCGGTGCCGAGAAGTTGGTGGCCAAGCTCGACAGCCTGGACAAGATCATCGCCGCCGACGGCATTGACCTGCGCCAGGCCCTGGCGGCCAAGCAGGCCGACGCCGTGCGTGAGTTCTTCAAGGATGAAGCAAACCAGAAACTGGCCCGGGACATCGAAGCGCAGCTGCTGGCATTCGGCATGCACTGGAGCAGCGAGAAGAAGGTGGCCGAAGGCTTGCCGCTGGCCGGCCAGACCTGGGTGCTGACCGGTACGCTGGAGCGCATGAGCCGCGACATTGCCAAGGACAAGCTGGAAAGCCTGGGGGCCAAGGTTGCCGGCTCCGTTTCCGGCAAGACCCACTGCGTGGTGGCAGGGCCGGGGGCAGGTTCCAAGCTGGCCAAGGCTGCTGAGCTGGGTGTGAAGGTACTGGACGAAGATGCCTTCGTCACATTCCTGGCCGAACAGGGCATAGCGGTCTAGGCATCCGTGCCCCCCCTGTGGGGGGCAACGGCCTTGCTCAAAACTCGAAAAGCCTGCGCGGTCCCCCGTAGGAGCGGGTTTACCCGCGAAGAGGCCCGTCCAGGCCGTCTCGCCCCTGACAAGTCATTGAGAAATGATGACTTTTTCTGCCGCAGTGGTTGTATCTGCCCCAAAGACCGGTACAATGGCGCCACTCGCTGCTCAGCGAGGCATGTAGTGGTGGCCCCATCGGTCCCCCCGCATTGATTACCCGTTAACCTGGTCAGGCCCGGAAGGGAGCAGCCATAGCGGGAACATCGAGTGCCGGGGTGTGGCTGGTGGGGCCGCCTCCATTTCTGGGGTCGGAAAACCTCAATCTGTAACGAACGTCTTCGTTCTTTTCTGCTTTTCGCCCAATGCTCCTGCCGCCGACAGCTTCATCAGCTGCTGGAATTTCGGGCATGTCAGATGATCTTTCTCAGGGCATTGCGCGGCATGCCGCAAGCCTTTGCTCATCGCTTGCAATCGTTTGATTCTTGCATCCAGTTCATCAGCTTTGGCATTCAGCATCTGCCGGTCGACCTGCAGGTCCACCAGCATCGCCCCCACTTCATCCAGCGAAAACCCCGCAGCCTGCCCCAGGGCGATCAGCGCTAGCCTGTCCGCCACGTCGGCTGCAAACTGTCGACGCTGACCGTGCCCGGCAAGCGACTTGAGCAAGCCTTTCTTCTCGTAGTAACGCAGTGTCGATGCGGGTACGCCTGTGCGTTTGGCGACGTCGGCAATGTCCATTTCGGGCCCTTGACTTGAAGTTGACTTCAACTTCTATGCTGCGCGGCATGGGTAATGACCGTCAACCTTCGAGGGCTTGTTCAAATGACGTTTACTGCGATGTTTCTAGCTGCATTGCCGATTGGCATTGGTGCCACTGTAGTGATGGACCTATGGGGGCTGCTGCTGAGGCGGTTGGGTGTGGCAACGCTGAACTTTGCCATGGTCGGGCGTTGGGCGGGGCACTTGCTAGGCGGGCGTGTTTCGCACCAAGCGATTGCCAAAGCGGAACCGGTGCGTAATGAGTTGGCGTGGGGATGGGGGATTCACTACGCCACCGGCGTGCTTTTCGCGATGCTGCTGCTTGTGATCGTAGGGGAGGGCTGGTTGCGGTCGCCTACTCTTTTACCTGCAGTAGTTGTGGGTGTGGGTACAGTCGTGGCGCCGTTTTGCCTCATGCAGCCGGCGATGGGGGCAGGGTTCTTTGCGTCCAGAACGCCGACACCTGCGCGGAACTGTCTGAAGAGCCTGGCCACGCATTTTGTGTTTGGTGTGGGGTTGTTCTTGAGTGCGTATTTACGGGCTTTGGTGTGAAGACAGGGAGCCCGATAACAGTAAGCACATGATCAGAGTGCCCACTTTAAGATAGGTCTGATAACAGTCTAGGAAAGCCCCTACACGTCAGGCAGGCATAGCGAATTATCCTACGTGTTCCGTCGACTCCCGTCTGATTGTCCCGGTAAACCTCGCCCACTAGGCTTTCGCGGTCGCTGTCAGTTCAGCGATCGGGTGTGGAAGCCTGGGTGGTTTGGCGGCTGTCGATATGACAGTTGTGCGTGGGAGGCCTTCGGGCCTGCCGGGTTTGCCATACCCCTGGTCTTCCACCCCGCGTACAACTGTCACCCTAAGTGTGGAAGCGAAAGGGTGCTCTCAGCCCGGTATGGTGAACTCATGAAAAAACTGGTCCCCGATCCGCTCCACGTCTTTGATCTTCCCCAAGGCAAATCCCTTTCCCGCGCGATCAGCGAAGGCATCGTCCCGATGGAGTTCGCGTTGATGAATGTTTCCCACTACCTGATGTTCGCCTACAGCGATAGCCGGCGGGCGCTTGAGCGTATTCAGGACGAAGAAACCAGGCAGTTGTTGGAGCATGGTTTGCGGGCCATGCAGATTGCCTGGGGGCAGGCGGATGCTGTCAGCTTGGCGTTTGAACGTAAAGGCCGGTGACGTTGAGTTTGTGATAGCGATTGTGAATGTGCCGCACAATGCTGTGGGAGCGGGCATGCCCGCGAAGAATATAGCGCGGTGGATGGCACGGGCTTCGCCCGTGTTCGCGGGCAAGCCCGCTCCCACAGGGATCGCGCCAGCTTTTAGAAATTGAGCAAGACAGTTGCTCCAGCAGTGTTTGCGCAAGCGTTCGCGAAATGAGCAGGACGTTAGTTGCGCTGGCTGTGTGCCGGCATTTTGCTGGGTATTTCGGGCCGGGCCACAGACCTACTGTCCGGGTCGCCCGTCCCTCCATACCGCTGCAAAATCCGCTCGATCTCCCCCGACTGCTTCATCCTTACCAACGCCCGCAACAGCCCTTGTGTCGGTATCGCCGGATCGTTGCGCACCATGCACCCCAAATCCTGTTCGTCCAGCACCGCCAGCGCTTGCAATTGCTGCTCCGCTGGCAACCCTTGGTTGAACCACTGCAACGACAACTGGTTGCTCACCGCATGGCGATACCGGCCGGCCTGCAGCTTTTGCAGTACCAGCAACTGGTTGCGGCTGTCCTCACGGTGCAACTGGCCGTGGTCCAGCAGTGGTTGCAGGGTTGAATAGGTGTAGCCCAGTACCGTGCCGATCGCCTGGGCTGGCAGTTGCTCCGGGGGTATCGGGGTGCTGTCGCTGGCGCGGCCGACCAGTACGTCACGCTGATGAATCAGCGGGATACTCCACACAAAATCCCTTGGGCGGTCGTTGAGCCATTGGGTACTGACGTAGCAACGGACATCAATATCGCCGCTGCTCATGGCCTCCTCCAGGCGCAAGCGGGCCATGACGTGGAACTCGGGGCGAGCGCCCACTTGCCTGGCAACGGCTTGCATCAGGTCGTAAAGCAATCCCTCCACTGGCTGATCGCCTTCGATGCGTACCAGGGGCATGCTCCAGCTCTCGGCTACGGAGAAGCGCAGCACCGGCTGGTCAGCCAGGCTGTTTGTAGACCACAGCAGTAACAGGGCCAGCAGTCTTCGCAAAGGCAATCCTCCCTGGACAATGCGCCATTCCAAGCTTAGACGAGTTGCGCAGGGTGCAATTTTGCCCCCGCTCCGCTAGCATTAGCGATCTTCCGCTCGATCAGGCTACGATGGTTTTTCGATGAGTTATCAGGTTCTTGCACGAAAATGGCGTCCGCGCTCGTTCCGCGAAATGGTCGGCCAGACCCATGTGCTCAAGGCCTTGATCAATGCCTTGGACAACCAGCGCCTGCACCATGCCTACCTGTTCACCGGTACCCGCGGCGTGGGCAAGACGACCATCGCCCGTATTATCGCCAAGTGCCTGAACTGTGAAACCGGCATCACCTCCACGCCCTGTGGCACCTGTTCGGTGTGCCGTGAAATCGACGAAGGCCGTTTCGTCGACCTGATCGAGATCGACGCCGCCAGCCGTACCAAGGTCGAGGACACTCGCGAACTGCTCGATAACGTGCAGTACGCCCCCAGCCGTGGGCGCTTCAAGGTCTACCTGATCGACGAAGTGCACATGCTCTCGACCCACTCGTTCAACGCCTTGCTCAAGACGCTGGAAGAGCCGCCGCCCTACGTCAAGTTCATCCTCGCCACCACCGACCCGCAGAAGCTGCCGGCCACCATCCTGTCGCGCTGCCTGCAGTTCTCGTTGAAGAACATGAGCCCGGAGCGGGTGGTGGAGCACCTCAGCCACGTACTGGCCGCCGAAAATGTGCCGTTCGAGGAAGATGCCCTGTGGCTGCTGGGGCGTGCGGCCGACGGCTCCATGCGGGATGCCATGAGCCTGACCGACCAGGCCATCGCCTTCGGTGAAGGCAAGGTACTGGCTGCCGATGTACGTGCCATGTTGGGTAGCCTCGACCATGGCCAGGTGTATGGGGTCTTGCAGGCACTGCTCGAAGGCGATGCCAGGGCTTTGCTGGAGGCCGTGCGTAATCTGGCCGAGCAAGGGCCGGACTGGTCGGGCGTTCTGGCCGAAATGCTCAATGTGCTGCACCGTGTAGCCATTGCCCAGGCGCTGCCCGAAGCGGTAGACAACGGCCAGGGTGATCGCGAGCGGGTATTGGCGCTGGCTTCGGCGCTGCCGGCCGAGGATGTGCAGTTCTATTATCAGATGGGCCTGATTGGCCGCCGTGACCTGCCCCTTGCGCCGGACCCGCGCGGTGGCTTCGAGATGGTGCTGTTGCGCATGCTGGCGTTCCGCCCGGCAGACACGGACGACGCACCGAAGCCGGTGCTAAAGCCAGCGGGGATCAGCCAGGCCACAGCTGATCCTGCAGGGCAGGTGGCAGCCGCGGCGCCGGTCGAGCCTTCATCACCTGTCGCGGCTGTGCCGGCGGAGCCTGTAGCGCAAGCCCCGCAGCTGGAGGTGCCTGCACCCGCGACGGCTGATCATGAGCCGGAGGCCGAGGCAGATGTTGAGCTGAAGGCCGAAGCCGAGGCCATCTCCGTACCTGAGCCTGTTGCCGAAGTGGTCGACTTGCCGTGGGAAGAGCCTGCCGTTGCGCCCGCGCCGTTAGCGGCTGAACTCGCGCCCGAACCGGCACCTGCACCCGAGCCCGAGCCTGTTGCCCCGGTGGCGCCCCCACAGGCCACCCCGGCACACGACGAGCCGCCTTTCGACCCGTCTGCCTACGCTGCCGTGGGGATGGAGCGCGACGATGAGCCGCCGCTTGACGAAGACTATTACGGCGGCGAAAGCGATCCGGCAGGCTTCAGCTACCTGGACGAGCTGGCCGAACATGTTCAGGAAGACGTGTCCAAACCGGCGGCCGAACCGTTGCCGGCAGCCAAACCGGCCACCGGTCTGGCCCTGCAATGGCTGGAATTATTCCCACAGTTGCCTGTGTCCGGGATGACAGGCAACATCGCGGCAAACTGTACGCTGATTGCCGCCGATGGCGACGACTGGTTGCTGCATCTGGACCCGGGCCAGGGTGCGTTGTTCAACGCCACCCAGCAGCGGCGCCTGAACGAAGCGCTCAACCAGCACTTGGGGCGCACGCTGAACCTGCGCATCGAGCTGATCCTGCCCGAGCAGGAAACCCCGGCTCAGGCCGCAGCGCGCAAGCGTGCCGAGCGCCAGCAGGACGCCGTCGCGTCGATCGAGCAGGATCCGTTGATCCAGCAGATGATCAAGTTGTTCGGCGCCAAGGTGCGGCAGGATACTATTGAGCCTGTAGAAGCCCTGGCCAGTCAGGGCCAGTAACGGATAACCATGCGGCCGGCCCGGTGCCGGGCCGCATCACATGACCCAATCGAGGTATACCCCATGATGAAAGGTGGCATGGCCGGCCTGATGAAGCAGGCCCAGCAGATGCAGGAAAAAATGCAGAAGATGCAGGAAGAACTGGCCAACGCCGAAGTCACCGGTCAGTCCGGTGGCGGTCTGGTGAGCGTGGTGATGACCGGTCGTCACGACGTCAAGCGCGTCAGCATCGACCAGAGCCTGATGTCGACTGATGAAGACGACAAGGAAGTTCTGGAGGACCTCATTGCCGCTGCGCTGAACGACGCCGTGCGCAAGGTTGAGCAAAGCAGCCAGGAAAAGATGGGCGGCATGACCGCCGGCATGCAACTGCCGCCAGGCTTCAAGATGCCGTTCTAAGGCATTGAGGTACTCAAAAACGCCGCTGTTATCAGCGGCGTTTTTTTTTGCGTAGATTTCACCCGGCTGCGGTCTGCTCCTTATGTGGAGGCGGCCTTGTGTCGCGAAAGGGGCGCGAAGCGGCCCCCGGATTCCAGCTTTGCAGCATAGAGTGCCGGGGCTGCTTAGCAGCCCTTTCGCGACACAAGGCCGCTCCCACAAAAAAGCAGACCTTGCAGGCTTTGGGCGAGGTGATTTGACGCCACCGCCCCCGCTGGGTATAAACCGCCTCTTATTGAATTGTCAGGCCTTTCCCATGAGCTTCAGCCCTCTCATCCGCCAACTGATCGACGGCCTGCGCATCTTGCCAGGCGTTGGCCAGAAAACCGCCCAGCGCATGGCCCTGCAACTGCTCGAGCGCGACCGCAGTGGCGGGCTGCGCCTGGCTCAGGCCTTGACCCAGGCCATGGAAGGGGTAGGGCATTGCCGCCAGTGTCGCACCCTCACCGAGCAGGAACTGTGCCCGCAGTGCGCCGACCCGCGCCGTGACGACACCCAGCTGTGCGTGGTCGAGGGGCCGACCGATGTGTATGCGGTGGAGCAGACGGGCTACCGTGGCCGTTACTTCGTGCTCAAGGGGCACCTGTCGCCGTTGGATGGCCTGGGGCCTGAGGCGATCGGTATTCCGCAGCTGATGGCACGGATCGAAGAGCAGGGCACCTTTACCGAGGTGATCCTGGCGACCAACCCGACGGTGGAGGGGGAGGCGACGGCGCATTACATTGCCCAGTTGCTGAGCGAGAAAGGCTTGGTGGCGTCTCGGATTGCCCATGGTGTGCCGCTGGGCGGTGAGCTGGAGATGGTGGACGGTGGTACCTTGGCCCATGCCTTTGCAGGGCGCCGGCCCATTTCGCTCTGATTCATTGGGGCCGCTTGGCGGCCCATTCGCGGGTAAACCCGCGCCTACAAAAAATGCGCGGCCTTTGTAGGCGCGGGTTTACCCGCGAATGGGCTGCAAAGCAGCCCCAAAAGCCCACTCAGTACTCGCTGAGGGAAAACTCGGTCAGGCAGAAGGTAGGCACCCCGGCCGCCTGCAACCGGCGCGACCCGTCCAGTTCCGGCAGGTCGATGATCGCTGCCGCCTCGAACACCTGCGCCCCAGTACGACGCACCAGGTTCGCCGCCGCCAGCAGCGTACCGCCAGTAGCAATCAGGTCATCGAAGATCAGCACCGAGTCGCCTTCACACAGGCTGTCGGCATGCACTTCCAGGAAGGCCTCGCCGTACTCGGTCTGGTAACCCTCGCTCAACACGTCAGCCGGCAGCTTGCCCTGCTTGCGGAACAGGATCAGCGGCTTGTTCAGCTGGTGGGCGATGATCGAGCCGATCAGGAAACCCCGCGCGTCCATGGCGCCGATGTGGCTGAATTCAGCCTCGACATAGCGCTCGATGAACTGATCGGCCACATAGCGCAGCCCGCGTGGCGACTGGAATAACGGGGTAATGTCGCGGAAGATCACACCCGGTTTGGGGAAGTCCACTACCGGGCGGATCAGGGCTTTGAGGTCGAAGGCGTCGCTGTGCATTGTTGCGGGTATCCTGGGAAAACGAATGCCCAAGTATACCCGCTAAAGACCGGCCTCAGGCCTCGATTGCACCACCGGCCAGCGCGCACAGCTGGATCGGGTCGAGGATGTGCACTTCCTTGCCCTCGGCGCGCAGCAGGCCGTTCTGCTGGAAGCGGGTGAACACCCGCGACACGGTTTCTACCGCCAGGCCAAGGTAGTTGCCGATTTCGTTGCGCGACATGCTCAGGCGGAACTGGTTGGCCGAATAGCCACGGGCACGGAAGCGCGCCGACAGGTTGACCAGGAAAGTGGCAATGCGCTCGTCGGCGGTTTTTTTCGACAGCAGCAGCATCATTTGCTGGTCGTCGCGGATTTCGCGGCTCATCACCCGCATCAGCTGGCGGCGTAGCTGTGGCAGCTGTACCGACAGCTCGTCCAGCCGCTCGAAGGGGATTTCACACACCGAAGTGGTTTCCTGGGCCTGGGCCGATACCGGGTAGGCCTCGGTATCCATGCCTGACAGGCCGACCAGTTCGCTGGGCAGGTGAAAGCCTGTGATCTGCTCTTCGCCGCTGTCGCTGAGGCTGAAGGTTTTCAGGGCCCCGGACCGTACTGCGTAGACCGAGCCAAAACTGTCACCCTGGCGGAACAGGAACTCGCCTTTCTTGAGCGGCCGCCCGCGTTTGACGATTTCATCCAGCGCGTCCATGTCTTCCAGGTTCAGCGAAAGAGGCAGGCACAGGGGGGCCAGGCTGCAATCCTTGCAATGGGCCTGGTTGTGTGGGCGCAGTTTGACTGGCTCGGACATTTGAATCGATCCTTGTGGGAAAGCACACATAAGTCGTAAGGGTAACTCACGACACAGGGTGTAGGCCAGTGTGCGCAATGATGGTGCGCGCTGGCGAAACCCCGGCAGGTGGCCTGCCGGGAGTCCTTGTGTGCTCATAGTGTGCCTGACAAGGAAGCTTGTCCATGCGGTTGAACGCCTTGTTTTTCAGATCACTCGCGAGAAACGCTGGCGGTTGTGCATCGCCAGATACGCGTCGAACACCATGCATACCGAGCGCGCCAGCAGCCGGCCGGCGGGCAGGATGCGAATGCCCTTGTCGTCCAGGCTGATCAGGCCGTCGCGCTGCAAGGTCAGCAGCTCGGGCCAGAGGTCGTTGAAGTAGCCGCGAAAATCCAGGGTGAAAGCCTGTTCGATGGGTTCGAAATCCAGCTCGAAATGGCAGATCAGTTGCTGGATCACTGCCCGGCGTATGCGGTCGTCGTGGTTGCACAGCAAGCCGCGCTGGGTAGCCAGCTGGGCGTTGGACAGGCTGTCCTGGTAGGTGTTGAGGTCACTGCTGTTCTGGCAGTACAGGTCGCCGATCTGGCTGATCGCCGACACGCCCAGGCCAATCAGGTCGCAGTGCCCGTGGGTGGTGTAGCCCTGGAAGTTGCGCTGCAAGGTGCCTTCTTCCTGGGCAATGGCCAGTTCGTCGTCGGGCAGGGCGAAGTGGTCCATGCCGATGTAGCGGTAACCGGCGGCGGTCAGTTGGTCGATGGTGGCGTGCAGCATCTCCAGCTTGGCGGCCGCGCTGGGCAGATCGTTGCTGTCGATGCGCCGTTGCGGCATGAAGCGCTCGGGAAGGTGGGCATAGTTGAACACCGACAGGCGGTCGGGCTGCAGGCGGATCACTTCTTCCACGGTGCGGGCAAAGCCTTCCGGGGTTTGCTTGGGCAGGCCGTAGATCAGGTCGAGGTTGACCGAGCGAAACTGCAGCGTGCGCGCAGCCTCGATCAAAGTGCGGGTCTGCTCCAGGCTCTGCAGGCGGTTGATTGCGCGCTGCACGGCCGGGTCGAGGTCCTGCACGCCAAGGCTGACGCGGTTGAAGCCCAGTTCGCGAAGCAGGCCCATGGTCGACCAGTCGGCTTCGCGAGGGTCGATCTCGATGCCGTAGTCGCCGGAATCGTCGTCCAGCAGGTGGAAGTGCTGGCGCAGGGTGGCCATCAGCTGGCGCAGTTCCACATGGCTGAGGAAGGTCGGTGTGCCGCCGCCAAAATGCAGCTGTTCAACACGTTGTTTAGGGTCCAGGTGGCAGGCGATCAGCTGGATTTCCTGCTCCAGGCGCTGCAGGTAGGGCGCGGCGCGCGCACGGTCTTTGGTAATGACCTTGTTGCAGGCGCAGTAGTAGCAGATGTTGGCGCAGAACGGCACATGCACGTACAGCGACAGCGGGCGCACGGCCCGTCGGCTCTCGCGCAGGGCGTTGAGCAGGTCGAACGAACCCACCTCGCTGTGCAGTTGCACAGCGGTTGGGTAAGAGGTGTAGCGTGGCCCGGCGAGATCGTAGCGGCGGATCAGGTCGGTATCCCAACGGAGGTCGTCGAGCATGAGGGTAGTCCCCGGAAAGAGCAGCAGTGCACCGGAGTCTATGGCCGTCTGTAGGAAACTGTGTTGATTTGTATCAAGGGCATTGGGGCTGCTTTGCAGCCCCCGTCAATGCCCCATCAGCCAGTGCTGGTGTGGGCCCGGCAGGGTCCAGATACCGAATAGCATCACCAGCACGCCGCCCGCCACGCGCACGCTGCGTCGCCGCAACAGGGCGTTTACCCGTTCGGCAGCCAGCCCGGTTGCCAGCAACACCGGCCAGGTGCCCAACCCGAACGCGAGCATCAATACCGCGCTGTACCCGGCGTTGCCCTGGCTGGCGGCCCACAGCAGGGTGCTGTACACCAAACCGCACGGCAGCCAGCCCCACAAGGCGCCCAGCAGCAACGCCCGGGGCAGGCTGGACACCGGCAGCAAGCGCGACGCCATCGGCTGGATATGCCGCCACAACCCGCGGCCCAGCGCCTCGATACGGGTCAGCCCGCTCCACCAGCCGGCCAGGTACAGGCCCATGGCAATCAGCAGCAGCGCTGCAGCCACCCGCAGCGCCAGCGCTGCCGGGCTGCTGGCCACGGCCCAGCCGGCCAGGCCCAGCAGCAGGCCGGCGCAGGCATAGCTGAAAATGCGCCCCAGGTTGTACGCCAGCAACAGGCGCAGGCGCTTGCCGCGTTGTTCGGGGGGGATGGCCAAGGTCAGTGCGCCCATCAGGCCACCGCACATGCCCAAGCAGTGACCGCCCCCTAGCAGGCCAAGGACCAGTGCCGAGCCCAGCAGCGCAAGCAGGTCAGGCACGGGGCGGTGGTTCCTTGTCGGTGTCGGCCGGGGCATCGTCAAGCTTCACTGCCGCCTGGTGGCGCGGGTCCTGATCGTCGAACAGGATGCTGTGGGCGGGGCCTTCAAGGTCATCGTACTGACCGCTGTCGACCGCCCAGAAGAAGATGTACACGGCCACGCCGACCAGCAGCAGGGCTGCCGGGATCATGACATAGAGGGCGGGCATGGCGACTTCCTCCCGGGTAAAGGGGCTTCGTGGGGCAGCGGGCCCGAGGCCACTGGCATACGGGTCAGGCGCAAGGCATTGAGCACCACGATCAGCGAGCTGACCGACATGCCGATGGCGGCCCACACCGGCGTGATCCAGCCGAGCGCGGCGAACGGCAACATCAGGCCATTATACAGGGTCGCCCACAGCAGGTTCTCGAGGATGTTGCGGCGGGTGCGGCGGGCCAGCTCGAACGCCTGCACCAGCGCTTGCAGGCGGTTGGACAGCAAGACGGCGTCGGCACTGGTCTTGGCCAGGTCGGTGGCGCTGCCCATGGCGATGCTGATATCGGCGGCGGCCAGTACCGGTACATCGTTGACCCCGTCGCCGAGCATCAGCACCTTGCGCCCGTCAGCCTGCAGGGCTTTCAGGCGGTCCAGTTTGTCATCCGGGCGCAGGCCGCCAATGGCCTGCTCGATACCCAGCTGCGCGGCCACTTCGGCAACCATCGGCGAGCTGTCGCCCGACAGCAGCAGGGTGTGCCAGCCGCGCGCCTTGCAGGCAGCGAGCAGGGCCGGGGCATCGTCGCGCAGGCGGTCATCCAGGCCGAACCAGGCCATGGGTCCCTGGCGGTCGCCCAGCAGCAGCCACTGGCCGCGCGGCTCGGGCACAGCGGGGATTTCCGCACCACTCAAGGCGCAGACGAAGGTAGCCTGACCAATGCGCAGGCGCTGGCCGTCGACCAGCCCCTCCAGGCCCAGGCCGGGTACGCTCTGTACGTCATCGGCAGGCGTGGCGGTACGACCAAAGGCGCGAGCGATGGGGTGTTCGGAGCGGTTTTCCAGCGCCGCGGCCAGGGCCAGGCAGCGGTCGGCGGCCTGGCTGCCGAGCGGGCGGATGCTGCGCAAGGTCAGGCGGCCTTCGGTCAGTGTGCCGGTCTTGTCGAAAATCACCGTGTCGATGTGGTTCAGGCCTTCCAGCACGTGGCCGCGGGTGACCAGCAGACCAAGCTTGTGCAGGGTTCCGGTGGCGGCGGTCAGTGCGGTTGGCGTAGCCAAAGACAGGGCACAAGGGCAGGTGGCCACGAGCATGGCCAGCACGATCCAGAACGCCCGTGCCGGATCCAGGTGCCACCACCACAGGCCGATGGCTACCGAGGCCAGTAGCGAGAACAGCAGGAACCACTGCGAGGCGCGATCGGCGATTTCCGCCAGGCGCGGTTTTTCAGTCTGGGCGCGTTCCAGCAGGCGGACGATGGCCGACAAGCGTGAGTCATGGCCGAGGGCTTCCACTTCCACATTCAGCGCGCTTTCGACGTTCAGCGTACCGCCAGTGACCCGCTCACCCACCCGGCGTGGTTGCGGCAGATACTCGCCGGTCAGCAGCGATTCGTCGACGCTGGAGCGGCCCTCGACGATGCGCCCGTCGGCAGGAATGACCGCGCCGGGCAGCACCTGCACGGTGTCGCCGCACTGTAACTCGCTGAGCAGGATGCGTTCGCTGCGCCCGATGGCGTCCAGGCGCAGGCATGAGGCGGGCAGCAGGTTGACCAGCTGCGCAGTGGCCGCCGCTGTGCGCTCGCGGGCGCGGCGCTCCAGGTAGCGGCCGGTCAGCAGGAACAGGGCGAACATGCCCACCGTGTCGAAATAAAGCTCGCCGCTGCCCGTGATGGCTGTCCAGATGCCGGCGCCGAACGCCAGGCCAATGGCCAGCGACACCGAAACGTCCATGGTCAGGTGGCGCGTTCGCAAGTCGCGCGCCGCGCCCTTGAAGAAGGGCGCGCAGCTGTAGAACACGATGGGAATGGTCAGGAACAGCGCCACCCAGCGCAGGATGGTATGCAACTCGGGTGTCAGGTCGATGTTGAATTCCGGCCAAGTGGCCATGGTCGCCATCATCGCCTGGAACCACAGCAGCCCGGCCACGCCCAGGCGGCGTAGGGCGCTGCGGTTTTCCCGGGCCAATTGCTCGGCGGCCTGGTCAGGCTGGTAGGGGTGGGCGGCGTAGCCGATCTGGCGAAGTTCGGCGAGCAGGCGCGACAGCGGTAGCTGCTTGTCGTCCCAGTTCAGCGCCAAGCGGTGGTTGGACAGGTTCAACCGGGCTTCGGCGACACCGGGCAGGTTGCGCAGGTGCTTTTCGATCAGCCAGCCGCAGGCGGCGCAGCTGATGCCCTCGACAAGCAAGGTGGTTTCGGCCAGCTCGCCCTGGTGGCGGACGAAGGTTTGCTGCACGTCGCTGCGGTCGTACAGGGCCAGTTCGTCCTGCAGTTGCTTGGGCAGGGCTTCGGGGTTGGCGCTGTTGTCGCTGCGGTGCTGGTAGTAATGTTCCAGGCCACCCGCGACGATCGACTCAGCCACCGCCTGGCAACCGGGGCAGCAGAACTGCCGCGGCTGGCCGAGGACCACGGCGGTGAAGCGGCTGCCGGCCGGGACGGGCAGGGCGCAGTGGTAGCAGGGGGTCGGTTGGGTCATAGGGCAGACACTGCTCAGGCAGATAGGAAACCCTGTGGGAGCGGGCGCGCCCGCGAATGCGTCAGACCTGGAAATACCTTTGCCTGAGCTATCGCATTCGCGGGCGTGCCCGCTCCCACAGGGATTTGCGGTGTTGCTACTGTTGGTGTTCGGCGCCTTGCAGGGCTTCGTCACCCAACTGCAAGGTCACACCATGCGCCACTTTTTCCTCTTCGAACAGGCGCCACACCTGGCCCCCTTCGTTGCCCAGCAGTTCCACAAAGCGCCGCCCGTCGACCTTGTCCTCCAGTTGTCCCACATAGCGCCCTGCTTCGACACGGCTCAGCAGCACCTTGCGGTCCTTCTCTGGCTGGGTTGGCGAAATCAGGTTCAGCTCCAGGTTTTGCGGGCCACTGCTACCGGTCAGGCGCAGGTCCACTTCGCCGGTCAGTTCGTCCAGATGCACGCTGGCTTTCAGGCCAAGCTGCTGCGCCAGCAGCTCGCGGTCCAGCGAGCGGTTGATGCCCTTGC
The DNA here is from genome assembly GCF_058782925.1 of Pseudomonas sp. FW305-E2. Taxonomy (NCBI): domain Bacteria; kingdom Pseudomonadati; phylum Pseudomonadota; class Gammaproteobacteria; order Pseudomonadales; family Pseudomonadaceae; genus Pseudomonas; species Pseudomonas sp. FW305-E2. The sequence goes on along the minus strand of NZ_JBYSYE010000037.1, from coordinate 5,431 downwards.
CGGCCTCGTAGTAGTTGTCATTCACCAGGTTGTCCGGGTTGTGCACAGCGATGCTGACCATGGTCAGGCTCAGGCACACCGAGGTGGTGAGAATGCCGATGATGATCCAGGGCCAGAGGTGCTTGTACCAGGGGCTGGCGGCGGTGGCGGCAGGCATTGTGCGTTATCTCTCTTAGCGGATCTGTGGGCCGATGAAACGGCTCTTGGCTTCAACCTGGGCGTCGCTGTCGTCGGCGCTCTTGAGGATGAAGGTGATTTCGTTGGTGGTCGATGGCAGCTTCTCGGGGGCAACCGACAGCTGCACAGGAAGGCTGACGATGTCACCGGCGGCCACGCGGATCTCGCGCTGGCCTTCAAGCTTGAGGTCCGGCAGGCCGGCGGCGTCCAGCACGTAGACGTGATCGCGCTGATCCTTGTTCATTACCTTCAGGCTGTAGACGTTCTCGATCCGGCCCTGGGCGTTTTCGCGGTACAGCACGCGGTCTTTGCTGACGTCGAAACCGACCAGCGAACGGGTGGCGAAGGCCGTCGCCAGCCCGATCATCATCACCAGCAGTACCACGGCATAGCCGATCAGGCGCGGGCGCAGCAGGTGGGTCTTCTGCCCGGACAGGTTGTGTTCGGTGGTGTAGCTGATCAGCCCTTTGGGGTAGTTCATCTTGTCCATGATGCTGTCGCAGGCATCGATACAGGCGGCGCAGCCGATGCACTCGATCTGCAGGCCGTCACGGATGTCGATGCCGGTCGGGCAGACCTGCACGCACATGGTGCAGTCGATGCAGTCACCCAGGCCCTGGGCTTTGTAGTCGGTATCTTTCTTGCGCGGGCCGCGGGTTTCGCCACGGCGCGGGTCGTAGGACACGATCAGCGTGTCCTTGTCGAACATCACACTCTGGAAACGTGCATACGGGCACATGTACACACACACCTGTTCGCGCAGCCAGCCGGCGTTGCCGTAGGTGGCGAGGGTGAAGAAACCGACCCAGAAGTAGGCCCAGCCATCGGCCTGGCCCGTGAAGAATTCGACCACCAGCTCACGGATCGGCGAAAAGTAGCCGACAAAGGTCATGCCGGTGACAAAGCCGATCAGCAGCCACAGGCTGTGCTTGGTGAATTTGCGCAGGAACTTGTTGCCGCTCATGGGGGCTTTGTCGAGCTTCATGCGCTGGTTGCGGTCACCCTCGGTGACCTTTTCGCACCACATGAAAATCCAGGTCCACACGCTTTGCGGGCAGGTGTAGCCACACCACACCCGGCCGGCGAACACCGTGATGAAGAACAGGCCGAAGGCGGCGACGATGAGAATGCCCGAGAGCAGGATGAAGTCTTGCGGCCAGATGGTGGCGCCGAAGATGTAGAACTTGCGTTCGGGCAGGTTCCACCACACGGCCTGGTGCCCTCCCCAGTTCAGCCACACGGTGCCGAAGTACAGCAGGAACAGTGCGGCACCCCCAACCATGCGCAGGCGACGGAACAGGCCGGTGAAGGCGCGGGTGTAGATCTTTTCCCGGGAAGCGTAGAGGTCGACGGAATCCTTCCCTTTGCTGGCAGGCGGGGTGACATCATGTACCGGAATTTGCTTGCTCATCATCAAGTCCCACGGCAGTGGAGAAACGCCGCGGCCTGTGCGTGCGGGCCGCAGTCTCGCGCAATCTGCTAGCGCTCTGCGGTCCATGATACGCCGCTGAGGGCGGTATGGGATCGCACTGCGACCTTTAGTCGCGTTGGGTTCGTGGTGTGAAACGTGTTATGGCGGGTGTCAATTGATCCAGGTCATCAGCCTGCGAGAAACGCTGTGCCAGTACCGGCCTCTTCGCGGGTAAACCCGCTCCTACAAGGATCCTGTGTAGGAGCGGGTTTACCCGCGAAGAGGCCAGGCCTGCCTTACTCAGCCTTGGCCGGCTCAGCCTGGTGCGACAGGCTGTACACATAAGCCGCCAGCAAGTGCACCTTGTCGTTGCCCTGCAGCTGTTCCTGGGCCGGCATCTGCCCCTGGCGGCCATAACGAATGGTCTGCTGCAGCTGGGCAAAGCTCGAGCCGTAGATGAACGCCTGCGGGTGGGTCAGGTTCGGTGCGCCCATGGCGGGCGTGCCTTTGCCTTCCGGCCCGTGGCAGGCCACGCAGTTGGCTGCGAAGATCTTCTGCCCGTTCTCCACATCGGCCTTCGCACCCTCAGGCAATGTGCGGCCATCGAGTTTGCTGACCACGAATGCAGCCACGTCGGCCACGCCCTGGTCACCGATCACTTCGGCCCAGGCCGGCATCACGCCATGACGACCGCCCATGATGGTGGTCTTGATGGTGTCCGGTTCGCCGCCCCAGCGCCAGTCGTTGTCGGTCAGGTTGGGGAAGCCGAAGGCGCCCTTGGCGTCGGAGCCGTGGCACACCGAACAGTTGGAGGCGAACAGCCGCGCACCCATTTTCAATGCCTGTGGGTCCTTGGCCACTTCTTCGATCGGCATGGCCGCGAACTTGGCGAAGATCGGCCCGAAGCGGGCGTCGGCCTTGGCCATTTCCTTTTCCCATTCGTGCACGCCGGTCCAGCCCGGCTGGCCGTTGGAAAACTCGGTCTGCTTGTCGTTATCCAGGTACGAATAGCCCGGCAGGACGCCTTTCCAGTTGCCCAGGCCCGGGTATAGCACCAGGTAGCCGAGGGCAAAGATGATGGTGCCGACGAACAGCCAGAACCACCATTTCGGCAGCGGGTTGTCGTATTCCTCGATGCCATCGAAGGCATGCCCGACGGTTTCGTCGGTAACCTCTTCGCGCTGGCCCTTGCGGGTCGACAGCAGCAGCCAGGTCAACGAGAAGATGGTGCCCAGGGTCAGGACGGTAACGTACAGACTCCAGAAGGTTGTCATTGTTGTTTGCTCCCAGAAGCTTTTGCTTGCTCGACGTGCCGAGTGGCCTCGGGGTCATCCGCGAAGGGCAGTTGGGTCGCTTCGTCGAAGTCCTTTTTACGCCGTGGGTTGAACACCCACAGCGCCAGGCCCACGAAGGCCACCATCACCACGACGGTGCCCAGGCCGCGAATCATCCCGATATCCATCAGCGTCACCGTTTGCTCTTGATGATGGTGCCAAGACCCTGCAGGTACGCGACGATGGCGTCCATTTCGGTCTTGCCCTTGACCGCGTCACGTGCGCCGGCAATGTCGGCGTCGGTGTACGGGGTGCCGAGTGTGCGCAGCACTTCCATCTTCTTCGCGGTGTCTTTGCCGTCGAGCTTGTTCTCGACCAGCCACGGGTAGGACGGCATCTTCGATTCCGGTACCACGTTGCGCGGGTTGTACAGGTGCGCACGGTGCCAGTCATCGGAGTAGCGGCCGCCGACGCGGGCCAGGTCCGGCCCGGTACGCTTGGAGCCCCACAGGAACGGGTGATCCCACACGCTTTCACCGGCTACCGAGTAATGGCCGTACCGCTCGGTTTCGGCACGGAACGGGCGGATCATCTGCGAGTGGCAGCCTACGCAGCCTTCGCGGATGTAGATATCGCGGCCTTCCAGCTCCAGCGCGGTGCGCGGCTTCATGCCCTCGACCGGCTTGTTGGTGACGTCCTGGAAAAACAGCGGGACGATCTGGGTCAGGCCACCGACGCTCACGGCGATGACCATGAAGAAGGCCAGCAGGCCTATGTTCTTCTCGACGGCTTCATGCTTCATCAGTGCGCTCCCACAACGACGATCTTGGCGGCCTCTTCAGCCTGTGCCGGGTTGGCGGCACGTACGGTACGGAACACGTTGTAGGCCATCAGCAGCATGCCGCTGGCGAAGAACGCACCGCCCAGGGCGCGGACGATGTAGCCGGGGTGGCTGGCCTGCAGGGCTTCGACGAAGGAGTAGGTGAGGGTGCCGTCATCGTTGATGGCGCGCCACATCAGGCCCTGGGTGATGCCGTTGACCCACATCGAGGCGATGTACAGTACGGTGCCGATGGTGGCCAGCCAGAAGTGCGCGTTGATCAGGCCGATGCTGTGCATCTGCTCGCGGCCGTAGAGTTTCGGGATCATGTGGTACACGGCGCCGATCGAAATCATTGCCACCCAGCCGAGAGCGCCGGCGTGGACGTGGCCGATGGTCCAGTCGGTGTAGTGCGACAGTGAGTTCACGGTCTTGATGGCCATCATCGGGCCTTCGAAGGTGGACATGCCGTAGAACGCCAGCGACACCACCAGGAAGCGCAGGATCGGGTCGGTGCGCAGTTTGTGCCAGGCGCCCGACAGGGTCATCATGCCGTTGATCATGCCGCCCCAGCTTGGCGCCAGCAGGATGATCGACATCACCATGCCCAACGACTGCGCCCAGTCAGGCAGGGCGGTGTAGTGCAGGTGGTGCGGGCCGGCCCAGATGTACAGGGTGATCAGCGCCCAGAAGTGCACGATCGACAAGCGATACGAGTAGATCGGCCGCTCGGCCTGCTTGGGCACGAAGTAGTACATCATCCCCAGGAAACCGGTGGTGAGGAAGAAGCCCACGGCGTTGTGGCCGTACCACCACTGGATCATCGCGTCGGTGGCGCCGGAGTAGGCCGAGTACGACTTGAACAGGCTCACCGGCAGCGAGATGTGGTTGACGATGTGCAGCATCGCGGTGACCACGATGAACGCACCATAGAACCAGTTGCCGACATAAATGTGCTTGGTCTTGCGCTTGACGATGGTGCCGAAGAACACCAGGCCGTAGGTAACCCAGACGATCGCCAGCAGGATCGCCAGCGGCCACTCGAGCTCGGCGTATTCCTTGGTGGTGGTGTAGCCCATCGGCAGGGTGATCAGCGCGCCGACGATCACGGCTTGCCAACCCCAGAAGGTGAAGGCGGCCATGCTGTCGGAGATCAGCCGGGTCTGGCAGGTGCGCTGCACCACGTAGTAGCTGGTGCCGAACAGCGCACAGCCCCCGAAGGCGAAGATCACCAGGTTGGTGTGCAGCGGGCGCAGGCGGCCGAAGCTGGTCCAGGGAAGGTCCAGGTTCAGCTGCGGCCACACCAGCTGCGAGGCGATGAAGACGCCGAGGCCCATGCCAAGGATCCCCCAGACCACCGTCATGATGGCGAACTGGCGGACGACCTTATAGTTATAAGCAGTCGGACTGATTGCTGTGCTCATTCTAAGGTTCCACGGTTTTGATGTTCTTGTTGGTCGAAAAATCGGCGCCAGTATTGATAACCAGCAAGGTTACCGCAACGCAACTTTGGTACGCCGACCCGTGTCCAGACCCGTTCACTGATGTCCCGCAGGGATCGGGTCTGGGCGATTGTACACAAATAAATATTTGTAATGTGTACCGTTTTTCATATTTTTCTGATCGATCGGTCAAGCTTTTTCTGGGGCGGCGACAGGCCATGCGCCGCGTCTGCTCCGGTCCTTTCGGAGCGAAGCCCACTGAGGCAACAAGCTTAGTTGTGTTCGGTGGGGGTGCAAGGGAAGGGGG
>NZ_JBYSYE010000036.1:0-62353 GCF_058782925.1 Pseudomonas sp. FW305-E2 | reverse complement strand
CCCCCCCCCCCCCCCCCCCCCCCCCCCCCCCCCCCCCCCCCCGCCCCCACAAGGTGGTCGCACAACTTCCTGAAGATCAGTTGTAGATATCGAAAGCAAAGTACTTGCTGGCGATCTTCTGGTAAGTGCCGTTGGCCACGATCTGTTGCAGCGCGGTATTCAGGCGCTGGCGCAGGGCTTCGTCGTCCTTGCGCACAGCGATCGCGGCATCGGCCTTGGTGTCGGCCACGTCGCCAAGGATCTTGCAGCAATCCCCGCCGTTCTTGTTCATCCACTCGTGCAGCGGGAATTTGTCGGCAATCACGCCGTCCAGGCGGCCGGCCGCCAGGTCTGCGTTGGCTTCGTCCATGGTCGGGTACAGTTTCACGTCGGCACCGGCCTTGCCGTACACGTCTTCGGCGTAGATGGCCTGGGTAGAGGAAGATTGCGCACCGACGGTGTAGCCGACAAAGTCGGTCTGGGCGCTGTCGATCTTGCTGTCCTTGGCAACCGCCACGGTCAGGGGCGTGCGGTAGTAGTGGTCGGTGAAGGCGATCTTCTTGCGTCGCTCTTCGGTGTCGATCATCGATGCCACCACCGCGTCATACTTGCGCGCCATCAGGGCGGGGATGATGCCTTCCCAGTCCTGCGCCACCAGCGTGCATTCGACTTTCATCTGTTCGCACAGGGCATGGGTGATGTCGACATCGAAGCCGTGCAGCTTGTTATCGGCGTCTACATAGTTGAAGGGCGGGTAGGCACCCTCGGTGGCGAACCGCAGGGTTTCAGCGCTGGCGGCACCCGCCAGCAGCAGGGCGCACGCACCCAGCAAGGCCATGGACTTGTTCATCTCGCACCTCATTGCACTCTTGCTATTGTTGTTTGCCCGTCGACCACGAGGTGTAGCCGACGAATTCGTTATGTAGAGCGGCAGTTGCTTCCAAGCGTTTTTCAACATCCGGTCCGAGCTTCTTGCAGACCTCGTTGACCATCAGATGCACCCACGACAGCATCGTCGAGGTGGATTCCCAGAACAGGTTGAATTCGGTGGGGATGCGGAACACCTCGTCGGCATTGGCATCCGCCCAGTCACAGAAGGTGTCGGTCACCAGGGTGACCGCAATGCCAGCCTCGCGCGCCTTCTGGCACAGCATCAGGGCATGGCGGGAATAACGGCGCGCCTCGAACACCACCAGGGCGCTGTCTTCGGCGCGGCCCAGCAGCACTTCGCCGAAGTGCCCGGCGCTGATGTCCACCAGTTGCACGCCATCGCGCAGGTATTGCAGCAGGTGGCTCATGCACATGGCGATGCCGCGCTCGGTCTGGAAGCCGGCGATGAACACCCGTGGCTTGCTGGCCAGGCGTTGCGCCACGTTGTGCCAGGCGGGGCTCTGGCGGTATTCGTGTACGCGCACCAGGGCGGCGATTTCCAGCTCCAGGCTGCCGGCGTTGTCGCTGGCGTCCTGGTTCTGGCGGTAATCTTGCAGACGATCACCTACCAGCCACGGGCCATCGCCCAGATCGTTCTGCAGGTCTTGCTTAAGCGCCTTGAGGTGGGCATAACCCAGTGAGCGACAGTAGCGCCCGACGCTGGATTCGCTGACGCCCAGCTTGGCGGCAATGCTGGCCGAGGTCTGGAACGGCAGTTCGTGCAGGTTGGCAAGCATGTAGGTGGCGATCTTGCGACCCGAGGCAGCGGCCCCTTCGAGGCTGTTTTCCAGGCGTTGCTTGATCAGTTGGCTCATGCTGCGGCTCCAGGGGTGAGGCTTGGGAAGAAAATGAATGTTTTCTGTCATCAAGTCAACATTTGACAGATTGCTGTCACATGAAGGAAAGTTTTTGTCGTTGCAACGCTGTAGCCATTCCAAAATCAACAAGGAGCTTCAGATGTCCGCACCTTCCACCAGCACCGTTGTGCGCGTGCCTTTTACCGAGCTGCAAAGCCTGTTGCAGGCCATTTTCCAGCGCCATGGGTGCAGCGAGGCCGTGGCCCGGGTGCTGGCCCACAACTGCGCCAGCGCCCAGCGTGATGGCGCCCATAGCCATGGGGTGTTCCGCATGCCCGGTTATGTCTCGACCTTGGCCAGCGGCTGGGTCGATGGCCAGGCCACGCCACAGGTCAGCGACGTGGCCGCCGGCTATGTGCGTGTCGATGCTGCGGGTGGTTTTGCCCAGCCGGCACTGGCGGCCGCCCGTGAGCTGTTGGTGGCGAAGGCGCGCAGCGCAGGCATTGCCGTGCTGGCGATCCACAACTCGCACCACTTCGCCGCGCTATGGCCGGATGTCGAGCCGTTCGCCGAAGAGGGCCTGGTAGCCCTCAGCGTGGTCAACAGCATGACCTGCGTGGTGCCGCATGGTGCACGCAAGCCGCTGTTCGGTACCAACCCCATCGCTTTTGCTGCGCCTTGCGCCGAGCATGACCCGATCGTTTTCGACATGGCCACCAGTGCCATGGCCCATGGCGATGTGCAGATTGCCGCGCGCGCCGGCCAGCCATTGCCGGAGGGCATGGGGGTGGATGCCGATGGCCAGCCGACCACCGACCCGAAGGCGATTCTGGAAGGCGGGGCCTTGCTGCCATTCGGCGGGCACAAGGGCTCGGCGTTGTCGATGATGGTCGAGCTGCTGGCGGCGGCGCTGACCGGCGGTCATTTCTCCTGGGAGTTTGATTGGTCCGGGCATCCGGGCGCGAAAACGCCGTGGACCGGGCAGTTGATCATCGTTATCGACCCGGGCAAGGCCGAAGGCCAGCGCTTTGCCCAGCGCAGCCGCGAGCTGGTGGAGCACATGCAGGCGGTGGGGCTGACGCGCATGCCGGGCGAGCGGCGCTACCGTGAGCGCGAGGTGGCCGAGGAGCAGGGCGTGGCGGTGACCGAGCAGGAGTTGCAAGGCCTGAAGGAGCTGCTTGGCTGATCTGGCCCCTTCGCGGGTTTACCCGCGAAGAATCCAGCCCTCATCCCCGGTCATGCAATGTTGCATAGACAACCTTGCACAATAGTGGATGTTCCTGAGCCCGCTCTGCGGGTATGCTCAACACTGACTTTCCGTACCGTCCTGATCCAAGGAGCTGCACGCTGTGTTCAAACATGTCGATGCCTATGCCGGCGACCCGATCCTCTCGTTGATGGAAACCTTCAAGGCCGACCCGCGCGCCGACAAGGTCAACCTGAGTATTGGCCTGTACTACGATGAGGCCGGCGTGGTGCCGCAACTGGCGGCGGTGGATGCGGTGGAAAAACGCATTGCCGGTCAGGACCACGAAGCCTCCCTGTACCTGCCGATGGAAGGCCTGGCCAGCTACCGCCAAGCCATCCAGGCGCTGCTGTTCGGTGCTGATCACCCGGCCGTGACCGGCGGCCGGGTGGCCACCGTACAGACCGTGGGTGGCTCCGGCGCCCTGAAGGTCGGTGCCGACTTCCTCAAGCGCTACTTCCCGCAGTCCGAAGTCTGGGTCAGCAACCCGACCTGGGACAACCACCGCGCCATCTTCGAAGGTGCAGGCTTCAAGGTGCACACCTACCCGTACTTCGACCAGGCCACCCGTGGCGTGGACTTCGACGGCATGCTGGCCACCTTGCAGAGCCTGCCGGCCAACAGCGTGGTGCTGCTGCACCCGTGCTGCCACAACCCTACCGGTGCCGATCTGCAGCAGCACCAGTGGCAACAAGTGGTCGAAGTGGTCAAGGCGCGCCAGCTGATCCCGTTCCTCGACATCGCTTATCAAGGCTTCGCCGAAGGCTTGGTAGAAGACGCCTACGCTATCCGCGAAATGGCCCGTGCCGGCGTGCCGTGCCTGGTCAGCAACTCCTTCTCGAAAATCTTCTCGCTGTATGGCGAGCGGGTGGGCGGCCTGTCGGTGGTGTGCGATGACGAGGCCACTGCCCAGAGCGTGCTTGGCCAGCTGAAGGCCACCGTGCGCCGCAACTACTCCAGCCCGCCCAACTTCGGCGCCCAGCTGGTTGCCGGCGTACTGAGCGATGCTGGCCTGAATGCCCAGTGGGCCGAAGAAGTCGAAGTGATGCGCAAGCGTATCCTCGACATGCGCCAGGCGTTGGTCGATGCCCTGGCCGTGCTGCTGCCGGGCCAGGACTTCCAGTTCTTCCTACGCCAGCGCGGCATGTTCAGCTACACCGGCTTCAGCGTCGAGCAGGTCCGTCGCCTGCGTGACGAGTTTGGCGTGTATCTGATCGACAGCGGCCGTGTGTGCATGTCCGGCCTGCGCCCGGCCAACCTGCAACGGGTTGCCGAAGCGTTCGCTGCCGTTCAGAAATAACTCGCCAAGGGGCCAGCTGCGGCCCCTCCTGTGGGGCGCGGTTGGACTTTGTGGGAGCGGCCTTGCGTCGCGAAAGGGGGGCGGAGCGCCCCCACGATTGCAGCTTTGCCGCTGACATTGCTGGGGCCGCTTTGCGGCCCTATCGCGACGCAAGGCCGCTCCCACAGGCCGCTCCCACAGGCCCCCAGGCCGCGACATTCCACCGAACGACACCCGCAATGCCTTCCACTTGTAAAGACAAGTGCAACCGCTCCTCGGAAAAGGGCTTCGCAAGTGCAACCTTTCCGTGCACAATCGCGCCCCTCTTTTCCGGTTGAGTTGGGCGAAACGTCTATTTCGCCATTCTCAGCCTGTTGCAGTCTTGCGAGTGGAGCTTCACCCGGAATGAATGAGCAGGCCCCAAGCGTTGAACAACGCTTTGCAGAATCGACCCCCGCCGCCCTCGGCACTTGGGCGCGTCACGACACCACCTGGATGCTGGGCCTGTTCGGCACAGCCATCGGCGCCGGGACACTGTTCCTGCCGATCAACGCCGGCCTTGGCGGCTTCTGGCCGCTGTTGATCCTGGCCGTGCTGGCCTTCCCGATGACCTATTTCGCCCATCGCGGGCTGACCCGTTTCGTCCTTTCCGGGCGCGATGGCAGCGACATCACCGAAGTGGTCAAGGAGCATTTCGGCATCACCGCCGGTGCCTCGATCACCGTGCTGTACTTCTTCGCCATCTTCCCGATCCTGCTTATCTACAGCGTGGCGCTGACCAACACCGTGTCCAGCTTCATGGAACACCAGCTGCACATGCAGCCGCCGCCTCGGGCAATCCTGTCATTCGTGCTGATCCTCGGCCTGCTGGCCATCGTGCGCTGCGGGGAGCAGGCCACGGTCAAGGTCATGAGCCTGCTGGTCTACCCGTTCATCGTTGCGCTGGCGTTGCTGGGCCTGTACCTGGTGCCGCACTGGACCGGTGGCATTCTCGACAGCGCCACAGAGGTGCCGCCGGCCTCGGCCTTCCTGCACACCCTGTGGCTGGCCATTCCGGTAATGGTGTTCTCGTTCAACCATTCGCCGATCATCTCGGCCTTTGCCGTCGACCAGAAGCGCCGTTACGGCGCGCACGCCGACGAGCGCAGCGGCCAGATCCTGCGTCGTGCCCACCTGCTGATGGTGGTGATGGTGCTGTTCTTCGTGTTCAGCTGCGTGCTCACCCTGAGCAGCGCCCAGTTGGCCGAAGCCAAGGCGCAGAACCTGTCGATCCTGTCGTACCTGGCCAACCACTTCAGCAACCCGACCATCGCGTTCGCTGCGCCGTTGATCGCCTTCGTGGCCATCGCCAAGTCGTTCCTCGGCCACTACATCGGTGCCAGCGAAGGCCTGAAGGGCATCATCGCCAAGACCGGTGCGCGCCCAGGCGCCAAGGCCCTGGACCGCGTGGTTGCCGCACTGATGCTGGTGGTGTGCTGGATCGTTGCCACCCTCAACCCAAGCATTCTCGGCATGATCGAGTCGCTCGGCGGCCCGATTCTCGCGGTGCTGTTGTTCCTGATGCCGATGTACGCCATTCGCCGTGTGCCATCGATGCGCAAGTACAGCGGTGCGGCCTCCAATGTGTTCGTCGTTGTGGTCGGCCTGGTTGCGCTGACTTCGGTGGTGTACGGCCTTGTAAGCTGATTCACCCGTTTCATTCAAGAATGCCCGGGTCGCTTGTCGCCACCCGGGCATTTTTTTGCCTGATCAAGGTTTCAGCAGCGTTGCATTCCATCGTCCTTGGTGCATGCAAGCAGCCACCCTCCGCACAGGCTGGCCACCACGAACAGCACGCCCAAGCCTGCCGGTAGCTCGCTTTCCAAACCTGCGACCACACTGCTCGTCAAACCGGCACCGGCGAACAGCAACGTCGTGTTGAGCGACGCTGCCGCACCTGCCTGACGCGGATAGCGCGCCAAAGCCTGGGTCGTTGCGGCGGGGCGTACCAGGGTTGTCCCGGTGGTACAGACAATCATCGGCAGTAGAACCCCCAGCACAGATAACCCTGCCACCCATTCCCAAATCAAAAGGGTGATGCCCGCAGTACTTATAAGCAGCAAGCCTGCTTTTATTTGAGCTTGCGGGCTTACGCGACTGTTCAGGTAGGTCGCAGCCATGCCGCCGACGATGTATGCCAACCCATAGCCGATAAAGACCAGAGAGAATTGATAGGCCGTCAGCTCCAGCCTGCCCATCAGCAGCAAGGGCGCTATGACGATAAAGGAAAAATGGCAGGCAAAGGCGAGGCTGGAGAGCATGGAATGCGCGAGATAGTCCGTGTCTCGCAGCATCGCCCGATAACTGGACATGCTTGGCGCCCGGTCGCGCGACGCAGGTGTGTCATGGAGCAGCACACACGATAAAAGTGAAACGATTGCAGCGATGATCACGAATACCGTAAAGCTTGCCTTCCAGCCAAAAGCCTGTTGAAGAAAAGCACCTGCCAGCGGTGACAGGGAGATGAACAACCCGCTCGCGCTTGTTAACAGGATGCGCATGGCATTGCGTTGTGTACCGCTGTAGAGGTCCTGCACAAGCGCCTGGCCTAGCACGAGGCTGCCGCAACCCAGGGCCTGCACCAAGCGAAAGGCCATGAACGTTTCATAGTGGGTTGAAAATACGCAACCGAGCGCTCCCACAATGGATACGCTCAACCCAGCGAGCAACAAACGCTTGCGCCCGATGCCATCCGACAGTGGGCCGACCACGATTTGCGCCATGGCCACACCCACAGCAAAAAAGCTCACTGAGTACGCAATCTGTTTTGTGTCGACCCGAAACTCATCTGAGAGCGCAGGGAATGATGGGAGGATTACGTCCAGAGGAAACACACCCAGCAGACATAACAAAATCAGCAGCGTCGAGCACAGGTGGCGCCGAAGCGAACCCGCGGGGCGGTTCATGCCATTAACTCCTCGAATGGAATTGCAAGAATTAGCTTTCGTCATCCAGTAAACCAGTACGCTAAAGATGTACAAGGTGAGCTTGGTAGCGAAACTTCCGATAGAGTTGTAGGATTTTCTACCTCAATGAATACGGGGCAATTAAACTTGGTCGTAAAGCCTCTGGCACAAACTTCGCAGCCAATTTGGAAGCAGCTTTGTGCCGCTCAGATCAATCAATTAGCCAACTGTGTGGCGAGTTTGTGGTGGGAGGCCGGGATGGGCGTTCGGCAACGGTGAGGCAACTGGCCGTAACCGCGGCTATCGGCATTTTTTGTCCACAAAAATCGTCCGGCAATGGAACAATTTCACCTGCCCCCATAGGCACCCGGCTGCCTTCATGCTTAACTCAGTGTCCTTTTCAAACCCCGCATAAGGATTTCGTCATGGCTCAAGTGACTCTCAAAGGCAACCCGGTCCAGGTCAACGGTAACCTGCCACAGGCCGGCGCCCAGGCTCCGGCTTTCTCCCTGGTAGGTGAAGGCCTGGCTGACAAGTCGCTGAAAGACTACGCCGGCAAGCGCAAGGTGCTGAATATCTTCCCAAGCGTCGATACCCCGACCTGCGCCACCTCGGTGCGCAAGTTCAACGCCCAGGCCAACGACGTCGCCAACACCGTGGTGCTGTGCATCTCGGCTGACCTGCCGTTCGCCCAGGCACGTTTCTGCGGCGCCGAAGGGCTGGACAATGTGAAGAACCTGTCGACCCTGCGTGGCCGCGAGTTCCTCGAGAACTACGGCGTAGCCATCGCCGACGGCCCGCTGGCCGGCCTGGCCGCCCGCGCCGTGGTGGTGCTGGACGAGAACGACAAGGTGCTGCACAGCGAACTGGTTGGCGAAATTGCTGACGAGCCGAACTACGACGCGGCGCTGGCTGTACTGAAGTAAGGATTGCGTGGGGCAGGGCGGGCGTCTGTAGCCTGTGATGGCCTCTTCGCGGGTAAACCCGCTCCTACAACGTGCGGCACAGGTTTCAAAGGCTGTGACATCCCCGTAGGAGCGGGTTCACCCGCGAAAGGGCCAGACCAGGCAACCGAACCTTCAGGCTCGCCACCGCTCCAAGCAACACCCTGTAACGGCCCGGAACACGTTCCGGGCCGTTTTCATTTAAAATTCCGCCGCTTGGCAACGTCAGGCAAAGGTAAACCTCTGGTAAAGGCCCTTTGCTAAAACGATGGCAGTGCTTATCGTTCATCCTCCCCAAGTCGTCATTCCGAACAAGGTTCGTTCAACCCATGCAAGCGTCCAATTCCCGTTCCCTTCGTCGCTGGCTCGTCGGCCTGCTGATCCTGCTGCTGGTGGCCGCACTGGCCTGGTGGCTGTGGCCCGCAGCGACGCCTGCGCATAAAGAAGCCAGTGGCATGCGCGGTGGCAAGGGCATGGGCATGATCGGCGGCCGCCCAGGTTTTGGCGGCTCCAGTGACCCGGTACCCGTACGTGTCGTGCCGGTGCGGACAGGCGACTTCCCCCTCTACTACAAAGCCTTGGGCACGGTCACCGCGACCAATACGGTCAATGTGCGCAGCCGCGTGGCTGGCGAACTGGTGAACATCCACTTCAAGGAAGGCCAGCGCGTCAAGGCTGGCGACCTGCTTGCCGAAATCGACCCGCGCCCTTATCGCATCGCCCTGCAGCAGGCCGAAGGCACCTTGGCGCAGAACCAGGCGCAGTTGAAGAATGCTCAGGTCGACCTGGCCCGCTATAAAGGCCTGTACGCCGAAGACAGCATCGCCAAGCAAACCCTGGACACTGCCGAAGCCCAGGTTGCGCAGTTCCAGGGGCTGGTCAAGACCAATCAGGCACAGGTCAACGACGCCCGCCTGAACCTCGATTTCACCCAGATCCGTGCGCCGATCAGTGGCCGTGTGGGCCTGCGCCAGCTCGATCTGGGCAACCTGGTGGCCGCCAACGACACCACCGCGCTGGTGGTCATCACCCAAACCGAGCCGATCAACGTCGCCTTCACCCTGCCGGAAACCGAACTGAGCACTGTGCTGGAGCGCTACCGCAGTGGCGCCACCCTGCCGGTCGAGGCCTGGGACCGCGGTGACAGCAAGCTGCAGTCCACCGGTGTGCTGGGCAGCATCGACAACCAGATCGACACCACCACCGGCACGCTGAAGTTCAAAGGCCGCTTCGAGAACAAGGACCTGGCCCTGTTCCCCAACCAGTTCGTCAACGTGCGCTTGCTGGCCGACACCCTCAAGCAGGTGGTCATGGCCCCGGCCGCGGCCATCCAGTTTGGCAACGATGGCACCTTTGCCTATGTGGTCAACGAGAAGAGCACCGTCAATGTCCGCAAGCTCAAGGTGGGCGCCAGCGATGGCGAGAACAGCGTCATTCTCGACGGCTTGAAGGCCGGCGATCGCCTGGTGCTGGAAGGCACCGACCGCCTGCGCGAAGGCACCCAGGTGGAAGTGGTCGAAGACAGCTCGCAAGTGCCGACCACCCCGGGCCAGCACCTGCAAGGGCAGGAAGCCAAGGGCGCGGCGCAAACAGATGAAGCACAACCTGGCAACGCAGCAGGCAAGGCGGGCGCATGAACCTCTCGCGCCTGTTCATCCTGCGCCCGGTCGCCACCACGCTGAGCATGCTGGCCATCGTGCTGGCAGGCCTGATCGCCTACAAGTTGCTGCCGGTTTCCGCCTTGCCGCAGGTGGATTACCCGACCATTCGCGTCATGACCCTGTACCCCGGCGCCAGCCCGCAGGTGATGACCAGCGCCGTCACCGCGCCACTGGAGCGCCAGTTCGGCCAGATGCCGGGCCTGGAACAGATGGCCTCGACCAGTTCTGGCGGTGCGTCGGTGCTGACCCTGCGTTTCAACCTCGACATGAACATGGACGTTGCCGAGCAACAGGTGCAGGCCGCGATCAACGCCGCCAGCAACCTGCTGCCCAGTGACCTGCCGGCACCGCCGGTGTACAACAAGGTCAACCCGGCCGACACCCCTGTGCTGACCCTGGCCATCTCCAGCAAGACCATGCCGCTGCCCAAGCTCAACGACCTGGTCGATACCCGCGTGGCGCAAAAGCTTGCGCAAATCAGCGGCGTGGGCATGGTCAGCATTGCCGGTGGCCAGCGCCAGGCGGTACGCATCAAGGTCAACGTCGACGCCCTGGCGGCCAATGGCTTGAATCTGGATGACGTGCGCACGCTGATCGGTGCCTCCAACGTCAACCAGCCCAAAGGCAACTTCGACGGCCCGACCCGGGTGTCGATGCTCGATGCCAACGACCAGCTGCGTTCTCCCGAGGAATACGCCAACCTGATCCTGGCCTACAACAACGGTGCGCCGCTGCGTCTGAAAGATGTGGCCGAAATCGTCGACGGCGCCGAGAACGAGCGGCTGGCCGCCTGGGCGAACGAGAACCATGCTGTGCTGCTGAACATCCAGCGTCAGCCGGGCGCCAACGTGATCGAAGTGGTCGACCGCATCAAGGGCCTGCTGCCGTCGATCACCGACAACCTGCCGGCCGGCCTCGATGTCTCGGTGCTGACCGACCGCACCCAGACCATTCGTGCCGCGGTCAAGGACGTGCAGCACGAACTGCTGATCGCCATCGTTCTGGTGGTGATGGTCACCTTCGTTTTCCTGCGCCGCTTCAGCGCCACCCTCATCCCGTCGATTGCCGTGCCACTGTCGCTGATCGGGACGTTCGGGGTCATGTACCTGGCCGGGTTCTCGGTCAACAACCTGACACTCATGGCCCTGACCATCGCCACCGGCTTTGTGGTCGATGATGCCATCGTCATGCTGGAGAACATCTCCCGGCATATCGAAGAGGGCGAGACGCCTATGCAGGCGGCGCTCAAGGGTGCCAGGCAGATTGGCTTCACCCTGATTTCGCTGACCTTCTCGCTGATTGCGGTACTGATCCCGTTGCTGTTCATGGCGGACGTGGTCGGTCGCCTGTTCCGCGAGTTCGCCATCACGCTGGCAGTGGCCATTCTGATTTCCCTGGTGGTGTCCCTGACCCTGACACCGATGATGTGCGCGCGTCTGCTCAAGCGCGAGCCCAAGGAAGAAGAACAAGGCCGCTTCTACCGTGCCAGTGGCGTCTGGATCGACTGGCTGATCAAGCACTACGGCAGCGCCCTGCAGTGGGTGCTCAAGCATCAGCCGCTGACCTTGCTGGTGGCGGTGGCCAGCCTAGTGCTCACGGTGTTTCTGTACATGGTCGTGCCCAAGGGCTTCTTCCCGGTGCAGGACACCGGGGTGATCCAGGGTATTTCCGAAGCGCCGCAGTCCACCTCGTTCGCCGCCATGAGCGAACGTCAGCAGGCCCTGAGCAAGGTCATCCTGCAAGACCCGGCCGTGCAAAGCCTGTCGTCCTACATTGGCGTAGACGGCGACAACGCCACGCTCAACAGTGGTCGCCTGCTGATCAACCTCAAGCCCCACGGCGAGCGCGATGTCAGCGCCAGCGAAGTGATCAGCCGCCTGCAGCCGCAGGTCGACCGGCTGGTGGGCATCCGCCTGTTCATGCAGCCGGTGCAAGACCTGAGCATCGAGGACCGGGTCAGCCGGACCCAGTATCAGTTCAGCCTGTCGTCGCCGGACGCCGACCTGCTGGCGCAGTGGAGTGGCAAGCTGGTGCAGGCGCTGCAGCAGCGCCCGGAACTGGCCGATGTGGCCAGCGACCTGCAGGACAAGGGCTTGCAGGTGTACCTGGTCATCGACCGTGACATGGCCAGCCGCCTGGGGATCAGCGTGTCGCAGATCACCAATGCCCTGTACGACGCCTTCGGCCAGCGGCAGATCTCGACCATCTACACGCAGGCCAGCCAGTACCGCGTGGTGTTGCAGTCCAAGGACGCCGCAACGATCGGCCCGCAGGCGCTGGAGTCGATCCACGTCAAGGCCACCGATGGCGGCCAGGTGCGCCTTTCGGCGCTGGCGCGGATCGAGCAGCGTCAAGCCCAGCTGGCTATTTCCCACATCGGCCAGTTCCCGGCAGTGACCTTGTCGTTCAACCTGGCTCACGGCGCGTCGCTGGGCGAAGCCGTGCAGGTGATCGAGCAGGTGCAGCAGGACATCGGCATGCCGCTGGGTGTGCAAACCCGCTTCCAGGGTGCGGCCGAGGCCTTCCAGGCATCGTTGTCGAGCACCTTGCTGCTGATTCTGGCGGCGGTGGTGACCATGTACATCGTGCTGGGGGTGCTGTACGAAAGCTACATCCACCCGATCACCATCCTCTCGACCCTGCCGTCAGCGGCGGTCGGCGCCTTGCTGGCCTTGCTCATCAGCGGTAACGACCTGGGCATGATCGCCATCATCGGCATCATCCTGCTGATCGGTATCGTCAAGAAGAACGCGATCATGATGATCGACTTCGCCCTGGAGGCCGAGCGCCATCAGGGCATGAGCCCGCGCGATGCCATCTACCAGGCGGCGCTGCTGCGCTTCCGGCCGATCCTGATGACCACCCTGGCCGCGCTGTTTGGTGCGGTGCCGCTGATGCTTGCCACCGGTTCCGGTGCCGAGCTGCGCCAGCCACTGGGCCTGGTGATGGTCGGCGGGTTGCTGGTCAGCCAGGTGCTGACGCTGTTCACCACCCCGGTCATCTACCTGTACTTCGATCGCCTGGCCCGCCGCCTGCGCCCGGCCACTGACGTGAAGCAGGCCCAGGCATGAACCTGTCCGGGCCTTTCATCCGTCGCCCGGTGGCGACCATGCTGTTGAGCCTGGCAATCATGCTGCTGGGTGGGGTCAGCTTTGGCTTGCTACCGGTGGCGCCACTGCCGCAAATGGACTTCCCGGTGATCGTGGTGTCGGCGAACCTCTCTGGTGCCAGCCCCGAGGTCATGGCGTCCACCGTGGCCACACCGCTGGAACGCAAGCTGGGCAGCATCGCCGGCGTCACCACGCTCACCAGCAGCTCCAACCAGGGGTCGACACGGGTAATCATCGGCTTCGAGATGGGCCGTGACATCGATGGCGCAGCCCGTGAGGTGCAAGCGGCGATCAACGCTACCCGCAACCTGTTGCCCAGTGGCATGCGTAGCATGCCCACCTACAAGAAGATCAACCCGTCGCAGGCGCCGATCATGGTGCTGTCGCTGACCTCGGATGTGTTGCAGAAGGGCCAGCTGTATGACCTGGCCGACACCATCCTTTCACAGAGCCTGGCTCAGGTATCGGGGGTAGGGGAGGTGCAGATCGGCGGCAGTTCGCTGCCGGCCGTGCGCATTGCCGTCGAGCCGCAACTGCTCAACCAGTACAACCTGTCGCTGGACGAAGTGCGCACCGCCGTGTCCAACGCCAACCAGCGCCGGCCCATGGGCTTTGTCGAGGACACCGAGCGCAACTGGCAGGTGCGGGCCAACGACCAGCTGGAAAGCGCCAAGGATTACGAGCCGGTGGTGATTCGCCAGCAGAACGGCACCATTCTGCGCCTGTCTGACGTGGCGACTGTCACCGACGGCGTTGAAAACCGTTACAACAGCGGCTTCTTCAACGACCAGGCAGCGGTGTTGCTGGTGGTCAACCGCCAGAGCGGCGCCAACATCATCGAAACGGTCGACCAGATCAAGGCGCAGCTACCGGCACTGCAGTCGTTGCTGCCCGCCAGCGTGCAACTGAACGTGGCCATGGACCGCTCGCCCGTGATCAAGGCCACCCTCAAAGAGGCCGAGCACACCCTGCTGATCGCCGTGGTGCTGGTGATCCTGGTGGTCTACCTGTTCCTCGGCAGCCTGCGCGCCTCGCTGATCCCCAGCCTGGCGGTGCCGGTATCGCTGGTGGGTACGTTCGCAGTCATGTACGTGTGCGGTTTCTCGCTCAACAACCTGTCGCTGATGGCGCTGATCCTTGCCACCGGGCTGGTGGTGGACGATGCCATCGTGGTGCTGGAAAACATCTCCAGGCACATCGAGAACGGCCAGCCGCCGATGAAGGCGGCCTTCCTGGGCGCCAAGGAAGTGGGCTTCACCTTGCTGTCGATGAACGTGTCGCTGGTGGCGGTGTTCGTCTCCATCCTGTTCATGGGCGGCATCGTGCGCAACCTGTTCCAGGAGTTTTCCATCACCCTGGCGGCGGCGATCATCGTCTCGCTGGTGGTGTCGCTCACCCTTACACCGATGCTCTGCGCCCGCTGGCTCAAGCCGCACCAGGCCCAGCAGACACGCCTGCAGCGCTGGAGCGACAAGCTGCATCAGCGCATGGTTGCTGCCTATGACCGCAGCCTGGGCTGGGCCCTGCGCCACAAGCGCCTGACCCTGCTCAGCCTGTTGGCCACCATCGGCATCAACATCGCCCTGTACGTGGTGGTGCCCAAGACGCTGATACCCCAGCAGGATACCGGCCAGTTGATGGGCTTCATCCGGGGTGACGACGGCCTGTCGTTCACGGTGATGCAGCCGAAGATGGAAATCTACCGCCGCGCCTTGCTGGCCGACCCGGCAGTACAGAGCGTTGCCGGTTTCATCGGTGGCAACAGCGGTACCAACAACGCCATGGTGCTGGTGCGCCTGAAACCGATCAGCGAGCGCAAGATCGATGCGCAGAAGGTGATCGAACGCCTGCGCAAGGAGCTGCCCAAAGTGCCCGGCGGGCGCCTGTTCCTGATGGCCGACCAGGACCTGCAACTGGGTGGCGGTGGGCGTGACCAGACCTCCTCTCAGTACCTGTATACCCTGCAAAGTGGCGACCTGGCGGCGTTGCGCGAATGGTTCCCCAAGGTGGTCGCGGCGCTGCGTGCACTGCCTGAGCTGACCGCCATTGACGCCCGCGATGGTGCCGGTACCCAACAGGTGACGCTGGTGGTCGACCGTGACCAGGCCAAGCGCCTGGGCATCGACATGGACATGGTCACCGCAGTACTGAACAACGCCTACAGCCAGCGGCAGATCTCCACCATCTACGACAGCCTCAACCAGTACCAGGTGGTGCTCGAGATCAACCCGAAATACGCCTGGGACCCGAGCACGCTGGAGCAAGTGCAGGTGATCACCGCCGACGGCGCCCGGGTACCGCTGTCGACCATCGCCCACTACGAGAACAGCCTGGCCAACGACCGGGTCAGCCACGAAGGCCAGTTCGCCTCGGAAGACATCGCTTTCGACGTCGCCGAGGGCTACAGCCCCGATCAGGCCATGGCGGCACTGGAGCGCGCGGTGGCCAAACTGGGGCTGCCCGAGGAGGTGATTGCCAAGCTCGGCGGCACTGCCGATGCCTTTGCCCAGACCCAGCAGGGCCAGCCATTCATGATCCTTGGCGCACTGCTGCTGGTGTACCTGGTGCTGGGTATTCTGTATGAAAGCTACATTCACCCGCTGACCATTCTCTCGACACTGCCTTCGGCGGGCGTCGGGGCCTTGCTGGCGCTGTACGTCACCGGTGGCGAGTTCAGCCTGATCTCGTTGCTGGGGCTGTTCCTGTTGATCGGGGTGGTGAAAAAGAATGCCATCCTGATGATCGACCTGGCCTTGCAGCTGGAGCGCCATCAGGGCTTTTCGCCGGAAGAGTCGATCCGCCGGGCCTGCCTGCTGCGCCTGCGGCCGATCCTGATGACCACCCTGGCAGCGATCCTTGGCGCATTGCCGTTGCTGCTGAGCCAGGCTGAAGGCGCAGAAATGCGTCAGCCGCTGGGCCTGACCATCATCGGTGGCCTGGTGTTCAGCCAGATCCTCACCCTTTATACGACGCCGGTGGTTTACCTGTACCTGGACCGCCTGCGCCACCGTTTCAACCGTTGGCGCGGCGTGCGCACCGACGCCGCCCTGGAAACCCCGCTATGACTTTTGCCCAGACCCCACTTCACCGTGCCCTGCAGGCACTGACCCGTGGCCGTGGCTCGCGCCTGCTTGGTGCCGGGTTGTGCGTGGCCTTGCTCAGTGCCTGTACCCTGAGCCCGGACTACCATCGCCCCGAGCTGAACAGCACGGCGGCGCAGTTCAAGCATGCCGAAGGTTGGACCCAGGCCTCGCCGTCCGACGCCATCGCCCGTGGCGCCTGGTGGGAAATCTACGGTGATGCCGGGCTCAACGCGCTGGTCGAAGAGCTTAACCGCAGCAACCAGACCGTGGCGCAATCAGAAGCCCAGTACCGCCAGGCCCAGGCGCTGGTGCGCAGCAGCCGTGCGGCGCTGTTCCCCAGCCTGGACCTGAGCGCCAGCAAGAACCGTTCGGCGCAGGGCACCGGCAGCTCCAGTTCCAGCCTGTCCAATAACAGCAGCGGCATTCGCAACACCTACAACGCGCAGTTGGGCGTGAGCTGGGAGATCGACCTGTGGGGCAAGCTGCGCGAAACCCTGAATGCCAACGAGGCCAGTGCCGAAGCGAGTTTCGCCGACCTTGCGTCGATCCGCTTGAGCCAACAGTCGGAGCTGGTGCAGAACTACCTGCAATTGCGGGTGATCGATGAGCAGAAGCGCTTGCTGGAAGCCACCGTGGCGGCTTATGAGCGCTCGCTGCGAATGAACGAAAACCAGTACCGCGCCGGTGTCGCCGGCCCGGATGCCGTGGCCCAGGCCCGTACGCAGCTCAAAAGCACCCAGGCTGACCTGATTGACCTGATCTGGCAGCGTGCGCAGTTCGAAAACGCCATCGCCGTGCTGCTGGGCAAGACACCTGCCGACTTCGCCCTGGCCGACAGCAAGGCGATTCCAGCGTTGCCGCAAATACCGGTTTCGCTGCCTTCGCAGCTGCTGGAGCGGCGTCCGGACATCGCTGCGGCCGAACGCAACGTGATGGCGGCCAACGCCAACATCGGGGTGTCGCGGGCAGCCTACTTCCCGGACCTCAGCCTGAGCATGAGTGGTGGTTATTCCAGCAGCAGCTTCAGCAACTGGATCGAGTTGCCCAACCGCTACTGGTCGGTAGGCCCGCAGTTGGCGCTGACCCTGTTCGACGCCGGCAAACGCAGCGCCGAGGTCGACCGCACGGTGGCCGTGTATGACCAGACGGTGGCGCAGTACCGCCAGACCGTGCTGGACGGCTTCAAGGAAGTGGAAAACCTGCTGGTTCAACTGAAGGTGTATGGCGATGAAGCCGTGGTGCGCCAAGAGGCGCTTGACGCCGCCCGGGAGTCGTTGCGCCTGACCGAAAACCAGTACCGTGCCGGGCTGATCGGCTATCTGGATGTGGTCAACGTGCAAACCACGGCGCTGAGCAACGAGCGCAGTGTGCTGAACCTGCTGCAAGGGCGCCTGGTGGCCAGCGTGCAACTGGTGGCTGCGTTGGGCGGCGGCTGGGATGCAGAACAGGCGTTTGCCGAGCAGAATTGACCGAACGCAGAGGGGGTAGGCTGCGGTTATTGGATCCATTCCCATTCGCAAAAACCCCGTGCGTTTCGCTTAAGCTTGAGTACAATCGTCAGCTTTTGTCGGGCCCCCTGTCCCGGCGCTGGAACTCTCAATGCTGACCGGTAGCTACTCCTCTTCGCTGGTGTTGATTTCGCTGTGCGTGGCGATCCTGGCATCCTATACCGCCCTTGACCTGACCGGCCGCATTGCCACGGCCAAGGGCCGCGCTGCCTGCCTGTGGATGGGCGGTGGTGCGTTGGCCATGGGCATCGGCGTGTGGTCGATGCACTTCATTGGCATGCTTGCCTTCAGCTTGCCCATTGACTTGGGGTACGACCTGGCCCTGACCGCGTTCTCGTTGCTGATCGCTGTGCTGTCCTCGGGCTTTGCCTTGTGGCTGGTCAGCCAGCCGAGCCTGCCAGCGCTGCAGTTGGGGTTTGGCGCGCTGATCATGGGCGCCGGTATCGCTTGCATGCACTACACCGGCATGGCTGCCCTGCGCATGCTGCCGGGCATCGATTACGACCCGACGTTGTTCGGCGCTTCGCTGCTGATTGCCGTAGGCGCCTCGGCGGCGGCATTGTGGATTGCCTTCCGCCTGCGCAGACACACCCCCTATGTACGGCAGATCCGCGGCCTGGCGGCGGTGGTCATGGGCGTTGCCATCGTGGGCATGCATTACACCGGCATGGCAGCGGCGAACTTCCCCGAGGGCAGCTTCTGCGGCGCGCTGGGGGGCGGGTTGCAGGGGGACAGCCTGGTTTATCTGGTGCTGATCACCACGCTGGCAGTACTGGCAGTGGCATTGCTGACTTCGGTGCTGGACGCGCGTCTCGAGGCACGTACAGCCGAGTTGGCCCGTTCGCTGACCTTGGCCAACCAGGAACTGACCCAACTGGCCTTGCACGACACCCTCACCGATCTGCCCAACCGTACCCTGCTGGCCGATCGCATCGAACAGGCCATCGCCAAAGTGGCGGAGCAGGGTGGTTGTTTTGCCCTGATGTTCATTGATCTGGACGGCTTCAAACCCGTCAACGATGCCTTTGGCCATCATATCGGTGACCTTCTGCTCAAAGCGGTAGCGGCCCGCTTGCGCGGCCACCTGCACAGCCAGGACACGCTGGCACGGATTGGCGGCGACGAATTCGTGCTGCTGGTGGAACTGCAGGAGCCGAACGATGCCATGGACGTGGCGGTCAAGCAGGTCAACCTGGTGTCCCGGCCTTTCCGCGTGGCCGAGCACGACCTGCAACTGTCGGCGAGCCTGGGCATCGTTCTGTACCCGGGCAACGGCCAGGACCAGCATGAGCTGCTGCGTAACGCCGACGCTGCCATGTACCATGCCAAGAGCGCCGGCAAGAACGGTTACAGCTTCTTCGATGTGTCGATGAACAGCAACGCGCGCCAGCAGTTGCAGCTGCTGCAGGACTTGCGCCTGGCGCTTGAGCAGCGCCAGTTCCGCTTGCATTATCAGCCCAAGTTCGACGCCCAGGCCTGCCAGCCGATCGGTGCCGAAGCGTTGCTGCGCTGGGAGCACCCGCAGCAGGGCCTGCTGCTGCCTGACCGCTTCATCGGCCTGGCGGAAAAGACTGGCCTGATCATCCCCATTGGTGAGTGGGTACTCACTGAGGCCTGCCGTCAGATGCGTCAGTGGCTGGATCAGGGGCACCATGGCTGGCGCATGGCGGTGAACCTGTCGGCCATCCAGTTCTGCCATGCCGGTCTGGTCGACAGCGTGGCCCGCGCCCTGCAGCAGAACGGCTTGCCAGCCAACTGCCTGACACTGGAAATTACCGAAACCACCGCCATGCACGATGCCGACGCCAGCCTGACCGTGCTGCAGCGCCTGTCCGACATGGGCGTGGACTTGTCCATTGATGACTTTGGTACGGGCTATTCCAGCCTGATGTACCTCAAACGCCTGCCAGCCAACGAGCTGAAAATCGACCGCGGTTTCGTACGCGACCTGGAGCAGGACAGTGACGATGCAGCGATTGTTTCGGCAATTGTCGCACTGGGCCAGGCGTTAGGCCTGCGTATCGTTGCCGAGGGGGTTGAAACCGACAAACAGCAGGACTTCCTGACCCGTCTGGGGTGTGATTCGTTGCAGGGCTACCTGCTGGGCCAGCCCGTGCCGGCCGAGCAGTTTATGAGCAAGTTGCAGGCCATGGGCCCGGAACTCACTGCTGCGGGCTAGGCGCTGTATGAAGAGCCTTGATACTTGGTGAGGCTGGGTTGAAAACAGAGCCTAGACTGCATCGCGCAAGGTAAAGGCGGGTATGAAGGCGTCCATTTCCGCCTCGACGGCCTCGATGATGAGCTCTACATCGGCGGCGGCCATGATCGCTGCACAGGGGATGCCCGCAATCGCCAGCAGGGTTTCACCGCTGGCGCGGTCGAACAGCCGCGCGACCATGCTGCGTGGCGCATCCATGCTGGCCTCGAAACCCAACGGATGGAAATGCCAGCGCATCACCTGGCAGGCGTTGGGGAACGTCATCTTGTTCATGCCAGCCTCCTTGTCCGTACCTGGACGTGATGAGCGGGTGGCCACATCGATGCGGCCGCCGGGAAATTAAAGATAGCACCTGCTACGCGCGATTTTCGCTTGCAAGTACGACAAATGTGCGAATGCTTGACACTGGTCACACCCTTGTCATGGGCGCAGTGTGACGACTGGCTGCATGGCAAACGTTTTCCCGGCCGCAAGGTGCCAGGTAACCATCGGGTTTGGTGACGTTCGCGGACGTTCGACGCGCAGGTTTTTCAGACGAGCGGCTTGGTTAACCCAGCAACCCGGCGGCGATGTTGATAGTGAACCCCAGAATCGCCGTATTGAACACGAAGCCCACCAACGAATGCGCCAGCACCACCCGCCGCAACCCACGCCCGGCGACACCCACGTCCGAGGTTTGCACCGCCACGCTGATGGTGAACGAGAAGTAGTGGAAGTCCCAGTAATCCGGGTTGCGCTCGCCATCAGCGAAGCGCAGTGGGGGTTCGTGGTTTTGCCCGGTGTAGAACAGGCGGGCGTAGTGCAGGGTGAATATGCAGCCGATCAGCAGCCAGGAACCGGCGACGGTCAGGCCGGTGTAGAGATAGTGCACGGCCAGGGCCGTGCCTTGCAGGCCGCGGCTGGAGACCAGTTGCAGGGTGACCGCGGCAAGGCTGGCGATGGCGGCGATGCACACGGTCAGCAGGACCAGGCCGGCGTTCTCGTCTTCGACGCCGGCGACCTTGCGGACCTTTTCCGGGCTGGCTGTCCAGCTCAGGTAGAGCACCAGCAGCAGGTACAGCCACACCCCCAGGTTCCAGCCAGCGAGGATGTGCTGCACGGTATCACCGGCGGGGATCAGCCAGGCACCAGCGAGGCCGACTGCAGCGGCGAGGCTCAGGCGGGGGTGTGTGCGGGTCAGGCGATGGAAAGCCATGGGGCCTCATTCACAAGGGGTATGGCTTGTACTCTAGACCGTCATAGGGTTGGGCGGGATGCGCAATACCCTGCAGGGGCTGGGGTTTCTTTGAGTCCCCCATCGCACGGCATTGCAACTCTCAGTACACTGCACGTTCCAACACCAACATCCGTTGAACTCGAGGTTTTTGCATGACGCTCAGTCCTTTGGCAGGCAAGCCGGCTCCAGCCAGCGTGCTGGTCGATATTCCCCGGCTGCTTACCGCCTATTACACGGGCCGCCCAGACGCTGCCGTGGCGGCCCAGCGCGTGGCCTTCGGCACCTCGGGGCACCGGGGCAGTTCGCTTGAATTGAGTTTCAACGAGTATCACGTCCTGGCCATTAGCCAGGCGATCTGCCTGTACCGCCAGGAAAAAGGCATCGATGGCCCGCTGTTCATCGGCGCCGATACCCACGCCCTGTCAGCGCCGGCGACCGCCAGCGCCCTGGAAGTGCTGGCCGCCAACGGCGTGCAGGTGATGCTGTCCAAGGATGACGAATACACGCCGACGCCGGCGGTTTCCCACGCCATCCTCTGCCACAACCGTGGCCGCACGCAGGGCCTGGCTGACGGTATTGTCATCACCCCGTCGCACAACCCGCCGCAAAGCGGTGGCTTCAAGTACAACCCGCCCAACGGCGGCCCGGCCGACAGCGACGTGACCAAGTGGATCGAGGGCAAGGCCAACGAGCTGCTGGCGGCTAACCTGGCGGGCGTCAAGCGCATGGACCATGCCCAGGCGCTGCAGGCGCCGACCACCCACCGCCACGATTACGTCAGCAACTATGTGGCCGACCTGGAAAACGTCATCGATTTCGATGTCATCCGTGGCGCCGGGTTGCGCCTGGGCGTCGACCCGCTGGGCGGGGCAGGGGTCCGCTACTGGTCGGCCATTGCCAAGCACTACCAGCTGGACCTGGAAGTGGTGAACACCGAGGTCGACCCGACCTTCCGCTTCATGACCGTCGACTGGGACGGCCAGATCCGCATGGACCCTTCCTCGCCGTATGCCATGCAGGGCCTGATAGGCCTGCGCGAGCGCTTTGACGTGGCCTTCGCCTGCGACCCGGACCACGACCGCCACGGCATCGTCACCCCTGACGGCCTGCTGCAACCCAACAACTACCTCGCCGTGGCCATCGACTACCTGTTCCGCCACCGTCCGCAGTGGCGCACCGACGCCGCCGTGGGCAAGACCGTGGTCTCCAGCGGCCTGATCGACCGCGTTACCCAACGCCTGGGCCGCGATCTGTATGAGGTGCCGGTGGGCTTCAAGTTCTTCGCCCAGGGCCTGTTCGACGGTTCGCTCGGTTTTGGTGGCGAAGAAAGTGCAGGGGCTTCGTTCCTGCGTCGCGATGGCTCGGTGTGGGCCACCGACAAGGACGGGTTGATCCCGGCCTTGCTGGCCGCCGAAATGACCGCCCGTACCGGGCGTAACCCGAGCCAGGCTTATGCCGACCTGACCGACGCGCTGGGCAAGCCGTTCGCCACCCGTGTCGAGGCCAAGGCCGATGCGCGGCAGAAGGCGTTGCTGAGCAAGCTGGCGCCGGAGCAGGTGAAGTCGACCGAACTGGCCGGTGAGCCGATCGTGCAGATCCTCAGCCACGCCCCAGGCAATGGCCAGGCGATTGGCGGGCTTAAGGTGATGACGGCCAATGGCTGGTTCGCCGCGCGCCCGTCGGGTACTGAAGACATCTACAAGATCTACGCCGAAAGCTTCATCGACGAGGCGCATTTGCAGCGTCTGGTGCAGGAAGCACAAGTGCTGGTCGATGAAGCCATTGCCTGACCGGTAACAAACCGCTTGGTTCTGTGGTGTGATGTAAATTAGAATTAATCTTATTTACTCCGCCGCAGGACCCTCCTCATGATCGACGCCGCGCCGCCACCGGAGCCTGGCCTGCCTGCCCTGTACCGGGAGCATCGCGGCTGGCTTGAAACCTGGCTGCGCCGGCGTATGGGCAATGCCTGGGATGCCGCCGACCTCAGTCAGGATACTTTTCTGCGCATCCTGGCCAGCGCCCAGCCGCTGGCAGACATACGCGAACCGCGTGCCTACCTGCTGACCGTGGGCAAGCGTTTGCTCAGCAATTTCCACCAGCGACGTAGCCTGGAGCAGGCCTACCTTGATGCCTTGGCGCAGTTGCCCGAGCAACACGTGCCGTCGCCAGAACAGCGCTGGGTACTGCTCGAAACCCTGCAAGCACTGGATGAATTGCTCGACGGCCTCAAGCCGCCGATACGCAAGGCCTTTCTCTGGAGCCAGCTGGAAGGCTTGGGCTACGCCGAGATTGGCCAGCGCCTGGGCGTCTGCCAGCGCTCGGTGAAACGCTACATGGCGCAGGCTTACGAACATTGCCTGTTGGCCGAGTTGCAATGAGCCCCCACCCCCCAGAAACCCGCGAGGCGCTGCGTGCTGCAGCCCGTTGGCTGGCATTACTGGATTCTGGCGACGCAAGCGAATCTGACCTGCAGCGTCTGGCGCAATGGCGCGCCAGCAGTCACCTGCACGAAGACGCCTGGCAAAAGGCATCGCTGCTGCGAGCGCGGTTTGCCGGGTTGCCCGGCGCATTGGCGATGGCCGCCCTGGATCGCCCGGATGCCGGTCGTCGGGCACTGCTCAAACAAGCCCTGGGTGTGACGGCGTTGTTGCCGGTGGCCTGGCTGGTGAGCCGTGAGCTGCCGCTGGATGCCTGGACCGCCGACATGCGCACCGCGGTAGGAGAGCGCAGGCAGGCACTGCTGAGCGACGGCACCTTGTTGCAGTTGAACACCGACAGTGCGGTCGATATCGAGCTGGGTGCAGGCCGCGTGGCACTGCTGCGCGGTGAAGTGGCCGTCAGCGTGCCCGCTAACCTGAGCCTCACCTTGCAGGTGCCTTATGGCCGGGTGGTGCTCAGTGAGGGCGAGGCGTGCCTGCGCCTGCTTGATGAGGCTTGCCGGGTGTCGGCGATCGAGGGTTCAGTCAGCCTGCAGCCGTTGCGGGGTCCAGCCGTGATGCTACAGGCCGGCCAACAGGCCAGTTTGCAGGCGGTCGGCGTTGGCCCTGTCAAAGCGTTCGACGCATGGCAACTGGGCTGGCGCGAAGGTGCGCTACGGCTGGACGACCGCCCGCTGGGCGAGTTGCTGCACGAACTGCGCAGGTATCGCCCCGGCGTACTGCGCTGGGCACCAGAACTGGAGCGCTTGCGTGTTACCGGCACGTTCCGCCTTGACGACACCGACCGGGTGTTGGCCCTGCTCGCCGCCAGCCTGCCGTTGCAGGTGCAGACCCGCACGCGTTATTGGGTGAGCCTGGCCGCACGAGAAAATCGAGCATGAGGCTGTCCCCTTTTTTTCACTCGCCGGTCATTACCGGTAGGAGAAAATAAAAGGGGAGCCTTGTTCAATGCCTGCAGTAAAATCTTGCCGCCTGCGCCCACTGGCGCGCGCAGCACATCCATTGTTCGCGATAAGCCTGCTGTTGTGTGCACCCGCCTGGGCCGATGAGCCGGCCCGGCGTACGTTCCAGGTGGCGCCAGCCAGCCTGGGTGCCGCTTTGACCCATTTCGCCGACCAGGCCGGTGTCAGCCTTTCGCTGGACCCGGCATTGGTAGAGGGCCGGCAAAGTAACGGCTTGTCCGGTCGTTACAGTGTCGATGAAGGCTTCAACCAGTTGCTGCGCAGTAGCGGCCTGCAGGCGCTACCAGTGGGTGAGGGGGCCTTCACCCTGATGCCAGCCCCCCAGGCCAGTGGCGCGCTGGAAATCGCCCCCACCCGCATCGTCGGCGGCCTGGCCGCAGGCAACGAAGCGCAGCCGTATGCCGGTGGCCAAGTGGCACGCCAAGGGGCACAAGGCTTGCTCGGTTCGCGCGACTTCATGGAAACCCCGTTCAGCATCACCAGCTACACCAGCGACCTGGTCAAGAACCAACAGGCGCGCACCTTGGGCGAGCTGATTGCCAGTGACCCTTCAGTGCGTGCTACCAACCCGGCGGGCGGGCGTTTCGAGCAGTTCACCATTCGCGGCTTCAGCCTGTTCAACAGTGATGTGGCCTACAACGGTCTCTATGGCATCTTGCCGACCTATTCGATCGACATGGAAATGGCCGACCGGGTCGACATCATCAAAGGCCCCAGCCAGTTGATCAACGGCATTTCGCCGCGTGGCAGCGTGGGCGGCGGTATCAACGTGCAGCCCAAGCGAGCCGCTGACAAGCCGATCACCGAATTCACCGGCAGCTACGCCTCGGCCGGCCAGGCTGGCGGCGCAGTGGACATCGGCCGTCGCTTTGGTGAAGGCCAGCAGTTCGGCGTGCGCTTCAATGGCGTGAAGCAGGCCGGTGATACCGAATGGGACCACCAGCGCGTCGACCGCGAAATGGCGGTGCTGGGCCTGGATTTTCGAGGCGAGCGCCTGCGTCTCTCGGCAGACCTTGGCCACACCGAGCGCGATACCGACGCCCCGCAGGAGCGTGTGCTGGTTGGTGCCAATGCCAAGGTGCCCAATGCCAATGACGTACGCCACAACTACGCCCAGGCCTGGAGCAAGGCGCGTACCAACGACACCTTCGGTGCGCTGAACGCCGAGTACGATATCAGCGAATCGCTGCTGGCCTATGGTGCGGTCGGTGCGCGCAAGAGCAACCACGACTTCCTGCGCCATAACGTGTCGATCACCAACGATGCCGGCGACTTCACCGTGCAGCCGCGTGACTTTACCCGGGACGAGTCGGTGCGCACCGCCATGGCCGGTTTGCGTCACTGGCTCCATACCGGGCCGGTGAGCCACGAGCTGAACCTGGCCGCCACCTATTACTACATGGACTTCACCAACGGCGGGGCGCGCTATGCCTCGGCGCCGAGCAACCTCTACAACCCGGTGGCCGCACCGACACCCGGTACGCCAACCCGCCTCGACCCCGAGGTCTACACGGAAAACCGCTTCTCCGGCGTGGCCCTGGCCGATACCCTTGGCTTTTTTGACGACCGCCTGCTGTTGACCCTGGGTGCGCGCTGGCAACGGGTGCAGGTGGATGACTGGAGCGACGGCGTCAAAGGCGATACGGGCTATGACGAAGAAAAAGTCTCGCCTTCTGGGGGCGTATTGCTCAAGGTCACCGACCAGCTCTCGTTGTATGCCAACTACATGGAGGGCCTGAGCCAAGGCAAGATCGCCCCCTCGACCTCGATCAACGAAGACCAGATCTTCCCGCCGTTCACCAGCCGCCAGATCGAGGTGGGTGCCAAGTACGACCTCGGCCAGGTGGCCTTTACTGCCAGCGCCTTCCGCATTCGCCAGCCGGCCTACGAGACCAACCCCGCCTCGCGGGTGTTCGGCCCCAATGGCAAGCGTGACAACCGCGGCATCGAGCTGAGTGTGTTCGGTGAGCCGGTGCAGGGCGTGCGAGTGTTGGGTGGGGTGATGTATATCGACAGCGAGCTGACCGACACCGTCGGCGGTGCCTACGATGGCAACCGTGCGCCGGCCACGCCCGAATACAACGTCAATCTGGGGGCTGAATGGGACGTGCCAGGGGTGAGCGGGCTGACCTTCACAGCGCGCGGCATTCACTCCAGCTCGCAGTACCTGGACCAGAACAACAGCAAACGCATCGACGGCTGGGAGCGTTATGACCTGGGCGCACGTTACGCCTTCAAGGTAAACGCCACCGAGGTTACCTTACGGGCCAGTGTCGAGAATGTGCTCGATGATCGCTACTGGAGCTCGGCAGGGGCGTCGGATGACAGTGAGCCGGGGTTGACCCTGTCCACCCCGCGGACCTATCTGCTCTCGGCCACGGTCGGCTTTTAAACCGTACCCTTGTATACCCAGCGGGAGCGGACGTGCCCGCGAATCTGGCGACTCGGTGCATGGCACCGGCTTCGGCAGTGTTCGCGGCTGAAGCCTTTCCCACAGGGGAGCAGTTGCGTAGATGATCAGCCCGGCGCAAGCGCCCGCCCCAGCTTCTGCGCCTGCCCCTGCAACACCCGCATCAACTGCAGCGCTGCATGCGAGGGCGGCTCGAAGCGCGAATAGACGAAGCTGATATCGAAGTGAATCTCATCGGCCAACGGCACCACCGCCAGCCCGCTGTCCTGTGCAACGAACTCGTCGATCACGCTGATGCCCATGCCTTGCTTGACCAACGCCACAGCCTCGTTGGCATTGGTGAACGACAACAGTGATTTCAGCTGTAGCCCGCGGCGCCCGATGTGTTCGGCCAACAGCTTGCCAAACGGCATGTCGGGCCGGAACAGCAGCAACGCATGGCCCTCCAGCTGCTGCAGGGTCAGCGCGGGCTGACCGGCCAAAGGGTGACCCGGCGGCATCACCACTACCATGCGTCCACGCATGAACGCTTGCGAATGCAGGTGGTCGTGCACCACCGGCAGGGCGGCGATCGACAGGTCGACCTTCTTCGACAAGATCTGGTTGGGCATTTCGCCCATCAACGAGGTTTGCCACTCGATATTCAGTGACGGTGATTCACGCTTGAGCTGGGCCAGGGCCATCGGGATCACCACCGTGGACAACGATGCACTGCACGAGATACGCAACTTGCGCTGGCCGCCAGCGCCCAGCGCCAGGGCACATTCGTTGACCTGCAACGCTGCCTGGTACACCCGCTCGACCTCGCGAAACAGCACCTGCGCTTCGGCCGTCGGCACCAGGCGGTTGTTGACGCGCTCGAACAGCGGGTAGGCCAGGCGCGCTTCGATGTACTGAATCAGCTTGCTCACCGCCGGCTGCGACACATACAGCAATTTGGCCGCCGCACTGATCGAGCCCGTCAGCATCACCGCCCTGAACACTTCCATGTGCCGCAGCTTGAACACCATGGGGCTTGCGTCTGCGCCTTCGTTGCCAAGCAGCATGTGTATTACCTTCGGTTATGGTTTTCGCCATCTGGGTATGAGCGTCAAAGCCGGCCACACAGTATCGTTAATCCCAGCCTAACTGCCCTTGCGGCGCACAATAACAAGATCTGCAGACAAGCGCAGTGGCGCTTGACGGGAGTGCTGCGTGAACATATTTGACGAAGCGAAGATCGATTGCCATAACCATCTGTTTGACCCCGCCCGTTTCCCCTATCACCCCGATGCACCCTACGCGCCCTCCGGCCAGGAGGTCGCCACCCAGGCGCAGTTCACCCGGGTGATGGAGGCTTACGGCGTGCAACATGCCTTGCTGGTGGGCCCCAACAGCGGCTACCACACCGACAACCGCTGCCTGCTGCATGCCTTGGCCAGCGGGCAGGGGCGGTTCAAGGGGGTGGCGGTGGTCAAGGCGGACATCAACCTCGACGCGCTGGCGGCGTTACAGGCGCAAGGCGTGGTGGGTATCGCCTTTAACCCCGCGCTGTACGGGGTAGCCAGCCTCAAGGGCGTTGACGGGCTGTTCGGCAAGCTCGCCGAGCTTGGCATGTTCGCCCAGCTGCAGGTGTGTGACGACCAGTTGCTGGACCTGCACAGCCTGCTGCAAGGCTCGCAGGCTCGTCTGTTGATTGACCATTGCGGCCGCCCGGATGTCGCTGCCGGTGTGCAGCAAGCCGGCTTCCAGGCGTTGCTGCGGCTGGCCGACAGCGGCCGCGCCTGCGTGAAGCTGTCAGGCATGCAGAAGTTTGCCGCAGCGGATGCCTTGTTCGAACAGAGCAGTGCATACGTGCAGGCCCTGCTCGAAGCCTTTGGCGCCCAAGCCTGTGTGTGGGGGTCGGACTGGCCGTTCATTCGCCAACCCGCGCGGGTGGACTACGGCCCGCTACTGAAGCTGGCCGAGCGCCTGATGCCGGATGCCCGGCTGCGCCGCACAGTGATGTGGGACACCCCTCGGCGATTGTTCGGGTTCGCCTAGCCCCTCCGTTGTTTGCCCTTCCAACAACAAGCGCGCAATCGTGATGAACACTGAACAGAACACCCGTCCCGGGCGGCATCCTCCATGGCCTGGAGGATCGTCTCGGCTAGCGCCCCAAAGGGCATGTGACCTGCGTTGCTTGCCGGATATTCCTTCTGTCGAAAATGGAGCTGAACAATGAGCCAGTACCTGCAAGGCCAAACCGCTATCGTCACCGGTGGCATGCGTGGCATCGGCCTGGCGATTGCCCGCCGCTTGCATGTCGCCGGCGCCCAGGTGGTGATCTGGGACCTTGCCGTCGATGGCTGGAACAGTACGGAAAACGGCTTCGAGCCGGTGCTGCGCCAGGCAGTGGATGTGTCGTCGCTGGCCTCTGTGGAGGCGGCTTTTGCCCAGACGCTGGCGCGTTTGGGGCAGGTGCAGATCTTGGTCAACAATGCCGGCATCAACGGCCCGGTGGTGGCGTCTTGGGAGTACCCGCCAGACGCCTGGGACAAGGTCATCGCCATCGACCTGAACGGTGTGTTCTATTGCTGCCGCACCGCCATCGCGCACATGCGTGAGCGCGGCTACGGGCGCATCGTCAATATCGCCTCCATGGCTGGCAAGGAGGGTGTGCAGTACATCTCGGGCTATTCGGCAGCCAAGGCCGGGGTCATCGCTTTCACCAAGGCGGCAGCCAAGGAGCTGGCGCAGGATGGCGTGCTGCTCAACTGCGTGGCACCGGCGATGGTCGAGACGCCGCTGATGGCCGAGATGACGGCCGAGCATATTGCCGCGAGCAAGGCCAAGATCCCCATGGGGCGCTTCCTCAAGGCCGAGGAGATCGCCAACATGGTCAGCTGGATCGCCGGGCCTGAGTGCAGCTTTACCACTGGCTTTGTGTTTGACCTCAGCGGCGGGAGGGCGACCTACTGAATGGGCTGGGTGTGGTACGTCCGATGGCGTTGGAGCTGCGCCGGGTAGCCAGCCACGCGCGAACTGCGGGCGACGTCTCGGTGTGCAAGTGCCGTCGTCCGTTGGCGTGCCTGCACCTCAACGCTTGCAAGCAGCGGCACGGGCAATCCAGGCGTGACTGGACGGGCAGGTGGCAGTCACCCGCCGTCATTCAGGCCTGTGGTTATTCCTGATCGGGTACCACGGCGATCACGTCGATCTCCATCAGCCACTCGGCCTGGGCCAACCCGGCCACCACCAACCCGGTGGAAATCGGGAACACGCCCTTGAGCCACTTGCCCACCTCTTTGTACACCGGCTCGCGGAAGCGCGGGTCGGTGATGTAGGTGGTGGTCTTGACGATGTGCGACAGGTCCGAGCCGGCTTCTTCAAGCAGTTGCTTGACGTTCTTCATCGCCTGTTCGGTTTGTGCGCGCGGGTCACCCAGGCCTACCAGCTTGCCTTCGAAGTCGGTACCGACCTGGCCACGCACGTAGATGGTATTGCCTGCCCGCACGGCCTGGCACAAGTCGTTGTCCAGGGTCTGGTTGGGGTAGGTTTCCTTGGTGTTGAACATGCGGATGCGAGTATGGGTAGGCATCAGTGGGCTCCGAGGGTGCTGACATTGCTGATCTTGGCGGTTTGCTGCTCATCCGCTGCGCGTTGCTCGCGGTCGCGGTAGGCGGTGTAGGTACGTTGCGTGGCGATGTGGCCGGCGACGTGCTTGGCGTCGTGCCACACCCCCCAGATGAACGATGAACCACGGCGCGACAACCACGGCAGGCCGAGGAAGTACACGCCCGGTTCACGGGCCACACCACGCTGGTGCTGGGGCTTGCCGTTGGCATCGAAGGTGTCTACCTGCAGCCAGCTGAAGTCCACGCCGTAACCGGTGGCCCAGATGATGCTGCTGACGCCGGCCTTGGCCAGGTCCAGCTGCTGCAGCGGGTTGCGCATGCACTCCGGGTCGGCCAGTCGCTGGCGGGCTTCGGGCTCTTCCGGCAGGTCCAGGCCGTTGCGTTCGATGTAGGCATCGGCTGCATCCAGCAGGGCCAGGTAGTTGTCGTCGCCGCGGTTGATGTTCTCGACCAGGTTGTCCTGGAAGCGCGCGACGCCGTTTTCGAACGACTGGGTCAGGCCGACCAGGGTCATGCCCTGGTGGGCGAGGGCGCGGAAGTCCACGGTGTGGCCACCACGGGCGCCGCTGACCGCGATGGTCACATGCTCGCGACCGGGTTTGGCAATTTCCGCGTCCCACTCGCCCAGCACGCCCAGCCACCAGCAGAAGTCACGGTTGCGGTAGGCACGCGGCGGGCGGTCGTGGGCGCCGACCGACAGGTACACCTGGCGCCCGGCGCGCATCAATTCCTCGGCAATCTGCACACCGGAAGAACCGGCACCGACCACCAGTACCGCGCCTTCAGGCAACTGCTCTGGGTTGAAATAAGCGGCGGAATGAATCTGGTGCAGGTTGCTGTCTTTCGGCGCGATGGCTGGGATCACCGGCTTCTGGAATGGGCCGGTGGCAGCGACTACGCGGTTGGCGCGAATCACGCCTTCATTGGTGTCGATGGTAAAGCCTGGGCGGTCGCTGTTCCGCACCACGCGCTTCACTTCAATGCCGGTGCGCACGGGCAGGTTGTACTTGCGTACGTACTGCTCGAAGTAGTCGGCCACCTGGTCCTTGCCGGCGAATGCATCGGCGTCGAGGTTGAATTCCAGCCCCGGGAAGCGGTCGTGCCAGGCCGGGCCGTTGGCGACCAGCGAGTCCCAGCGGCCGGTACGCCAGGCCTGCGCGATGCGGTTGCGCTCCAGTACCAGGTGCGGCACGCCAAGCTTGCTCAGGTGTTCGCTCATGGCCACGCCGGCCTGGCCGGCGCCGACGACGAGGGTGTCGATTTCGAGGTTGTTCAGTGTCATGTCCGAGCCCTTGTTCAGGCGGTTTTTGTCAGGTCGGTTTGGAGGACCGCCGTTGCCTGGAGCCAGACTAGGGATGCCGTGGAAATGGCGAAAATAGTATTTAGCTGTTGCTTGCCGATAAAACGGCGAAGGCCTTGAGTTATCTGGCCTGTGGGGCAGGTTGGCCGGGTGGGTGACGTGGTTTTTCGAGCGGGTGCAGAGAGCGGGCCCTAGAGCATAGTTTTTTCCTGCCTACCCCCTCGGAAAAAGGTCGTTTCGCCCGCTCGAAGGTTCCACTCAGAATGCCGTGTATCGCACAGCACAACAGGAACCATGACATGACGTTCTCCATCATTGGTCGTTGCCAGGAAACCGGCCAGGTCGGTATTGCCATCAGCTCGTCGAGCATCGCCGTGGGTGCACGTTGCCCCTGGGTGCGTGCCGGTGTGGGCGCGGTCTCGACCCAGAACATCACCCTGCCGGCGCTG
Organism: Pseudomonas sp. FW305-E2; assembly: GCF_058782925.1. Taxonomy (NCBI): domain Bacteria; kingdom Pseudomonadati; phylum Pseudomonadota; class Gammaproteobacteria; order Pseudomonadales; family Pseudomonadaceae; genus Pseudomonas; species Pseudomonas sp. FW305-E2. Next base: position 30,279 of record NZ_JBYSYE010000036.1, on the reverse strand, counting down.
GGCCCTCAGATTCTCGATGCCCTGGAGCATGGCCAGTTGCCGCCCGCCGCAGCGCTGGACAGGGTGCTCAGTGCCAATGGCTGGAGTGAGTACCGCCAGGTCACGGTGATCGACAGCCACGGCCAGGTGGCCCTGTTCACCGGGCGGGAAGCCTTGGGCACACACCATGCAATGGCCGGCGAACAATGCGCGGCGGCTGGCAACCTGCTGTCCTCGACCCAGGTGATCGAAGCCATGGTGCTGGCCTTCGAGCAGGCCGGCGGCCACCTGGCCGACCGCCTGCTGGCAGCCATGCACGCGGCGATGGCAGCGGGTGGCGAAGCCGGGCCCGTGCACTCAGCGGCGCTGAAGATTGCTGGCGAGCTGACCTGGCCGCTGGTGGACCTGCGCGTCGATTGGGCCGACAGCGACCCGATCGGCGTGCTCGATGGCTTGTGGCAAGCTTATCGCCCGCAGATGCAGGATTACGTCACCCGCGCCCTCAACCCGACCGCCGCGCCAAGCTATGGGGTGCCGGGCGATGAGTGAATTTGCCAGTCGCGCGCTGCTGGCCCGGCTGATCGGCTTTGCCACGGTGAGCCGCGACTCCAACCTGGCGCTGATCGGTTTTATCCGTGATTACCTGGCCGAGCTGGGGGTGGCGTGCGAGCTGTTCCATAACCCGGAGGGCACCAAGGCCAACCTGTTCGCCACTGTCGGCCCCAGGGATGTGGGTGGTGTGGTGCTGTCTGGGCATACCGATGTGGTGCCGGTGGATGGCCAGGCCTGGACGGTCGAGCCGTTTGCCCTGAGTGAGCGTGATGGCCGCCTGTATGGCCGCGGCACGGCCGACATGAAAGGCTTTATCGCCTCGGTGCTGGCTGCTGTGCCCGCGTTTCTCGCGCAGCCGCTGCGCATGCCGGTACACCTGGCATTTTCCTATGACGAAGAAGTCGGTTGCCTGGGCGTGCGCTCGATGCTGGCTGCCCTCGAACAGCGCCCGTGTAAACCACGGCTGTGTCTGATCGGTGAACCCACCGAACTCAAACCGGTGCTGGGGCACAAGGGCAAGCTGGCAATGCGTTGCCAGGTACAGGGCGCAGCGTGCCATTCGGCGTACGCGCCGTATGGGGTGAACGCCATCGAGTATGCGGCGAAACTGATTGGCAAGTTGGGTGACATCGGCGAGGCCCTGGCACAGCCGGCCCATCACGACGAGCGCTTCGATCCGCCGTTCTCCACGGTGCAGGCCGGGGTGATCAAAGGGGGCAGGGCGCTGAACATCGTGCCGGACGAGTGCGAGTTCGATTTCGAAGTGCGCGCGCTCCCAGGGTTCGAGGCGCAGGCGGTGGCCGACCAGTTACAAACCTATGCTGAAGCCGAGTTGCTGCCGCGTATGCGCAAGGTCAATACCGCCAGCGCCATTCGCCTGGCGCCGCTGAGTGCCTATCCGGGGCTGGCGACACCGGAAGACAGCGAGGCTGCGCGGTTGGTGGCGCTACTCAGCGGCTCGGATACGTTCGGCACGGTAGCGTTTGGTACCGAAGGTGGCTTGTTCGACCAGGCGGGCATCCCCACCGTGGTGTGCGGGCCTGGCAGCATGGACCAGGGCCACAAGCCGGATGAGTTTGTCAGTGTCGAGCAGTTGCGCGGCTGTGATGCCATGCTGCTGAGGCTGGTGGACTACCTCAAGCAGGCTTGAGGGTTGCGACGGTGGATGGGCCGCAGTGCGGCCCCGATGACTCAGAAGGTCGCCTTGACCTGCAGGCCAACCACCAGTGCATTGTCGATGTCTTTGCCCGAAAACGCACCTGGCTCGATGATGTATTGCACATCCGGGCGCAGGTTCAGCCATGGCGTGGCCTGGTAGCCGTAGCTCAGTTCGATCAACTGCTCGGCGCTGTCGATATCCGGGAACTGCTGGCCCGCGTTGAACGCGGCATCCTCCAGCACATCGCGGCTACGCGGGTTGGGCACGGCCCGGCCGTAACCCAGTGCCACGGTATCCTTCGGGCGGCCTTCGAATGGCTTGTACAACACCACGCCGGCGCCATACCACTTGGTGAACGGCGAAGCGGCCTTGCTCGACGCCGAGTACTGGCCGAACGCGTGCAGGCTACGGCCAGGCGAGGCTTGATCGTTCCACACCGCCTGGTCGACCAGCAGGTAGTGGCCACCGCGGCCAGACACTTCGTCGTCGCTGCCGATGCGTTTCACGTCGGAGCTGTCGTAGTAGTAGCCCAGCTTGTACTCGCCCGGCAGCTCACCTTGCAGCTTGTACACCAGTTCCACGGGTACAACGGTACCGGTGGTGTGCTTGGGCCCCAGGTGCCAGGCGCGGCTGGAGTTGCCGTTGCTCTCGGGGTCGACGTTGAACGCCGCCACGCGCAGTTGCCAGGCAGGTGACAGGTCGTACTTCACCCGCACGCCGAGGTGGGCGTTGGGGTAGTTGGTCCAGCCACTGCCGCCGGACATGTTCAGCGGGTGGCCGCAGAAGCCGGCGTTCATGAAGTTGCACAGGATGCCGCTGTCCAGGCCGCCGAGGTCGTTGCCCATGGCCATGTAGCCGAGCTTGACGTTGAGCGCCGGGGTGAACAGCGTGCGCTCGTAGCTCAGCTCGGTCAGGCGGGTGTACAGGCCGCCGAAGTTTTCCTGGATTGGCAGGCGGTTGCCTACCAGGTCTTCCGAGGCGCTGTTACCGCGACGGTCGTTGATGGTCAGCTGGACCTTGCCGCCGTTGTCCAGACCGTACAGTTTCGACAGGTCGAACTGCACACCCAGCTTGACGTTCTGCGAATAGCGCGCCGAACGGTGCAGGCCACCGTGGGCGTTGTAGGCGGTTTCACCGCTGTAGTCGCCGGTGATCTTGACGCCATCTTCTTCGAGTTGATGGCGCAGGCCGCCCCAGTCACCGGTCAGGGTGCTGCGGGTCATGAGGTCGTCGCTGGCAAGGGCAGTGGTGCTGGCCAAGGCCAGCAGCAGGGTGGGGGTGATGCGAGTTGCGGATGGCATTACAGAATCTCGGGTTGTCTTTGAGGGGCATTCGCGGGCAAGCCCGCTCCTACAGGGGCCTTGTAGGAGCGGGCTTGCCCGCGAAGCAGGCGACGCGGTCTTACGGCAGAGCGTAAGAAATCACATAGTCGCCGCGGTCAGTCGACTGGCGGGCGCCGCCAGCGGTGATCACCACGTACTGCTTGCCGGTCTTCGGCGAGACGTAGGTCATCGGGCCGCCCTGGCTGCCTACTGGCAGGCGAGCCTTCCAGATTTCGTTACCGTTGCTGCTGTCGTAGGCACGCAGGTAGAAGTCCTGGGTGCCGGCGATGAACACCAGGCCGCCCTGGGTAGACAAGGTGCCGCCCAGCGTTGGCAGGCCGATCTTGATCGGCAGGTGCATGCGGATGCCGAGCGGGCCGGTGTCTTCAACGGTACCCACCGGGACCTGCCAGGCCACCTGGCGGGTTTTCATGTCGATGGCGGTCAAGGTGCCGAACGGCGGTGCCTGGCATGGAATGCCGGCGACCGACAGGAAGCGGTTCTTGTTCACGGCATACGGGGTGCCCTTGAGCGGTACCGCGCCCATGCCAGTGTTCAGTGCTTCGCCACCGGAAGCCGCGCCACCTTTGTTCTGCGACGGGATCATCTGGATCCACAGGCCCAGACGCATGTCGTTGACGAAGATGAAGCCATGCACCGGATCGGTAGAAATGCTGCCCCAGTTCATGCCACCCAGCGAACCCGGGAAGCTCAGCGACAGGTCGGTACCCGGCGCGGTGTACAGGCCGTCGTAGCGCATCTTCTTGAAGTCGATGCGGCACAGCAGCTGGTCATACGGGGTGGCACCCCACATGTCCGATTCGGTCAGGGTCTGCGCGCCGATCTGCGGCATGCCCACCGACTTGGGCTGGGTAGAGGCGTACGGCTCGTTCGGGATGTTGCTTGGCTTGACCGGTACTTCGTCGACCTGGGTCAGCGGCTTGCCGGTGGCGCGGTCGAGCACGTAGATCTGCCCAGCCTTGGTGCCGATCACCACCGCAGGTACCGACTGGCCGTCGTCCTTGGTGAAGTCGATCAGGCTTGGCTGCATGGGCAGGTCGAAGTCCCAGAGGTCATTGTGCACGGTCTGGAACACCCATTTCTGGTTGCCGGTGGTGGCGTCCAGAGCCAGCACCGAAGCGCCGTAAGTGTGGTCCAGTTTGCTGCGCTCTACGCCGTAGATGTCGGTGGACGACGAACCCATGGGCAGGAACACGGTGTTCATCGCCGGGTCGTAGGACATCGGCGCCCAGCTGTTCGGGGTGCTGCGCACGTAGGTGCTGTCGGCCTGTGGTGCCTGGCGATCTTCCGGGTTGCCCGGGTCGAAGGCCCAGCGCATTTCACCGGTGATCACGTCAAAACCACGGATCACGCCGCCAGGCATGTCAGTCTGGACGTTGTCGGCAACACGGCCGCCGACCACTACGGTAGTGCCGGCCATCAGCGGTGCCGAGGACAGCTGGTAGTAAGAGTCCGGTACATCACCCAGGCCGGCCTTGAGGTCGACCTGGCCATTGTTGCCGAAGCCCTGGCAGAACTCGCCGTTGTCAGCGTCGACGGCAATCAGGCGGCCATCGATGGTGTTGGTCAGCAGGCGACGCTGGCAGTTGGCACCGGCCGCTACGCTAACGCCGGTGATCGGCGAGCTGTTCGGCTGGGTTGGCTGGGCGATGGCGGCAGTGGCGTCGAAGTAGGCCATGCCACGGCAACGCTGCCAGACCTTGGACTGGGCGTTGATTTCGTTCTTCCACAGTTCTTTGCCGGTGTCGGCATCGAGTGCGATCAGGTTGTTGTGCGGGGTGCAGATGAACACCTTGCTGCCGATCTGCAGCGGGGTGAGTTGGTCTTCGGCACCGTTGCCGTCACTGTTCGCGACGTCGCCGGTGTGGTAGGTCCAGGCCACTTTCAGCTTGTTGACGTTGTCACGGTTGATCTGGTCCAGCGCGGCGAAGCGGCTGCCACCTTCGGTGTTGCCGTAGTGGGCCCAGTCTTTCTGTTCCTTGCCGGCTTCGACCGGGGTCATGCCCGGGCCCTTGCCGGTGGGGGCGACGCTTGGGTGGGCAACGAACATGTTGCCGACCGCGATCACCAGTACCACGGCCATTACCCCGGCGACGCCGTACGCACCGCGCCCGGCGCTGGCGCCGTTGGCACGCGCCAGCAGCGGGTAGACCAGCGCCACGACCATGCCGATTGCACCGAACATGAACAGGCGCGAGAACAGCGGCCAGAACACCAGGCCCGCATCGATCAGTGCCCAGATGGCAGTACCGACCAGGAATACGGCATACAGCCAGGCGCCCGCCTTCTTGCGGCGAGCAATGAGGACACCGGCGATGGCCATGGCCAAGCCGCCGATCAGGAAGTACCAGGAACCGCCCAGACCGGCGAGCTTGACGCCGCCAGCAGCGAGGAGGAGGCCGAGCAGGGCGATGATCACGCCCAGGCCGACCAGGATGAAGTGTGTGGCGCCAGAGGCGCGCGGTGTTTCTTTCATGCCAGGGATCTCAGCAGGTGGAATGCGCGCAGTTTAAGCCCTTAGCTTGCTAATTAACAAGTTGGTACATAATTGAGCGAGGCTGATTGTCGCAGGGCTGAACTTACGAAGATGTGGCTAAAAGTATAGATAAGGTGCTGAAAAACGCATTCAACGGGGCGTTTATGACGCCTCTTCGATTTGTATTCATGCTTTGGTCGTAAGCCCAACCTTGCACGGCGACGGGACAACTGCGCCTTGTGCACGGGCAGGCATGGCCCCTTCAGGCAGGCCATGGGGTGCTGCTGCTATAGAACACCGCGAGCCAGATGGTGGCCGTGCCGGGCGCGGTCCATTCCACGCGGTGGCGGTCGTGCGGGGGGATGTCCAGACAATCGCCCGGCGCCAGCAGGCGGGTGTGGTGCTCGTGCTCGAAACGCAGGGCGGCAGCACCACTGAGCAACATGATCCACTCGCCTTCGGCCTGGTCGTACCAGAAGCCGGGCGGGCTGGCCTGCCCGCTGGAGACGATACGCTCCACGCGGATGCCCGGGCGGCTGAGCAATTCGTCGACACGTTCGGCGCTGGCGGGATCGCAGGGCGGCAGGGCGGTCAGCAGGTTGTTCAGGGTCATGGTAAGCCTCCTTGGAAATGGGTGGATTCCACTATGGACGCAATTGCCTTGGCGCGCGCGGCTTGACCCGCCCGGCTGTTTGTAAGAACTTTCCGAGTTTTGGAAGACGGGCTGAACATGGACAAGCTGCTGGCGATGAAAATGTTCGTGGCCACTGTCGATGCCCAAGGCTTTTCTGCTGCCGCGCGCAGGCTAGGGCTGGCGACATCGTCGGTGACACGTCTGGTCGATGCCCTGGAAGCGTCGCTGGGTGCCACCTTGCTCAACCGCTCGACACGCCAGGTCAGCCTGACCGAGGCTGGCGCCCGTTACTACCAGCGCGCACGGGGCATTTTTGAAGCACTGGACGAGGCTGATGCCAGCATCGCCGATCGCGGCGAGGAGCCTGTCGGTGTGCTGCGCCTGTGCCTGCCAGTGGAGTTCGGCAGGCGGGTCATTGCCCCGCACCTGGGGCCATTCCTGGCGCAGCACCCGGCGCTGGAACTGGACATCGACCTCAGTGACCGGCTGGACGACTTGCTTGACGGGCGCTATGACCTGTCGATTCGCCTGGGCGACCCCTCGCCCAATGACGAGTTGGTGTGCCGCCAGCTCGGCCGTTTTCAGCGTTGGCTGGTGGCCAGCCCGGCTTACCTGGCCGGGCGTGAGCCACTGCAGCATCCCCGGGAGTTGCTTGACCATGCCTGCCTGCGTTTTCGCTATGGGCAGAAAGCGCGCCCCTGGCGCCTGACCTGTGGCCAGGACAGCCTGGAACTGGACGTAAGTGGGCCACTGCGCAGCGCCAATGCCGACATGTTGCGTGAAACGGCACTGGCAGGCAGTGGTATCGCACTGCTGGCCGACTGGCTGGTACGCGAGGATGTGTTGGCAGGGCGCTTGCAGCGGGTCTTCCCCGACTGGCAGGCCAGCCCTGGCATGGCCAATAACAGCATTAACGCCTTGTATATGCCCAACCACCGGGGCTCACGGCGGGTAAACGCCTTCATCGACTTTTGCGAAAATTTGCTCATACACGGTAACTAGTGTTGCGCAGCGCGCAAAGCCGCATTGCGCCGCCGCCGGATTCTCGGCGCTGACGTCCATGGGTAAGGTGGCCGGCATATACCCACTCCTTTTCGAGGAACTTCGCATGAACCCCTCCCTTGCGACAGCGCAACCGGCCGCCGCCAGCCTGAGCCGGGCTCTGGTAGTGCTGCTGGCGTTCTGCTGCGGCGCGATTGTCGCCAACATCTACTACGCCCAGCCCATCGTCGGGCTGATCGCCCCCGACCTGGGGCTGTCCACCGAGCATGCCAGCCTGATCGTTTCGCTCACGCAGTTGGGCTATGCCCTGGGCCTGTTATTGCTGGTGCCGCTGGCCGACCTGCTGGAAAACCGCCGCCTGATGGTGGCCACCGCGGTCCTGGCCTGCGTCAGCCTGCTGCTGGCGGGCACCAGCAGCAGTGGCCAGGGTCAGCTGTTCCTGGGTTATGCATTGCTGATCGGCTTCAGTTCGGTGTCGGTGCAGATGCTCATCCCGCTGGCGGCGCATCTGGCGCCGGAACAGCAGCGTGGTCGTGTGGTCGGTAACATCATGGGCGGCTTGCTGCTGGGCATCCTGCTGGCGCGACCGCTGTCGAGCGTGGTGGCCGACCACTTCGGCTGGCGTGCGGTGTTCATTGGCGCCGCCGGGGTAATGCTGGCGATCATCCTGTTGCTGTCATTGACCTTGCCGCAGCGGCGGCCCGAGCACAAAGCCAGTTATGCCGGGCTGATGCTGTCGCTGCTCACACTGCTGCGTCGTTATCCGCTGTTGCGCCAGCGTTCGTTGTACCAGGCATTGATGTTTGCAGCGTTCAGCCTTTACTGGACGGCAGTGCCGATGGCGCTTGCCGGTGAGCATGGCCTGTCACAAAGCCAGATCGCTGTGTTCGCCCTTGTCGGCGCGGTGGGTGCCGTTGCTGCGCCCATGGCCGGCCGCCTGGCCGATGCCGGGCATGCCCGGGCCGGCTCGCTGCTGGCGCTGTTGCTGGCGCCGGCGACCTTGTTGCTGGGGCTGACAGTGCCGGGATACAGCGTGATTGGCCTGGGCCTTACCGGCGTGTTGCTGGACTTTGCGGTGCAGATGAACATGGTCATCGGCCAGCGTGAAGTGTACGCACTGGACCCTGCCAGCCGCGGGCGGCTGAATGCGGTGTACATGACCAGCATCTTCCTCGGCGGGGCGCTGGGGTCGGCGGTGGCCAGTGCGCTGTTCAGCCAGTTTGGCTGGCATGGCGTGGCACTGGTGGGGGCGGGGTTGCCGGGTGTGGCGCTGGTTGTGTTTCTACTCAAAGCACGCCAGGGTTGAACCGTTACGCGGTGGTGGCACGGGTTTCACCCGTGTTCGCGGGCCCGCTATCGGCCAAGCGGCAGCGCCAGGCCAATCAAGGCAAACAGGCTCCCGCAGCAGCGATTGAAACCTTTGCCACCCTTGGCCAGCCATGGCCGAATGCGAAACGCCAGGCGCGCCAGCAGGTATTCGACCAGGCACTCGACGCTGGCAAAGGTCGCGGCCATCACCGCAAATTGCAGCACCAGCCCTCGCTGGGGGTCGATGAACTGCGGCAGGAAGGCACCATAGAACAGCAGCACCTTGGGGTTCGCCATGGCCGAAAGCAGGCCCTGGCGAAACAGCCCGGCATTGCCCAGCCGCGCGTTGTGCGCGGTCAGTTCCAGCTGCAGGCCTGGACTGCGCCACAGCTGAATGCCCAGCCAGATCAGATAAGCCCCACCCACCCACTTCAGGACGCTCAGCACTGCCGCCGAGGTCTGTAGCAGTGCGCTGAGGCCGAACATGGTCAAGGCGATGAGGGCGCTGAAACCCAATACCCCGCCCACGATGGTGAACAGCGTTCGCCGTGCGCCATAAAGCGCGCCATGGGTCAATGCCAACAGGCTGTTGGGCCCCGGGGTCAGCGACAGGCCGATGCTGGCCAGCAGGTAGATGAGCCAGGTGTCCAGTGCCATGTTGAAAATTGCCGTGTTCGAGAGAGGGCGTCAGTCTATGGCGCAACGCTCAAGCTGGAAGAGTATTATCTGGTCATACAAGGGTCTTTTCTGGACGTGGTTTCATGCCGCCCGACATCCGCTTGCTGATCATGCCGTTACCGGATTTTGCCCTGCTGCCGTTTGGCGCCTTCCTCGACAAATTGCGCTTCAGCGCCGACGACGAGGACTATAGCCAGCAACGCTATTGCAGCTGGACAGTGGCGGGGCTCAGCCTCGAGCCGGTACCGTCAAGCAGTGGCGCGGTGCTGCAGGTCGAGGCCATTGCCGATCAGCTCGACCTCGCCCTTTTCGACTACCTGGTGGTGTTCGGCGGTCGCAGTGCCATGGCCACCGCGGCGCTGGCGCCACGTTACCAGGCGTTGCTCAGGCAGGCCGCCAAGGCGGGAGTCAAGCTGGTGGGGGTCGACAATGGCGCCTTCCTGCTGGCTGCCTGCGGCCTGCTGCAGGGGCACAAGGTGGTGGTGCACTGGCGTCACGAAGCCGAGTTTCGTGCTGCTTTTCCGCAGTTGCAGCTGCTGCGCGAGCAGTTGTACTGCATCGATGGCAACCGCATCACGTGCGCCGGTGGCACTGCCGCCATAGACCTGGCCGTTGCACTACTGTCACGCGCTTGTGGGCGAGCCCGTGCGCTCAAAGGGCTGGCTGACATGCTGGTGGACGAGACCCGCGACAGCCGTCACGCCTTGCGCTCGCTGGAGCTGGGTGCTGGTCAGGGGCGCCAGGTGCAACGGGCGCAAGCACTGATGCGTCATCACCTGGGTACACCGTTGGCCGTGGAGCAACTGGCCGCAGAACTGGGCATCAGCCGGCGTCAACTGGACCGGCAATTCCAGGCCAGCCACGGTATGAGCACCAAGGCCTGGTGGCTGGAGATGCGCTTGCAGCAGGCGCGCTGGCGTTTGCTCAACTCCAGCCACAGCCTGGCGCAGATTGCCGATGAGGTGGGCCTGGGTGATGCCAGCTACCTTGGCAAGTGCGTGCGGCGTCGGTTTGGGTGTACGGCCCTGCAGTTGCGTGCGGGTCATTACCCGCTCACGTGATCTACTGCGGCGTCCCGAACAACCCTGTCCAGTAGATCCCTGCATCGCTCTTGGGGTCCATCGCATACGCAGCGCCCAGTTCATGGAAGTCCGGATTCATCAGCGTGGCGCAGTGCCCCGGGCTGTCCAGCCAGCCGTTGACGACCTTTTGCGCGGTGTCACGCCCGGCGGTGATATTTTCGCCGATCTGCTGGTACAGGTACCCGGCCAGTTCCGCCCGGTCACCGGGTGTGCGGCCATCTTTGTCGATGTGGTCGAAGAAGTTCTGGTTGGCCATGGCCCGAGTGTGGTTGGCGGCGACCCCGGCCAGCACTGTGCTCCAGCTCAGTGCCGGGGCGGCGGCAAACGGCTGGCCACCGCATTGCCGTGGCACCTTGCGCGCGGCGTTGACCTCCTGCAGCACCTTCTGTCCCTCGGCCTGCCAGTCGCCCAGGCGGCCGCTGAGCAGCGGCCGTGCCAGCACGATGCGCCAGTCGCGGCCCTCCTGGCTGACGCCGATATCGACGAATTGCGGGTCGAGCACCACTTGGCAGAAGCTTTCCTCGATGGCATGCATGGCGGCGCGTGCGTCGCGTGGCCCCGACAGGCTGATGGCCTGGACGCTGACCATGGGGTAGGCGGCGCGGGTCATGGCCTGTTGCAGGTCGCGGGTGCCCTCTGGCGACAGCGCAAGGCGTGTGTCGCTGTTGAGCGGCGGCAGTTCCAACGACGCCTCGCCACCGCAGGGCTGGGCCTTGCTGCGGTAGACATTGATCGAATCGATCAACTGCGCCTCTTCGCCGGTGGCTGCCAGCGCCCCGGTCGAAACGACCAGGCCCAGTGACAAGGCGACAACGGATGTCAGGACGCGCATGTGGATCTCCCTATGACTGGCAGCGTCGTGGTGTGCGCTGCTCATCCTACACAAGCCCGGGGCTTTTGGCCCGAGGTCGTGCAAGGCAATGAAAACACCGGCAATCGTTACTGGCGGCAAAAGAGGGGGTAGACTCCAGGCCCGTGGAAAAGTGCGGTCAGGTACCAGTCATTCGTATCGAGCCCGCGTTGTCAGCCGTTTACGCGTCAATGGGCCAACGCCTGGTTCGGCTTGTAGAACAAGAAGTGGGTGGTCTGCGCGGTCTTGCGATAAGCCTTCGCCCAGTCGGGGCGCACCGTGCGGTCGTGAAAGTACAATGCACCGCCGGTGGGGTCTTTCAACTGCTGGTTCAGCGCCTTGCGTGCGATCTCTTTGGCAACGTTGTAGCGTTGCGGTTCCTCGACCTGGTCCGGGCGCCCGTCACACCACCATGAGAACTGACAGGCCTTGGTCTCCACCCCCTGTTTGACTACCGCGCAGATGGTATCGGGAAAGCCATCGTGGCCCAGGCGGTTGAGCACCACACTGGCCACCGCGGTCATGTCTTTGGCGTCGGCGCCCTTGGCTTCCCAGTAGATGGTACGTGCCAGGCAGGTGATGCTGTCATCCAGCGGCGCCTGGCCAGCCGGGTCCACTGCTTGCGTTTCGCCTGGGGTCAGTTTCTCTGCTTTCCTGGGGGGCGGCGCATCTTCGACGACCTTTTCTTCAAGCACTGCGGCCTTGTCCTCGGCAACGGCGGCCTTGGCTGGATCAGCGGCATACAGGGGGCCTGCGAGCAGGGCCGAGGTCAAGCCGATCAGCATCAAGTGAAGGCGCATGGGCACATTACCAGGCAGTGGGCAGAATTTCAGTCTAGCCAAGCGTAAGCATTAATACCAAAGGCAGGGTGGCGGCGGCAGCCACGGTCTGCAGGGCAATGAGGGTGGCCATCAGTGGCGCGTTGCCGCCCATTTGCCGGGCCATGACGTAAGATGACGAAGCGGTTGGCAGCGCCTGGAACAACACTGCCACCACCGCTGCCTGGCCACTCAGGCCGAGCAGCCGGCAAACGCCCCAGGTGGTCAGTGGCATGACCAGGAACTTGAACGTCGATGCTGCCATCAGCGGCCGTACCTGCTGGCCGAGGCTGGCGCCGCCCAGGGCAGCGCCGACACACAGCAGGCCCAAAGGCAGTGCGGCCTGGCCCAAGGCCTTGACCGTGGCGTCGATACCGGCCGGCAAGCCCAGCCCCGTGGCCCGTAGCACCAGCCCCCCTGCGCAGCCGACGATCAACGGGTTGGCGAAGATCGCCCGAAGCACCGTGGCGGGCGAACTGTGACGGGCGCTGAAGCGGGCAAACACCAGTACGCAGAGCAGGTTGACCAAGGGCACGATGGCGGCGTTGGCCACCGCCGCCAGGGCAATCCCGGCGCTGCCGTAGATGCCCGCAGCCAGGGTGGCACCGATGTAGTTGTTGAAGCGGATACCGCCCTGAAACACCGAAGTGAAGTCGGCACCCTCATGGTTCGCCGCGCCCTGATACAGCATCAGCAATACGGCACCGGCCAGGGTCGAGAGCATCAGTGCGCCGGCCATGCCCAGCACCGGTATGCCATCGAGGTTGGCAGTGGCCAGGCCATGGAGGAACAGCGACGGTAGCAGGACGTAGTAGCTCAGGCGCTCGGCGCCAGGCCAGAAGCTCTCGGCAAGAAAACCGCGAAGGCGCAGGAAGGTACCCAGCGCTATCAGCAGGATGATGGGGAGCAGGGTGGTCAGCAGCAAGTGCAGCATGGTCAGCATTCCGTGGTCGGGTACGTGCACAGACTACGGGGGCGGATCAATCTGTAAAAACGTTGTTTTCTTCAGTGACCGTTGAGGAAAAATGCATGTTGGTGGGTGCAGATCGCGCTTTGGAGCAGCCTGGGGTCAGGCTTCCAGGGCGGTCTTCAACACCGCACTCAAATGCCGCCGCTGGCTTTTTTCATGCTCCAGCAACACCACCCGCCGGGTCAGCTGCGGCTCGCCAAACGGCAGGCAGGTGGCGGGTGGCAAGCGTTGCAGGTCGTCATCTGCCATGGGGATGACCGCCACGCCCAGGCCCATCACCGCCATGCGCGCCAGGGCTTCCTGGCTGTCCAGTTCCATCAGTTCGCTTACCTGCACCTGCTGGCGGCGTAGTTCCTGCTCGATCTGCCGGCCGGCCCAGGCTCGCTTGTCGAAGCGCAGGAAAGGCTGGCTGGCCAGCAACTGCGGCACGCTATACCCGGCCAGCTCAGGGCTGGCAATGGCCCAGAAGCGGTCCTCGAACAGCGGTGTAAAGTCCAGGTTTTGCGGGTAAGGGCTGACCGGTTCGGTGGTGATCGCGGCATCGAGCTCACCGTCTTCCACGCGCCGCGCCAGCTCCGCCGACATGCCCGAGGCCACGCTGATGTGTAGCTGCGGGTGATGGGCCTTGATCCACACCAGCGCCTTGGGCAAACGCCGCGCCAGCACCGTGTGTATCGCCCCCAGGCGCAAGCGGCCGCGCAGGCTTGGGCCGCTGGCCAGGGCATCGGCCAGTTCGTCATAGGCAGCCAGAAGGCTTTCGGCGCGGGCCACCGCCAACTGGCCGGCTTCGGTCAGCACCACCTGCCTGCGGCTACGGTCGAACAAGGTCACCTTCAGTTCGTCTTCCAGGGTTTTGATGTGCAGGCTGACCGCCGAGGGGGTGAGGCTGAGCAGGTCGGCGGCGCGGGCAAAGGTGCCGTGGCGGGCGATGGTCACCAAGGTGCGCAGGGCTTTCAGGGACATGCGGTTGAGGTCCGGTTCTCAGCTGACAGAGGCGTATTGTCAGGCCCGGCTCTCTCGCAGCACAAGGCTGCTCCCAGGCCTTGGCGATACGGCTCAGCGACGACTGCGCCCATAGGCCTGGCTGATCCGGTCGATCACCATGGCCAGGGCGACAATTGCCAGCCCGGCCTCCATCCCTTGGCCAACATTCAAGGTCTGGATCCCCGCCAGCACATCCTCACCCAACCCACGGGCGCCGATCATCGACGCCACGACCACCATCGACAAGGCCATCATGACCGACTGGTTGAGCCCGGCCATGATGCTCGGCAGCGCCAGGGGCAGGGCGATGCGCCGCAACCGCTGCCAGCGGCTGGCGCCAAGGCCGTGTGCGGCCTGCAACAACGAGGGGTCGATCTGGCTCAAGCCCAGCTCGGTCAACCGCACCAGCGGCGGCAGGGCGTAGATCAGCGTGGCGAACACGGCAGGCACCTTGCCCAGGCCAAACAGCATCAGCACCGGGATCAGGTAAACGAACGCAGGTAGCGTCTGCATCACATCGAGTACCGGCAACAGCAGCCGCCTGGCCAGTGGCCGGGCAGCCAGCAGGATGCCCAGCGGTACACCCACCAGTACGCACAGGCCGGTACTGACCAGCACCAGGGCCAGGGTCTGCAGCAGCTTGTCCCAGAGCCCGAGCATACCGATCAAGGCCAGCAGCGCGACCAGCACGGCGCTGCGCAGCAGGCTGCGGCTGGCGTGCCAGGCCAGCAGACCCACCAGCAACAACAACAGCCACCAAGGCAACAGTCGCAACAGGTTCTCCAGGCCGACCAGCAGTTGCAGCAACTGGTCAGAAAAACTGCGCAGGTGGTCGCCGTAGTTCAATACCAACCCGTCGACCAGGCGGTTGATGCTGTCGGCAAAGGAAAACTGCAGGGTCTGCGGGAAACCGCTGCTCACAGGCTGGCCTCGACCTTGGCGGCGATGTCCGCCGGCAGCCAGGTTTTCCACACCTCGCGGTGATCGCGCAGGAAGGTGAGGGCGGCTTCGCGCGGGGGCGTGCGTTTTTCGCTCATGACGGCCAGGGCCTTGTTCAGGCGATCGATGGGCAGGTTGACCTGTTCGAACACGCTGACCAGGTCTGGGTAGTTTTCGCGAAAGGCTTTGGACACGCCAATCGACAACTTTGCCGGCAGCGAGCGGCTGCCTTTCGGGTTGGGGTTGGCGGGGTCGGTGAGGGTGGCCCAGGCCTGGGCATCGAACGGGGGTTCTTCCAGCCGGATGAGCTTGTAGCGCCCCATCAGCGGGGTCGGGTTCCAGTAGTAGAACAGCACAGGTTTGCCGCGCCGGATAGCCGAACCGATCTCGGCGTCCATCGCGGCGCCGGAGCCACTGCGGAAGTTGTTGTAGAGGCCATCCAGGCCATAGGCCTTGAGCTTTTGGCTGTTGACGGTTTCAGACGTCCAGCCGCTTGGGCTGTTGAGAAAACGCCCTTTACCGGGCGATTCGGGGTCAGAAAATACCTGCGGGTAACGCTTGAGGTCCTCGACACTGTGCAGCTCAGGCGCCACGGGCTTCAGGTTGCGTGCGGCATCGCCCTCGATCACATAGGCCGGTACCCACCAACCTTCCTCTGCATTTTTGACCGTATCGCCCAGTGCGAACACTTGGCCGGCCTGTTCGGCCTTGACCCAGGCAGGGCTGCGCCCGGCCCATTCCTCGGCGATCACTTGCAGGTCATTGCGCGCCAGGGCCACCTCCATGCTGACCGTGCTGCCAGGCAGGGTGTCGGTGCTGTAGCCGTAGCCGCGCTCCACGATCAGGCGCAGGATCTCGGTGGTGAGGGCGCCGCTTTCCCAGCCGATGGCACCAAAATGGATAGGCGCAGGCTGTTCTGCCGATGCGGCGCTGTCCGTGCTGGCCAGGCCCACCGTCAACAGCAGCCCGGCCAGCAGCGCTGGAAATCTCTTCATGTAAACCTCGTCGTTCGCCACGCCTTGGCGGTGGGGGCAAGTGTAGACGACGAGGTTCTGTCAGTTTCAGGGCCACTGGCGTGGCCCCGTTCGCTTCAGACGCGGAACTGGTCCATCAGCGCTTGCTGCTGGTTGGCCAGGCTGTTCAGCGACTGGCTGACCCGCGCCGACTCGTTGGCCTGGCCTGACAGGGATTCAGTGACATCACGAATGGTCGCCACGTTGCTGTTGATTTCCTCGGCTACCGCGCTTTGCTCCTCGGCGGCAGAGGCGATCTGCAGGTTCATGTCGGTGATCACCGTCACCGCCTGGCCAATGCGCTGCAATGCCGTGACGGCTTGGCCGACCTGCTCCACGCCACCTTGGGCCTGGCGGTGGCTGTGGTCCATGGCGCCGACCACTTCGCGGGTGCCGTTCTGCAGGGCTTCGATGACCTGCCGGGTTTCTTCCACCGACTCCTGAGTGCGCTGGGCCAAGTTGCGCACCTCATCGGCGACCACGGCAAAGCCACGGCCGGCCTCTCCGGCGCGGGCAGCTTCGATGGCAGCGTTGAGTGCCAGCAGGTTGGTCTGTTCGGCGATCGAGCGGATCACTTCCAGTACCGAGCCGATCTTCTCGCTGTTCTGCGCCAGGCCTTCTATTTCGGCCATGGTGTCGCTCATGTTGGCGGCCAGGGCACCGATGCTGCTGGTGGTGCGGTCGATTACCGCCAAGCCTTCGCGGGTGGCCTGGTCGGCATCGCGCGCCGCCTGTGCCGCCTGGGCGGCGCTGCGGGCAACGTCCTGGGCGGTGGCGCTCATTTCATGCGAGGCGGTGGCCACCTGGTCCACCTGGCGGTACTGCTGCTCCATGCCGGCGCTGGTTTCAGTGGCAATCGCCGAGGACTGGTCGGCTGTGCCTCGGGCGGCCTGCACCGAGCGTTTGACCTCGGCAATGGTTGGCTGCAACTTGTCGAGGAAGCGATTGAACCAGCCGGCCAGTTCGCCCAGTTCGTCCTGTTTCTGGTAGGTCAGGCGACGGGTCAGGTCGCCTTCGCCGCTGGCAATGTCCTTGAGCATGGCGGCCACGCCGAGGATCGGCCGGGTAACGCCGCGGGCCATCAGCCATACCAGCAGCAGGCCGACAATGGCGGCGGCCAGGCCCAGGCTCAGTTCCAGCAAGGTGCCGCTGGTATTGAGCGCGTCAAGTTCCTGCTTCAGGGTTTCGGCCGGCCCGGTCAGGGCGTTTTCCGGCACATCCAGCAACACGCCCCAGGGCTGGGCGTCCGGGATTGGCCGGAATGCCGCCAGTACCTTCAGGCGCTGCCGGTCGTGGAGGATGGTCAGCTTGCCATCGGCCAGCTTGCGCACCAGCTCGGCGCCTTTGGTCGTGTCTACCTGGTCGAAGCGCTGGGCCAGCTTGCTGGCATCGGCGCTGTAGCCGGCCAGCAGGCCGACCGGGGTCAGAATGCCGACCGTGGTGCGGCCTTCGTAGAGGCTGCGGCTGGCCTCTTGGCTCAGCGCCTGCAGGCTATTGAGGTTGATGTCGATGGACAGGGTGGCAATGATCTTGCCGTTGACCGCCAGCGGGAACACGATGCTGGTCATCAGCACCTGCTGGCCATCGATGTCGTAGAAGTACGGCTCTACCACGCACACCTTGCCGGAGGTGCGTGGGCATACCCACCAGGTGTTGGCCGGCTGGCCGCTGGGGCCGATCTCGGTGTTGGCCATGTCATGTTCGGGCAGGGCCATCGCGGTCAACTGGCCGGCGCGTGGCTGCGACCAGTACAGGGCAAAGCGCCCGGTTTCGTTGCTGCCCAATGCTGCCTTGCCGGCAAACAGGCTGTCCTTGTTGTCCAGGGCATTGGGCTCGAATACCAGTGACAGGCCGAGCAGGTCGGGGTTGGCTTGCAGTGCGGCGCGTACCTGGCGGGTCATGTCCTCGCGCAGGTCGAAGGCATCGAGAAAGCGCTTTTCGGCCTGCTCGCGCAGGAACAGCACCTGACGGGCGAAGCCGGCGCCGTACTGGTAGGCATCCATGAACTGGCGGCGAATGTTCAGCGCTTGCACTTCACCTTGTGACTCGATACGCGACTGCGCCGCCTCGGTCAGCATCTGCATGCTGCTGGCCTTGACCAGGTCCGAACTGTGATCCATGCGGTACAGCGACAGGCCGACGAGCAAGGTGACGATAGCGGCCAGACAGAGACCGGCGAGCAGGGTGATCTTCCACTGGATGGAAAGTTGTCGCAAAGGCATGGGGGCGGATCCCTTTTTTGGCATTAAGGGTTATGGCTTTATCTGCGGTGGGGCCGGGAGGTGCCAAAGCGCTGCGGCCAGGTACCTCGCTGCCTCCCTCAATATCGGCCCCTGCCGTTTTTTCTTTATTCAAACATTCAATTTAAATTTGACCGCCACTAATGCCCCGCATCAAGGCGCTTTTGACATCTGCCGCCTACTGCTTCAGAGTTCGCGCTTTTTTCTGTCGTAATGAGGTAAGCCAACCATGAATGCAGTGATCGCCGCGGTCGGCATCATGCTGATACTCAGCCTGTCCCGCGTGCACGTGGTCATCGCCCTGATCATCGGCGCCCTGGCCGGTGGGCTGGTGGGCGGCCTGGGCATCGAAGGCACGCTCAAGGCCTTCAACGGTGGCCTCGGCGGTGGTGCCACGGTGGCTTTGTCCTATGCACTGCTGGGTGCCTTTGCCGTGGCAATCGCCAAGTCTGGCCTGGCCCATGCGCTGGCCGACCGCGCCCTGGTCATGATCGACCGGCAGGACGACGCCAAGGGCGGCAAGGTCAAATGGCTGATGATCGGCCTGATGCTGGTGGTGGCCGTGTCGTCCCAGAACATCCTGCCTATCCACATTGCCTTCATCCCGCTGCTGGTGCCACCTCTGTTGTACGTGCTGACTCGCCTGCGTATCGACCGCCGGCTGATCGCCTGTGTGATCACCTTTGGCCTGATCACCCCGTACATGTTCCTGCCGGTGGGCTTCGGCAACATCTTCCTCAACGAGATCCTGTTGGCCAATGTGGCCCGCGCGGGTGTCGATGTGAGCGGCGTCAACGTCACCCACGCCATGGCCGTCCCGGCTGCCGGCATGCTCGTCGGCCTGCTGGTGGCGGTGTTCATCAGCTACCGCAAGAAGCGTGACTACGACCTGGCGCGGATCCAGCAGGTGGAGCAGGTGAGCGTGCAGTACAACCCGCTGACCTTGCTGGTGGCCGGGCTGGCGATCGCTGCAGCCTTCATTGTCCAGCTGTTGCTGGACTCGATGATCATCGGTGCCATGGTCGGTTTCCTGATCTTCTCGCTGTCGGGCATCGTCAAGTGGAAAGAGACCGACGACCTGTTCACCGAAGGCATGAAGATGATGGCCATGATCGGTTTCATCATGATTACCGCGTCCGGTTTTGCCGAGGTGATGAAGGCCACCGGTGAGGTGAAGAGCCTGGTGGAAACCTCGGCGCAGTGGATCGACCACAGCAAGGGCGTCGGTGCCCTGCTGATGCTGTTGGTAGGCCTTTTGGTGACGATGGGGATCGGCTCGTCGTTCTCCACCGTGCCGATCCTGGCGGCGATTTTCGTGCCACTGTGCGTACAACTGGGCTTCGACCCGTTGGCCACGGTGTGCATCATTGGTACTGCCGGTGCGCTGGGTGATGCAGGTTCGCCGGCCTCGGACTCGACCCTGGGCCCGACCTCGGGCCTGAACGTGGATGGCCAGCACCACCACATCTGGGACACCGTGGTGCCGACCTTCATCCATTACAACCTGCCGCTGCTGGCGTTCGGTTGGTTGGCGGCGATGACCTTGTAAGGCGGGGGAGGGCGTCAGCCCTTGTCGGGCGGCGGCGAGATGCGATTGAGCACGGTGCTGCCGTCCTTGCTGCGGGTCAGGTAGACCGGCAGGACTTTGGGCAGGTTGTTGACCAGGCGCCCCACTTCACGGGTGTTGTAGATGCCGCTGATGCGAATGCGGCCGGTGCTGGCATCGGCCAGTAGCAGCGGGGCGTCGAGGTAGCGGTTTATCACCGGCAGCGCCTGTTCCAGGCTCAGGTTGTCGAGCACCAGCTTGCCGCTGCGCCATGCCAGGCTGTTGCCATAGTCGTCGCTTTGCTCCAGCTGCGGCTCGAAGTCGCCTTTGTGGTAGCTGGCCTGCATGCCAGGGCCAAGGCGATAGCCACCGGCACTGCCCTCACTGGACACCAGCACTGAACCTTCCACCAGGGTGACCTTCACCTGGTCCTGGTACTTCCACACGTTGAACTGGGTGCCGGTGACCCGGGTCTGGCCACTGCCGGCACGCACGATGAACGGGTGGCTGCTGTCGTGTCGCACCTTGAAGAACGCCTCGCCGCGCTTGAGCGTGACCTGGCGCTGGTCCTTGTAGTTGAGGAAGGTGAGCTCGGTGTGCAGGTTGAGCTGTACCGTGCTGCCGTCGCTGAGCTCCACGGTCTGCATGCGGTCACCGGCTTCGACGTGCTGGTAGTGGTTGGGCAACCAGCCCTGTTCCCACCCCATCCAGCCGGCCAGCGGCAGCACTGCCAGGGCGATGGCCGCAGCAGACGCCAGCGGCCGCCAGCTGCGGGGGCGGGTGGCGTGTTTGGCGGGTGAGTTGAAGTCGATGACGGTGGCGCTGCGCGGCAGCAGGTCGGCTGTTTGCCAGATTTCCAGCATCGCCTGATATTCTTCGGCATGCCGAGGGTCGGCCGCCAACCAGCCAGCGAATGCTTCACGCTCGGCCTGCGTGCAGTCGTCGGCGTGCAGGCGCATGCACCAATGCGCTGCGGCGTCGGTGATGGCATCGTCTGGGCTGGGATTGAGGCGGTCGTGGTTCATTGCGGCTCCGGGTTTTGCGCATTCTACCCTTGCGAGAGGGCTCCCGAGAACCAATGTACTGGCGAATGACTATCAGTTGTGCCGGTTTTTCGTCGGATTGACCACGGTTTTTCAGCGTTTGAGAACCCTTCGCGGGCAAAAGACGATGTCTGCAATCGCTTCGGGGGCGGCCTGGTGCGGCGAAGAGGTCAGTGTTTGCAGTACCGATTCGGTAACCGGCCCTCTTCGCAGCACACGGCTGCCCTTGCAACAAGCGCGTCAGTGAAACACCGGTCAGAACTGTGCGGCCTCTAGCCCATAAAGGCTGCCACTACCGGCCCGAATGCTCGCCTCCAGCCCCAACCCCCGCGGCAAGACCCGCTGGAAATAGAACGTCGCACAGGCAAGCTTCGCACCATGAAACGCCTCGTCCTCATCACGTTTGGCCAGCGCCACCGCCGCCATCCGCGCCCACATGTACGCATAGGCGGTCAGCCCGAACAGCTGCAGGTACTCAACGGCTACCGCGCTGACCAGGTTGGCATCCTCGCCAGCCTGCGCCCGCAGCCAGCTGCTGGTGGCCTCGAGCCGCGCCAGGCTCGCCTGCAGGGCCTCGCGGTGCAAGGGCGCATCCACACTGAAGGCCCGCACTTCGCTGGCAAAGCTGGCCAACGCCTGACCACCGTCGGCCAGCACCTTGCGCCCCAGCAGATCAAGGGCCTGAATGCCGTTGGTGCCTTCATAGATTTGCGCAATGCGCACGTCTCGCACCCGTTGCTCCTGGCCCCATTCGCGGATGTAGCCATGACCGCCGTACACCTGCTGGCCAAGCACGCAGCTTTCCAGACCGTTGTCGGTGAAGAATGCCTTGGCCACCGGTGTCAGCAGTGCCACCAGGCGCTGGGCATGCTCGCGTTCGCCAGCGTCCTCGGCATAGCGCGCCACGTCCAGTTGCTGGCCAACGTAGACGGCGAACGCCCGACCTGCTTCGGTGAGGGTGCGCATGGTCAGCAGCATGCGCCGAACATCACCATGGTGGATGATCGGGTCGGCCACCTTGTCGTGTGCCTGCGGGCCAGTCGCTGCGCGGCTCTGCAGGCGCTCGTTGGCATAGCGGGCGGCGCTCTGGTAGGAGGCTTCGGCACAACCGATGCCCTGTATGCCGATGGACAGGCGCTCGTAGTTCATCATGGTGAACATCGCTGCCAGGCCCTTGTTCGGTTCGCCCACCAGGTAACCGATGGCACCGTCAAAGTTCATGACGCAGGTCGCCGAGGCCTTGATGCCCATCTTGTGTTCGATCGAGCCACAATGGACAGCATTGCGCGCGCCCAGGCGGCCATCGGCCTCGACCAGGAATTTGGGGACCAGAAACAGCGATATGCCTTTGGCACCGGCGGGCGCATCCGGCAGCTTGGCCAGCACCAGGTGGACGATGTTCTCGGTCAGGTCCTGCTCGCCGCCGGTAATGAAGATCTTGCTGCCACTGATGCGCACGCTGCCATCGGCCTGAGGCTCGGCGCGGGTGCGGATCAGCCCCAGGTCAGTGCCGGCATGGGGTTCGGTCAGGCACATGGTGCCGGCCCAGCGGCCTTCGTACAGCGGTGGCAGGTAAGTGGCCTTGAGCGCTTCGCTGGCGTGGGCATCGATCGCCAGGCAACTGCCTGCGCTCAATGCCGAATACAGGCTGAAGCTGCAGTCAGCCGCGTAGAGCATCTCTTCGAACAGCACGCCGAGCATCTTTGGCATGCCCATGCCGCCGTGTTCCGGGTTGCCGCCCAAGCCGACCCAGCCACCTTCGCGGTAGGTGTTCCAGGCCTCGCGAAAGCCTTCGGGGGTGGTGACTTGGCCTGCGTCGAAGCACACACCTTGCTCGTCACCGTTGCGGCTGAGCGGGGCGATCAGCTGGCCGGTGACTTTGGATGCTTCCTCGAGAATGGCGTCGGCAGTGTCGGCATCGATGCGTTCGGCCAGGGCGGGCAGTCGGGCCCACAGGCCTGAAGCGTTGAACACGTCATGCAGGACGAAGCGCATGTCGCGCAGGGGGGCGGAATAGGTGGTCATCGGCAGCTCTTGCAATAGTGAGGGAGGGTTGGGCGTGCGCTGAACCTTCAGGCGCAGCCGTGTGCTGCGCCTGAAGGGGGGCGGCTACGGCATCAGAGGGCCTTGGCCCGGTCGCGCAGCACGTACTTCTGGATCTTGCCGGTCGAGGTCTTGGGCAGCTCGCCGAACACCACGGTCTTCGGCACCTTGAACCCGGCCAGGTGCTCGCGGCACCAACTGGTGATGTCGGCTTCACGGGTGTCCTCTCGGCCCGGCTTCAGGGCAACGAAGGCGCACGGGGTTTCCCCCCATTTTTCATCCGGGCGTGCCACCACGGCGGCTTCCAGCACTGCCGGGTGCTTGTACAGGGCGTCTTCGACCTCGATGGTGGAGATGTTTTCGCCACCGGAAATGATGATGTCCTTGAGCCGGTCCTTGATCTCGATATAGCCGTCGGCATGCCACACGGCCAGGTCGCCGGTGTGGAACCAGCCGCCACGGAAGGCTTCGGCGGTGGCTTCAGGGTTTTTCAGGTAACCCTTCATCACCGTGTTGCCGCGCATGAAGATTTCGCCCAGGGTATTGCCGTCGCGGGGTACTGGCTGAAGGGTTTGCGGGTCGGCGACCATCAGGCCATCGAGGGTCGGGTAGCGCACGCCTTGGCGAGACTTGATGCGTGCACGCTCCTCCAGCGAAAGCGCGTCCCATTCGTCATGCCAGGCACACACGGTCACCGGGCCATAAACCTCGGTCAGGCCGTAGGTGTGGGTGACCTTGATGCCCATTTCTTCCACGGCGCCGATGACCTTGGCCGGTGGAGCGGCGCCGGCGACCATGGCCTGCACCGGGTGCTCGATGGCTGCCTTGGCCGCCTCGGGCATGTTGACCAGCGCGTTGAGCACGATCGGCGCACCGCACAGGTGGCTGACTTTGTGCTCGCGGATCAGGGTCAGGATCTTCTGCGGGTCGACCCGGCGCAGGAACACATGGGTGCCGGCCAGGGCGGTGATGGTCCAGGGGTAGCACCAGCCGTTGCAGTGGAACATTGGCAACGTCCACAAGTACACGGGGCGGTGGCCCATGGCCCAGGTCATCTGGTTGCCCAGTGCGTTCAGGTAGGCACCGCGGTGGTGGTAGACCACGCCCTTGGGGTTGCCGGTGGTGCCGGAGGTGTAGTTCAGCGAAATGGCTTGCCACTCGTCATCGGGCCATTCCCAGGCAAATTCCGGGTCGCCTTCGTTGAGCAGGGCCTCATAGTCCAGCTGGCTGACCGCGCGGCCTTCGCCGTACTCTGGGTCATCCACATCAACCACCAGCGGCGGGTGTTCAAGCAGTGCCAGAGCGCCTTCGATGACCGCATGGAACTCGCGGTCGGTGATCAGCACCTTGGCCTCGCCATGCTGCAGCATGAAGGCGATGGCCTCGGCATCCAGGCGCACGTTCAGGGTATTGAGCACGGCACCGGTCATGGGTACGCCGAAGTGCGCCTCGAGCATGGTCGGGGTGTTGGGCAGCATCACTGCCACGGTGTCGCCACGGCCAATGCCACGGCCGGCCAGGGCGCTGGCCAGGCGCCGACAGCGTTGGTAGGTTTCTTGCCAGTTGCGGCGGATGGCGCCGTGGATGACGGCCGGGTAGTTGCCGTAAACGGCAGCGGTGCGTTCGATGAAGCTCAGCGGGGTGAGGGCGACATGGTTGACGGCAGCGGGCATCAGGCCCTGGGCATAGATCGACATGCGGTAATCCTGTAAGGGAGGCAGACGCAGCCTGTGCACCTGGCCCCCGATGGCTGATTGTTAGCTCTGTTCAGGGTGCAGGGGGCGGACGGTGGGCCGCCCCCTCTGTCGCAGTTTTACGCGAGTCGCTATGGTATTAGGAATATCGACTATAGCAATATAGTAAAACTACTATAAAAATAGGCCGCCTACTGTGGATGACACTGCTTACCCCTTGCTCGTCAAAGACCCACAACCCAGTCTGTTACTGGCCAGTGATGCAAGCCCGCTGGCACTCAACCCGGCACTGCAGGCCTGGGTCGCCGAAGGGCCTGAGCTGGCTCGCTGGCTGCCGGCCAATTGCGCGGCCCTGGTGCGTGCCTGTCTGCGCCAGCATCGGGCGATCAGCGATGTCGAAGTGCAGGTCGGCGAACGCATCGTGCTGTGGACGTTCATGCCGGACAACCAGGGCCAGCAGGTGCTGGGCCGCTGCCGCGATGCCAGCGAAGAGCGCCATGGCGCACGCGAAGCCAGCCGCGCCCGGCGCCTGTATCGGCTGATCATCGAAAACACCACCGACCTGATTTCCCGGCACAGCCCCGATGGCCGCTTTCTCGATGCCTCACCGGCAGCCTACCGCCTGCTCGGCCTGTGGCCCGAGCAGCTGCGTGGCATGCCTGTACATACCCTGCTGCATCCGCGCGAGCGGCGTCAGGTACTGCGCCAGGCCGCGGCCGCGCTGGACCAGGACGGCTACCACACGATGACCTGCCGGGTACGCCAGGCGACAGGTGACTACCGCTGGTTCGAAATTGCCAGCCGGGCGATCCGCGAGACCTACACCGGCGCGGTGGTGGAGGTGGTCAGCGTGTCCCGCGACATCACCTTGCGCATCGAAGCGCAGGAAAGCCTGGCGCACAGTGCCCGCCTCGCGACCTTGGGCGAGCTGGCCTCGGGCATCGCCCACGAGATCAATCAGCCACTGGCCGCGGTGGTCAACTATGCCAACGCCAGTCAGCGTTACCTGCAGGGCCTGGAACGTGATCCCCAGGCGCGCGAGCGGATTGGCCAGGGCCTGCAGCGTATCAGCGAGCAGGCCACCCATGCCGCCGAAGTGATCCGCCGTCTGCGTGCCTTTCTGCGCAAGGAACCGCGCCGCCTGCAGGCACTGGACGTGGCCGAGCTGGCCGGCGAAGCCATGCGCCTGTGCGCCTGGGAAGCCGCGCGGGACCAGGTGCAGGTGGAACTTCGCATGAGCGCTCAACTGCCCTTGGTGTATGCCGACCGGGTGCTGCTGGAGCAGGTGCTGCTCAACCTGCTGCGCAATGCCATCGATGCCAATCGCGAGCAGCAGGGTGAGCGGCCGTCACGTATCCTGCTCTGCGCGGCGCGCGATGGCGATGGGGTGCTGGTCGAGGTCGCCGACCAGGGCCCGGGCGTGGCACCCGAGCGGCTGGATGAAATCTTTACGCCGTTTACCACCAGCAAGGCCGACGGCCTGGGCTTGGGCTTGAGCATGAGCCGCAGCCTGATCGAAGGCTTCGGTGGCAGCCTGTGGGCGCGGGCGGGTGACAACGGCGGTCTGGTACTGTGCTGCCGGCTGGCGGTCAGCAGGGAATAAGGGGAGGCAGTGTTGCAAGCAAAAGTGTATGTGGTCG
This sequence comes from Pseudomonas sp. FW305-E2, assembly GCF_058782925.1. NCBI lineage: Bacteria > Pseudomonadati > Pseudomonadota > Gammaproteobacteria > Pseudomonadales > Pseudomonadaceae > Pseudomonas > Pseudomonas sp. FW305-E2. Next base: position 4,286 of record NZ_JBYSYE010000036.1, on the reverse strand, counting down.
ATGACGACCAGGGTATGCGCGACTCTACGGTCTGGCTGCTGCAGTCGGTGGGCCTGCAAGCCTTGCCATTCGCCAGCGGGCAGGCGTTTCTCGACGCCTGCGTCGATGATGGGCCCGCGTGTGTGCTGTTGGATGTGCGCATGCCGGGGCTGGGCGGGTTGGCTGTGCAGCAGGCGATGCGCGAGCGTGGCCTGATGGTGCCGGTGATCTTCGTCAGCGGTCATGCCGATGTACCGATCGTGGTGCGGGCGTTCAAGGCCGGCGCCTGCGACTTCATCGAAAAACCCTACAACGACCAGTTGCTGCTCGACAGCGTTCAGGCTGCGCTGGAGCACGCCGGGCTGGCGCGAGAGGGCGATCAGGCGCTGGCCTTGGTGCAGGCGCGCATCGACGGCCTGACGCCGCGTGAGCGAGACGTCTTCGTACCGTTGGCCCAAGGGTTGAACAACCGCGAGATTGCCGAGCAGTTGGGCATCAGCGTCAAGACCGTGGACCTGTACCGAGGCCGGGTGATGAAGCGGTTGCAGGCAGGCAGCCTCGCAGAGCTGGTGGGGATGGCGATTGCTTGCGGGGCGGTGGAGGCGCTGGGCCTGCGAGCGCGGTAGCCGCCTTTACGTAGCCCCTGGCAGGGGCGGCGTTGTGTGTCGCAATGGGCCGCAATGCGCAACTGCTGGGGGCGGTGTGACAGCCAGAAAACACCCACTATTTCATAGCTAGCTAATGAAAGCTTTGACATTCACTGCCTAGGCAGTAATATTTCTACACACTTAACTGAGCAGCCAACGATGGCCCATTTTTCTCCCGAGAACTTCCAAACCTGCGCCATCGGCATGTTGCTTGGCCGTGCTGCGATTCTCAAAGACCGCATTCTTGACTGGCACCTGGAGTCAGAGGGCGTCACCGCCGCGCAGTTCAAAGTGCTGATCATCGTCACCCAGTACCAGGTGGATACCCCGGCCGAACTGTGCCGTTACCTGGGCCTGGACAGCGGATCGATGACCCGCATGCTCGACCGCCTCGAGCAGAAGGAGCTGATCGTGCGCAACCGCTGCGCCGACGACCGTCGCCAGGTGCGCCTGGCACTCACCGCCGACGGCCAGCGCCTGGCCAACCGCCTGCCGGAAATTGGCGCCGCCGCCATGAACGAGTTGTGCGGCGTGCTGGCACCAGAGGAGCTCAAGACCCTGGAAGGCCTGCTGGCCAAGGTGCTGCTCGGTGCTGGCGACCCGTTGACGATCCGCCGCTTCGGCGACCGTTGAACCCTGTAACGAATTATCCAAGGTATTGTCATGGCCACTCCCGCAGACACCCCGACTCCCTCCGTCTCGCCCGAGCCGTCGCGCAAGCGCAAGGCTTGGTTGCTTGGCCTGCTGTTGCTGCTGATCCTGGCAGGGGTCGGCACCTGGGCCTGGTACAGCATTGTCGGGCGTTGGCACGAAAGCACCGACGATGCGTATGTCAACGGCAACGTGGTGGAGATCACCCCGCTGGTCGCTGGCACCGTTATCAGCATCGGGGCCGATGACGGCGACCTGGTCCACGCCGGCCAGGTGTTGCTGCAATTCGACCCGGCCGACAGCGAAGTGGCCTTGCAGTCCGCCGAAGCCAAGCTGGCACGCAGCGTGCGGCAGGTGCGCGGGCTGTACAGCAACGTCGACTCGCTGAAGGCTCAACTGGAAACGCGCCAAGCCGAACTGCGCAAGGCGCAGCAGGACTTCAACCGGCGCAAGGTGCTGGCTGACAGCGGTGCGATTGCCGCCGAAGAACTGTCCCATGCCCGCGACGACCTGAGCGTTGCCCAGGCCGCCGTCAACAGCGCGCGGCAACAGCTCAGCACCAGCAGCGCGCTGGTCGACGACACCGTGGTGTCCTCGCACCCCGATGTCATGGCTGCAGCTGCCGACCTGCGCCAGGCCTACCTCGACCACGCCCGCACCACATTGGTCGCGCCGGTCACCGGCTACGTCGCCAAGCGTACCGTCCAGTTGGGCCAGCGCCTGCAGCCGGGCACCGCGACCATGGCGGTCATCCCGCTGGATCAGGTGTGGATCGATGCCAACTTCAAGGAAACCCAGCTGCGAGAGATGCGCATCGGCCAGCCGGTGGAAATCACCGCTGATGTGTACGGCAGCGAGGTCAAGTACAGCGGCACGGTCGACAGCCTTGGCGCGGGCACCGGCAGCGCCTTTGCCTTGCTGCCGGCGCAGAACGCCACCGGTAACTGGATCAAGATTGTCCAGCGAGTACCCGTGCGCATCCACCTCAGCCCCGACCAGCTCAAGGACCACCCGCTACGTATTGGCCTGTCCACCGTGGTTGAAGTCGACCTGCATGACCAGAGCGGCCCGACCCTGGCCCAGCAGCCACCGCAGAAGGCCAGCTACACCACCCAGGTGTATGACCACCAGATGATCGAAGCCGACAACCTGATCGCCCGGCTGATTCACGAGAACAGTGCAACCGGCAAGACGGCGCAACGATGAGCAACAACGCCGCTGCCCAGTTCACGCCGCCAAGTCTGCTGCTGACCACCATCGGCCTGTCGCTCGCGACGTTCATGCAGGTGCTGGACACCACCATCGCCAATGTGGCCCTGCCGACCATTTCCGGCAACCTGGGGGTGAGCTACGAGCAAGGCACCTGGGTCATCACCTCGTTCGCGGTGAGCAACGCTATCGCCTTGCCGCTGACCGGCTGGCTGAGCCGGCGCTTTGGTGAAGTGAAACTGTTCATCTGGGCCACGCTGCTGTTCGTGCTGGCTTCGTTCCTGTGCGGTATTGCCCAGTCGATGCCCGAGCTGGTCGGGTTTCGCGTCTTGCAGGGTGTGGTCGCCGGGCCGCTTTACCCGATGACGCAGACCCTGCTGATTGCTGTCTATCCCCCGGCAAAACGGGGGATGGCACTGGCGCTGCTGGCGATGGTCACGGTGGTGGCGCCGATTGCCGGGCCGATTCTTGGGGGCTGGATTACCGATAGCTACAGCTGGCCATGGATCTTCTTCATCAACGTGCCCATCGGCCTGTTCGCTGCTGCCGTGGTGCGCCAGCAGATGCGTACGCGCCCGGTGGTCACCAGCCGCCAGCCGATGGATTACATTGGCCTGCTGACCCTCATTATCGGCGTTGGGGCCTTGCAGGTAGTGCTGGACAAGGGCAACGATCTGGACTGGTTCGAGTCGTCGTTCATCATTGTCGGCAGCCTGGTTTCGGTGGTGTTCCTGGCGGTATTCGTGATCTGGGAACTGACCGACCGGCACCCGGTGGTCAACTTGCGCCTGTTTGTGCACCGCAACTTCCGCATTGGCACCATTGTGCTGGTCGGGGGGTATGCCGGGTTCTTCGGTATCAACCTGATCCTGCCGCAGTGGTTGCAGACGCAGATGGGCTATACCGCGACTTGGGCGGGCCTGGCAGTGGCGCCGATCGGTTTGCTGCCGGTGATCATGTCGCCGTTCGTGGGCAAATATGCGCACCGTTTCGACCTGCGGGTGCTGGCTGGGTTGGCGTTCCTGGCGATCGGCACCAGTTGCTACATGCGGGCCGGTTTCACCAGCGAGGTGGACTTCCAGCACGTGGCCTTGGTGCAGTTGTTCATGGGGATTGGCGTGGCGTTGTTCTTCATGCCGACCTTGAGCATTCTGCTGTCTGACTTGCCGCCGCACCAGATTGCCGACGGTTCGGGGCTGGCGACTTTTCTGCGAACCTTGGGCGGGAGTTTTGCGGCTTCGTTGACTACCTGGATCTGGATTCGTCGGGCGGATCAGCACCATGCCTACCTGAGCGAGCACATCAGCCAGTTCGACCCGACGACGCGGCATACCCTTGAGCAGTTGGGCGGGGCCAGTCCGCAGAGTTATGCGCAGTTGGAGCAGATACTCAATGGGCAGGCTTACATGATGTCGACGGTGGATTACTTCACCTTGATGAGCTGGGTGTTTGCCGGGTTGATTCTGCTGGTGTTGTTCGCCAAGCCACCCTTTACCGCCAAGGCGGGCCCGGCATCGGCGGGGCATTGAGCTAAACAAGGCAAGATCCCGATGCTCTCGCTCTCGCTCTCGCTCTCGCTCTCGCTCTCGCTCTCGCTCTCGCTCTCGCTCTCGCTCTCGCTCTCGCTCTCGCTTCGGCTTTTGATTTTGATTTTGCTTCTAAGCGCGCGATAGCCCAGGCGCCGCGGATTGCGACTTCAGGAGGCCGAGCGCAGGGCTTGCGAAGGGAGGTGACGGGCATGGATGCCCGTCAAGCGCTGGGCCCCAGGATGGGGCCTGCAGCGCGGTCCTCCCGGGAGCA
>NZ_JBYSYE010000035.1:0-68634 GCF_058782925.1 Pseudomonas sp. FW305-E2 | reverse complement strand
GGTCATGGCGGTGGCGGCGGACATGGCGGTGGAAACGGCGCCGGACATGGCGGTGGCATGGGAGGGCATAGTGGAAGCGGGAAGGGCCTTGGAAGTGATCACGCTGGAAAGGCGACACGCGATCATGGGGTAAGCGGCAATCATTACGGAAGCTCGCGCAACAGCGACAACGGTCACGGCACCACCACCTCGGGTGTCGCTCACTCCAAGGACACTCGCGGTTTGGCCAAGTCCACGGCCATCTCTCGAACGACGCCAGGCGATCATAATTCGAAAGGCCTCAGCAACGCTGTCGGGTCTTCTTCAAAAAATGATCGATGATTTGACCGCATCCATGCCGTACCGGCTTTAGCGTGCACGAAAGCCGAGCGTAGGCCGGGCTAAATGAATGGGTCACCCCCACACCCTGCGAGGGCTAAGCTTTCGCAGAGTGTTTTGTTTTGGAGGCCATCATCACGAGCGAGTCAGCACGGGTCGGGATCGATCTCGGTAAACACAGTTGCCACCGGCATGCCCAAGACACGTTGGGCCAAGCGGTGTTTCGCAAGCGGGTAGACGGCACGATCAGCCACACAGCCCCGATTCGCATCCCAAGTACAGGGGGCGCTTAGCTGGCGTAGCAAGTTTCTGATTGGCCAGGCCTGCGTTTTGCTGCTGCGCGCTGTGTCGTAGCGGCCATGCTTCAGGTCGTATCTGGATGCGGCCTGAATCTTACCGGTCAGTATAGTCAGCTCCGTCCCTTTGCCGGAGTGCCTTGAATTGGACAATACCCGTGAGCGTTTGATTGATGCCGCGCTGAAGCTGTTTCTGTCGCAAGGTGTATACGTGACGGGGGTAACGGCCATTGCCGCGATGGCGGGTGTTACCAAAATGACGCTCTACAGCCATTTCCCCTCCAAGGATGCGCTGATAGTGGCGTGCCTTGAAGAGCGTGACCGACGCTGGCGTGAAGAGGTAGCGTGCACCTTGGCCAGGCATCCTGAGCCGGTCAGTGGCATGCTCGCTTTTTTCGATCTGTATGAGCGCTTTCTTTTAAAAGATAGCGAGCGCGGGTGCCTGTTCGTCAACAGTGCGGCTGAATTCCCCCAGTTTAGCCACCCCGTGCATTTGGCAGTGAGCCGGCATAAGCAAGGGATACGCGAAAACCTTGCTGCCTTGGCCATGAGCGCCGGGATAAGCGACCCTGACGCAGTTGCCCAGGGGCTGTTTATCTTGCTGGAGGGCAGTTTTGTCAGCGGCGCGATGGGCCAGGACGTGCGGGTATTCGACACTGCCCGACAAATAGCTCATTGCTGGATCCAGAGGCAGGAGCAGGGCGTATGACCCTGGGCTTGTTAGCGGCCATTGCCGCCACCTTTTCCTGGTCACTGCTCTACATCTTTCCGGGGCTGGTCGGTGACTACAGCCTTTTTGACCTGGCGGTGGTGAGCTATGCCTTTGCCGGGTTAGGTAGCCTGCTGGTGCTGTTCGTTTACCGTAGCGCAGTGCGGCAATTGCGACTGATTGACTGGGCCTGTGCCGCACTGCTGGGCTTCTTGGGATACATTGGCTACTTCTTCCTGATCACCACTGCGGTCTTGGCAGCCGGGCCGGTGATCCCTCCGGTGATGATGGGGTCGGTACCGATCGTGCTTGCGATTGCCGGCAACCTGCGCAGTGCCAGCGTGCCCTGGCGCGCCATTGCCGGGCCACTGCTGGTGGCGGGTCTGGGCATCAGCCTGGTCAATCTGAGCGTGTTTGATGCTAGCCGTGCGGCGGCAGTGCTCCCAACCGCATCGTTACTGCTTGGGCTGCTTGCATCGTTGCTGGCAATCGCATTCTGGACCGGTTTTGGTCTATTGAATGAAAGTGCTTTGGCTCGACGCCCAAGCATGTCTCCCATGTTGTGGTCAGCCATGTTGATCTTCATGTGCAGCGTCGAAATGCTGGCGTTCATCCCGGTTGGGCTGTACTTGAAACTGTCTCATTTCGCTAGCCATCCGAGCGGATTGGCAGGTACTCAGGCGCTGATCGTCTGTGGGCTGATTCAGGGGTTAGGGGCCACCCTTGCAGGTGCCTGGGCATGGTCAATCGCAACGCGGCGTCTACCGCTGGCGCTGAGCGGGCAATTGATCGCCAGCGGATCCATTTATGCAACTACGATGGGCCTGCTCATCAACCAACGCTGGCCGTCTCCTATGGAAGCGCTTGGAACAGGCTTGTTGTTCGTCGGGGTGGTGTGGGCTATTCACGCCTTTTACCGCAAGCAAACACGCCTCCAGACACATGGCGAGGCATCCAGGGTACGTATCTGATCCCCGGCTCGGTTGCCCGGCCATGCGTCTGGGCTGGCCAAGTTGGCTACGCCCGCTGTCCATGGCTCAGCCTATTTCAGCGGCACGTAGATGTCTGTCTGCCATTGCTCCAGTGGCGTTTCCGGATACACGCTCAGGTAATCAAAGAACAACGGATGATCACGCAGTTCTTCGTTGCTCGATGGCAGCCAGTCACGGTAGAGCGGGTAGATAGTTTCGCCAATGTAGTCAGGCGAACCGGTATGTCGAATCACGGCACAGCGCCCCGCCGGTATTACCCGTTCATGCACCCCGAAATCGTTGGGCTGCACTGCCTCGTCTATCTCGCCGCAGACGGCAAAGCGAAAGGCGTGGGCCGGGGTGGTGTCGGGGTTGTCGTAGGGGATACCGAAGGTACGGCTGCTGGCCACAGGCGACTGGCCGCTGTGCATGCGCCATTGGCGAAAACGCGCGACGCTTTCGCTGACCAGGCCGGGCGGCCCTTGGTGTTCGAGCGCGGCCACGCGGGTTTCGGCGAAATTCACGATACGGATCTGCATGGTGATACTCCTGGATCGCTGAGGAACATTGAATACCGCACTCCAGGCCTGCCAGTTCGGCGCCTTGGCGAAAGCGCTCGGCGCCATGCCGAAGGCGCGCTTGAACGCTCTGGCAAAGGCTTCGGGGCTTTCGAAGCCGGCGCCGAATGCGGCCTCCAGTATGGGCGTCGCGGGCGAGGCGACCAGTTGATGCGCTGCGCGTCGAAGCCTCATCAGTTGCACATACCGTGAAACCGGAACGCCCATGTAGGCCGTGAACTGCCGATGGAAGTGAAATGCCGAGAAGTTGGCGATGCGGCTCAAGGCATTCACCGACAGATCGCCTTCGAGGTGGCTGTCGATGTAGGCAAGCACGGTTTCGAACCGTTTCATGTAGCTAGGGTTGTGCTGTGAGTCAGTCAACGAACGGAATCTCTGGAAGGTGCGGTAAGCGCTAGCATCCGTTGTTCAGGTACCGAGGTGCCTAGCCGTGATTGCTCTATCGGGTGGCTTGATGTGCAGCCAAGCGTTATGAGTCAGGGTTACAGGGTGAGTACCAAGGGGCAGCAGCGTCGACGTAAACATGTTTCTGCTTCCTGGGCAGGAACGGTGTATCAAGCGTTCCCAGTGCTATCGAAATCCAGTCGGCAAACTCACCTTGGGCGCGTGACCAGAACAAGGTCGAGCCGCACTCCGTGCAGAACTCGCGCGTAACCGTCGGTGATGAAGAGAAGGCCTTGATGCTGGTAGCGCCGCGCAGTATTCGCAGCATGCTGCGCGGAATACTGCCGTACGAAGCGAATGCGGCGCCGTGACTTTTGCGGCACTGGCTGCAGTGGCAGTGGGTCACTGCCTTGGGAGGGGTGAGTAGCAGGTAAGAGACTGCTGCACACAAGCAGCTTCCTTGGTATGCCTCTGTCATTGGCGCTTCCGTGCTGGTGGGAAAGCGCCAGCGTAAACACCTTGGCCCGATCAGTCGACCGGCCTGCGGGCCAACGGGCAATCAAACGCTACGTGTCACGCCGCCATCGACCTTGATGTTCTGCCCGGTGATGTAGGCAGCGCCTTCGCTGGCGAGAAACGCGATGGTGGCGGCGATTTCCTCGCGGGTGCCATAGCGTTTGAGCGGCACGCTGTTGCGGCGCTGTTCGGTGGCCGGCAGGCTGTCGATCCAGCCGGGGAGGACGTTGTTGATCCTCACGTTGTCCCCGGCGAATTGGTCGGCGAAGATTTTGGTGAATGCGGCCAGGCCCGAACGGAACACTGCAGACGTCGGGAACAGCTCACTCGGCTCGAACGCCCAGGCGGTGGAAATGTTGATGATCACACCCCCTTTCTGGCGCTGCATGTAGGGCGTCACCAGGCGAGTCGGGCGAATGACATTGAGCAGATAGGTGTCCATGCCCTTGTGCCAGTCTTCGTCGCTGATTTCCAGGATTGGCGCGCGCGGACCATGGCCGGCGCTATTGACCAGCACGTCGATGCGCCCCCACTTTTCCACCACGGCATCGACCAGGCGTTTCAGGTCCTCAAGCGACTGGTTGCTACCTGTTATACCCACACCGCCAAGCTCGGCAGCCAGCGCTTCGCCCTTGCCCGAGGAGGACAGGATGCCGACCTTGAACCCGTCAGCGGCCAGGCGCCGTGCCGCTGCCGCGCCCATACCACTGCCACCTGCTGTGATGATCGCAACTTTTTCTACTGACATGCTGCCTCCGGAACGTTAATGGCCTAATGCTTAGGTGCACTAAAATTAGCAGCAGTCGTTGCCGCGAGGGAGACAGCTAAACTTCACCAAGGCAGTAGATTAACTATTGCCTGCTTGTTGCTTGAGCCAGCGCTGGACAATGCCTAGCGACTCCGGCTGCTGCAACTTTCGTGGCCATACCAGATAGAACGACTTATCGAGCCTGAGTTGCTGAGCGAAGACCTGGGTCAGCCTGCCCGCGACGAGGTCATCACTGACGAACGCCAGGCTTGCCAACGCAATACCCTGACCACTGATGGCCGCATCGATGGCCAATGAAGTCTGGTTGAACCGCAGGTTTTTGGCAGTGGCTTGCCCGTGTTGCGGGAACAGTTGTGCAAGGAACCGAGGCCAGAAATCATGGGCATCGTGGAGCAGGGTGAACGCTTGAAGCTGCTCGAAGCTGGTGGGGACTTTGCTGGCTTCGAACAACCTTGGGCTGGCCACGGCGACGATACGCTGTTCCATCAACAGCTCGCTGTTCAAACCCGCGCCGATGTCGGGCTTGCCATAGCGGACTGCGAGATCCACGCCGTCGGTATTGAAGTGGGACAGCCGATCTGTGGCCAGTACACGTAAATCAATGTCCGGATGGCTGTGCGCAAAGCGGCCCAGCCGGGGAATGAGCCATTTGGAGGCAAAGGTCGGTGTCACGCTGACCGTCAGATGAGACGCCTGTGGCCGCAGCAGGCGGGTTGCCTCATCGATCATCGCCAAGGCGTTGCGAATGCTGCCGCTGTAGCCCAGCCCCGCATCGGTCAGTGCCAGGCCCCGGGGCAGGCGCTCGAACAAACGAAGGTTCAGGCTCGCTTCCAGCCCGCGTATCTGTTGTGCAACTGCCGCCTGGGTCACCCCCAGCTCGTCGGCGGCCAGGCGAAAGTTCAGGTGGCGGGCAACCACTTCGAACACACGTAGCGCATTGAGTGAGGGCAAATCAGGGAAACCGTTTGGCATGGCGATGGACAGGGTCGGGCTGGAGGATTCACCCACGAGGCTACTCGCCGAGCGCCTGTAAAGAAACCCGCGCCACCGCAGGCAAGCCGCCACGCTGTGCAGCAAGCCCTCTGTTGGCGGCTGCACATTTTCATTGTTCAGCTTGACGCGTGAAATTTTTCATGTAAATTTTCATGAAAAATAAGTCTAAAAATTTCACGACAGTCCGAAACGATGAAGAGACACGAAGAGGTTGAAGCCCTCGCGATCCTTATTCACGACCTGCGCAAATTCAAGAACCTGACCTTGGGTGAACTGGCCGAGCGCATCAACCGCTCGGTGGGTTTCCTCTCCCAGGTCGAACGCGGCGTTTCGCGCCCGACCGTGGCAGACCTCACCGCTATCAGCGAAGCGCTCGGCGTATCAACCGCGTACTTCTACAACCTGAGCAAGCCCCGCAGCATTGGCTGGGTCACGCGCCCCCACGAGCGGCGCACGTTGTACCTGGAGTCGGGCATCACCGACGTGCTGGCTTCGCCGACCATCGCAGGCGCCTTCTCCATGCTCGACAGCCTTCTCGAGCCGGGCGCCACCAGTGGGGAGGCGTACTTGAGCGACCGTTCCGAGCAGGGCTGTTTCGTGCTCGAGGGCGAACTCACGGTGTGGCTGGACCAGGGCGATGCCGTGACCCTGCAAGCCAACGACTGCTTCCAGCTGCAACCCCATGCGCCGTTCCGTTACGCCAACCTGACGGACAGAACCACCCGTGTGCTCTGGGTCTTCAATTGAATTCGTTCACCTCACAAGGATAAGAAGATGAGTGTCATCTTTCCGGACCTGCTGGCTGAAGTGCGCTCGTTCCGAGCAGAACACCCGGCAATTCGCTATGTCGACCTGATTGCGCTGGACATCCCCGGGCACTTCTACGGCAAGCGCTACCCCATGGACATGCTGGAAAAAGTCGCAGCCGGTGCGCCACTGAAGCTGCCGCAGAACTGCGTGCTGCTGGGGACCCAGGGCGGCCTTTACCCGATTGGTGACTATTGCTTCGCCGACGGCGACCCGGATGCCGCCCGGCGCCTGGTGCCGGGTACGCTGAAGCCGGTGCGTTGGGAGAAGGAAGTGATCGCCCAGATGCTGATCACATCCGACGGCACCGCAAAGCCGATCGAATTCGAGCCCCGTGAAGTGCTGGCGCGTGTGCTTCAGCGTCTGGCCAAGCGTGGCATCCGCCCGGTGGTGGCGTTCGAACTGGAGTTCTACCTGTTCGACCGCAAGCTTGATAACGGCCTGCCGCAGTACCCACGTGACACGGCAACCGAGGATGAAGACGATCAGCCAAACATGCACATCGAGCGGTTGTCGCGCTTCTCGTCGGTCCTGCACGAGATGGTCGATGGCGCCAACGAGCAGGGCGTGCCGGCGAACGTCATCACCGCAGAGCTGGGCCCAGGCCAGTTCGAGATCAACTTCTCGCACAGCGACGATGCCCTCAGTGCGGCGGACTGGTCGGCACTGTTCTGCCGCAGTACCCGCGGTATCGCGATGAAGCACGGCTACCGTGCCAGCTTCATGAGCAAGCCCTACCTGGACGCGCCAGGCAGCGGCATGCATGTGCACGTCAGCCTGTACGACGAATCCGGCAATAACATCCTGGCGGGAAGCGAACAGCGCAAGCTGCGCCATGCGGTGGCAGGCTGCCTGGAGCTGCTGCCGCACTGCATGCCGATCTTTGCCCCCAACCACAATGCCTACCGACGTTATGGCGCCATGGTCAACGCGGCGAGCAAGGCCAGCTGGGGTTTCGAAGACCGTGACGCGTGCATCCGCATCCCCGAGTCCGACCCGCGCAACCTGCGCATCGAGCACCGCCTCGCTGGCGCCGACGCCAACCCGTATCTGGTACTGGCGGCCATTTTGACCGGGATGGAGCATGGTCTGGATCGTGGCGTGGAGCCCATCGCCCCGCTGAACGACAACCGCCAGAGCGGCATCGACTTCCCCAAGGATGCCCTCAGCGCCTTGGCCGCCATGCGTCATCACCCGGTGGTCAACGAAGGCCTGGGCAGCGAGTTCGTGATGGTCTATTGCGAAAACAAATACCAGGAGCAACTGGACTTCATGCACCACATCGATGCCCGCGAATACCGCTGGTTCCTGTAGGTGCCGAGGTTGGAACAGCGACGCTGCACCCTCCCTTTCTACCGTTTCAATACAACGCGCAATATGGATTTGCCGGAGGAAGATATGCCACGTGTGCCCGTGATCGGCATTACCGCATGCACCAGCATGATTGAGCTGCATGCAACCCAGACCATCAGCGAGAAGTACGCGCGCGCGGCAGCCAAGGCGGCGTGTGGGCTGCCCATCGTCATTCCCAGCCTCGGTGAGCTGATGGACAGCGCCGATATTCTTGACGTGGTGGATGGGCTGATCTTCACCGGTTCGCCGTCCAACATCGAGCCATACCACTACAACGGCCCGGCCAGTGCTGCGGGCACCCATCACGACCCTCTGCGCGATGCCACCACGTTGCCGCTGATGCGCGCCGCCATCGCCGCCGGTGTACCGGTACTTGGCATTTGCCGTGGCTTCCAGGAAATGAACGTGGCGCTGGGTGGCACCCTGCACCAGAAGGTCCACGAGACCGGCGTGTTCATGGACCACCGTGAAGGCAAGGATGAGCCCCTCGACAAGCAATATGGGCCGCGCCACACCCTGCATGTAGAGCCTGGCGGCATGCTCGACCGTATGGGCTTGCCGGCAATATTCGACGTCAATTCCATCCACGGCCAAGGCATCGACGTACTGGCCCCCGGGCTGAGGGTGGAAGCGCTGGCGCCCGATGGCCTGGTGGAAGCGATTTCGGTCGAGAACAGCAAGGGTTTTGCCCTGGGTGTGCAATGGCACCCCGAGTTCCAGGTCATGGATAACCCCCATTACCTGGCCATCTTCCAGTCCTTTGGCAAGGCCTGCCGGCACCGCTCGGTACTGCGCCAGAGGCTGTTGCTGTCTGCCTGAGCAGCGGCCTTTCCCACCTGTAAAAAATACCCTCGCAGCGCGGCTGCGCAACTTGATGGAGTGAAGTCAATGAGTGAACAGAATTCGCAGACCCTTGCCTGGCAAACCATGAGCCGCGACCATCACCTGGCCCCGTTCAGCGATGTCAGGCAACTGGCCGAGAAAGGCCCGCGCATCATCACCTCGGCCAAGGGCGTGTACCTGTGGGACAGCGAGGGCAACAAGATTCTCGATGGCATGGCCGGCCTGTGGTGCGTGGCGGTCGGCTATGGTCGCGATGAGCTGGCCGATGTCGCCAGCCAGCAGATGAAGCAGTTGCCTTACTACAACCTGTTCTTCCAGACCGCGCACCCGCCCGCGCTGGAGCTGGCCAAGGCGATCGCCGAGGTGGCCCCGCAAGGCATGAACCACGTGTTCTTCACCGGTTCCGGCTCCGAAGGCAACGACACCGTGCTGCGCATGGTCCGCCATTACTGGGCTCTGAAGGGCCAGAAGAACAAGAAGGTCATCATTGGCCGCATCAACGGCTACCACGGCTCTACCGTGGCGGGCGCCGCCTTGGGCGGCATGAGTGGCATGCACCAGCAGGGCGGGGTGATCCCGGATGTCGTGCACATCCCGCAGCCGTACTGGTTTGGCGAAGGCGGCGACATGACCGAGGCCGACTTCGGTGTGTGGGCGGCCGAGCAACTGGAGAAGAAGATCCTCGAAGTTGGCGTGGACAACGTTGCCGCCTTCATCGCCGAGCCGATCCAGGGCGCCGGTGGCGTGATCATTCCGCCGCAGACCTATTGGCCGAAGATCAAGGAAATCCTGGCCAGGTACGACATCCTCTTCGTCGCCGACGAAGTGATCTGCGGGTTCGGCCGCACCGGTGAGTGGTTCGGCACCGATTATTACGACCTCAAGCCTGACCTGATGACCATCGCCAAGGGCCTGACCTCCGGTTACATCCCCATGGGCGGGGTGATCGTGCGTGACGAGGTGGCCAAGGTGATCAGCGAAGGCGGCGACTTCAACCACGGCTTCACCTATTCCGGCCACCCGGTGGCGGCAGCGGTAGGCCTGGAGAACCTGCGGATCCTGCGTGACGAGCAGATCATCCAGCAGGTGCACGATAAAACCGCGCCTTATCTGCAACAACGCCTGCGCGAACTGGCCGACCACCCGCTGGTAGGCGAAGTGCGCGGCCTGGGCATGCTCGGTGCGATCGAGTTGGTGAAAGACAAGGCCACCCGGGCCCGTTATGAAGGCAAAGGTGTCGGCATGATCTGTCGCCAGCACTGCTTCGACAACGGCCTGATCATGCGCGCTGTAGGCGACACCATGATCATCGCGCCACCGCTGGTGATCAGTATCGAAGAGATCGACGAACTGGTGGAGAAAGCCCGCAAGTGCCTGGACCTGACCTATGAGGCTGTTCGGTAAGGGCAGAGGGCCTGGTTAGCTGTTCTCAGCACCTGTGAGATCGAGCGCCGCCTTCGCGGTGCTCGATCGGTGCCGCCATCGTACATTTCACCTCAGGCACCTTCCGCAAAGCATTTTGCTTTGTGAAATGAATCCTGTACTTTTCTGGGCATCCATTTCCCGTCTGAAAGTCGCGATTCAACCATGAAAGTGCACGAAGAAATCGAAGGCCTGGCAGTACTGATTCGCGACCTGCGCAAGTTCAAGGGCCTGACACTGGGCGAGCTGGCACAGCGCATCGGCCGTTCGGTGGGCTTTCTGTCCCAGGTCGAACGCGGCGTGTCACGCCCGACCGTGGCCGATCTCACAGCCATCAGCGAAGAGCTCGGTGTATCCACAGCCTACTTCTACAAGCTGGACAAACCCCGTGAGCTCGACTGGGTGACCCGCCCGCACGAGCGTCGCACGCTGCACCTGGCAGGTGGCATCACCGATGTGCTGGCATCGCCCTCCATAACGGGCGCGTTTTCCATGCTTGATAGCCATTTGCAGCCGGGGGCCAGCAGTGGCGAGGAGTACCTGGACGACAGCTCGGAGCAGGGCTGCTTCGTGCTCGAAGGCGAACTGACCGTATGGTTGGGCGATGCTGACCCGGTCACGCTGTACGCCAATGACAGTTTTCAGTTGCAACCCCACGCCCGTTTTCGGTATGCCAACCTGACCGACAAGCCCACACGCGTGCTTTGGGTGTTCAGCTGAGGGCCGTCGCACAGGCATGCGCTTGTGCCTGGGCTGGCCGGGAAAGTTGGCCTGCAAGCAATGTGCTGGCTGCATGGGGTATCCTTGCACCACGCAATCAACTTCGAAGCAGTGAATGAACAATGGGTTTTGAACAACTAGCTGAGCTACGAGACCGCCTGCGGGCGGAAAAAGGGCAGGTAAAGGCCGAGAGCGCGAAACCGCCCAAGCGCAAGTCGCCCCCGCAGGCGAAGCCGCGTGAGATGGACCCGGCGGTGGCAGCGATCTGGCCACTGCAGAAGCATTTTCCCTTGGCTTTCCCGGTCAACCCGGCCCCCAAGGTGCCGCTCAAGGAGGGCATTTTCAAGGATGCCGAGCAACACCTGGAGCTGCTTGGGTTAACCCGCGAACAGCTCAAGCTGGGCATTTCCACGTGGTGCCGGGGCACTCGATACTGGGCGAGCATGGTGGAGAATGCTCCGCGCCTTGACTTGAACGGTCAGGCCGCGGGTACTGTGACCGCCGCTCAGGCGCTGCATGCCAAGCAGCAGGCTGCGCGGCAACGCAGCCAGGATCGACGCAATCGAGCGAAGTCAAAGGCCCAGGACCAGGCCCAGGCTCCGGCCCCCGCCGCCGACACCGCAACGGTGAAGTCTACCGACTGAACTCAGTCGCGTTCTGCCCCGTAGCCATGCTGGATGGCAGCCCATTGCCGGGGCTGCCGTCTGGCAGGCCCGGCAATGGACCAGGTTCGGTTTCGAGGGCCTGGTGCATGCAACGATGGTTTCAAGACCCACCTGATCGGCAAGCCGTGGCAGATGATGCCGGGGCGTAATCACGTGCGTCGGTTTCAGAATGCGCCTGGTCGCTCGCATGCAACCCCTCGGCGCTACAAGTGCCATGCTAGCAGGATGCCCAAGGGTCAGTGCGCGCAGACGTGCGGCCGTGGGCGAGGAGGCCGCCAGTACCACGCAACTGTGACGTGGGCGGTGCGCCGCAGCAGAACACGCCGGAAACCTGCCCCTTAAAAAAAATCAGGCAGGGTCCGTGATGCCGAGGTCCGCTGTATGCCTGATGAATTGCTCCACCTGCCTGTAATCCAGCGCATTCTGGCCCGCGACAAGGACACCCCGGGTGCCCTGTTGCCGATCCTGCATGCCGTCCAGCACGAGCTGGGTTACATCCCCGACGCTTCTGTTCCCGAGATCGCCCATGCCCTCAACCTCAGCCTGGCTGAAGTGCGTGGGGTTATCAGTTTTTATCACGACTTCCGCACCGCGCCGCCCGCTCGCCACACCCTGCGCCTGTGCCGTGCCGAGTCGTGCCAGAGCCGTGGCGCCGAAGCCCTGGCCGCGCAATTGCGTGAACAGTTGGCACTGGACGACCACGGCACCAGCGCCGACGGCGCCATCAGCCTGCGCCCTGTTTATTGCCTGGGTGCCTGTGCCTGCTCGCCAGCGTTGGAGCTGGACGGCCAGGTGCACGCGCGCCTCACCCCTGAGCGCCTGCGGGACTTGGTTAACGGTTGCCGGGAGGACTCAGCATGCTGAAGCTGTATATTCCCTGTGATTCGGTAGCCCGTGCCGTGGGTGCCGATCAGGTTGCCGAGGCCCTGCTGCATGAGGCCGAGCGCCGCCAGTTGCCGCTGGACATCCAGCGCACCAGCTCGCGCGGGCTTTACTGGCTGGAGCCGCTGATCGAGTGCGACAGTGCGCAAGGGCGCCTGGGTTTCGGCCCGATTACGCCACACGATGTGCCGTCACTGCTTGATGCCTTGGCGGGCGAACCCGGTGGCCACTCGCTGGCACTGGGGCCGGTCGAAGAAATACCCTATCTCAAGACCCAGCAACGCTTGCTGTTCGCACGCGCGGGCATCACCCGCCCATTGTCACTGGACGACTATCGTGCCCATGGCGGTTTCGCAGGCCTTGAGGCCGCCGTGGCGCTGGACGGTGCCGAAGTGGTTGCCGCAGTACTCGACTCCGGCCTGCGTGGCCGGGGTGGTGCGGCGTTCCCGGCCGGCATCAAGTGGCGCACCGTGCGTGACGCTGGCGCCGGGCAGAAGTACGTGGTGTGCAACGCCGACGAGGGTGACTCGGGCACATTCGCTGATCGCATGCTGATGGAAGGCGACCCCTTCCTGCTGATCGAGGGCATGATCATTGCCGGCCTCGCCGTGGGTGCCGACAAGGGCTATATCTATGTGCGCTCTGAGTATCCCGATGCCATCCGGGTACTTGACCAGGCCTTCGCCATCGCGCGTGCCGCTGGCTACCTGGGTGCTGACGTAGCCGGCAGCGGCCAGGCGTTCGACCTGGAGGTGCGGGTGGGCGCCGGCGCCTATATTTGCGGCGAAGAAACCGCGCTGCTCGAATCCATCGAAGGCAAGCGTGGCATTGTTCGCGCCAAGCCACCGCTGCCTGCGCTGCAAGGGTTGTTCGGCCTGCCGACGCTGGTGCACAACGTGCTTACCCTGGCTTCGGTGCCCATCATTCTGGCCAAGGGTGCAGCGTTCTACCGCGATTTCGGCATGGGCCGCTCGCTGGGCACCATGCCGTTCCAGCTGGCCGGCAACATTCGCCAGGGTGGCCTGGTCGAGCGCGCGTTCGGCCTGACCCTGCGCGAGCTGGTGGAAGGCTATGGCGGTGGCACGGCCAGTGGCCGGCCGCTGAAGGCCGCGCAGGTCGGTGGCCCGCTTGGTGCCTGGGTACCCCCCAGCCATTTCGACACCCCACTGGACTATGAAGCGTTTGCTGCTGTGGGCGCGATGCTCGGCCACGGCGGTGTGGTGGTGGCCGACGATACGTTGAACATGGCCAGCATGGCGCGTTTCGCCCTGCAGTTCTGTGCCGAGGAGTCCTGCGGCAAGTGCACCCCGTGCCGCATCGGCTCCACCCGGGGCATGGAAGTGGTCGACCGGTTGATCGCCAGCAGCGACATCACCGAACGCCATGACCAGGCGCTGTTGCTGCGCGACCTGTGCGACACCCTGCAGTACGGTTCGTTGTGCGCCATGGGCGGTATGACTGCCTATCCGGTGGCCAGCGCGCTCAAGTACTTCCCCGCCGATTTTGGGCTGACCACCACGGAGGCCGCACAGTGATCAATTTCTTCGACCCCGCTTCTGATAAAAGCAGCGACCTCGGCACCCCGGCCCGCGAAAGCGACGTGCAGGTCAGCCTGAGCATCGATGGCCGCGCCATCAGCGTGCCTGCTGGCACCTCGGTCATGCGCGCCGCCGCCATGCTGGGCACCAGCATCCCCAAACTGTGCGCCACCGACAGCCTCGAAGCCTTCGGCTCCTGCCGCATGTGCATGGTGGAAATCGAAGGCATGCGTGGCTACCCGGCATCCTGCACCACGCCAGTCAGTGAAGGCATGGTGGTGCGCACCGAAACCCCGCGCCTGGCCGGCCTGCGTCGCAACGTCATGGAGCTGTACATTTCCGACCACCCCCTGGACTGCCTGACCTGTTCGGCCAACGGCAACTGCGAGCTGCAGACCGTGGCCGGCCAGGTGGGCCTGCGTGAGGTGCGCTACGGCTATGACGGCGCCAACCACCTGGACGAGAAAAAAGACGTTTCCAACCCGTATTTCGACTACGAGCCGAGCAAGTGCATCGTCTGCAGCCGCTGTGTGCGCGCCTGCGAGGACATCCAGGGTACGTTCGCCCTGACCATTACCGGGCGCGGTTTCGAATCGCGGGTGGCGGCCGCGGGGGGCGAAAACTTCCTGGCTTCCGAATGCGTGTCGTGCGGCGCCTGCGTGCAGGCCTGCCCGACCGCGACCCTGACGGAAAAGAGCCTGGTGCAGCTTGGCCAGCCTGAGCGTTCGGTCATTACCACCTGCGCCTACTGCGGTGTTGGTTGCTCGTTCCGCGCCGAAATCAAGGGTGACCAACTGGTGCGCATGGTCCCGGACAAGAACGGTGGCGCCAACCACGGCCACGCCTGCGTCAAGGGCCGCTTTGCCTGGGGCTACGCCACCCACCCGGACCGCATCACCAAACCGATGATCCGCAAGCGCCTGGAAGACCCATGGCAGGAAGTCAGCTGGGACGAAGCCGTGACCTATGCCGCCAGCGAGTTCCGCCGTATCCAGCTCAAATACGGGCGCGACTCCATCGGCGGTATCACCTCCAGCCGCTGTACCAACGAAGAAGCCTACCTGGTGCAAAAACTGGTGCGCACGGCGTTTGGTAACAACAACGTCGACACCTGCGCACGGGTGTGCCATTCGCCCACCGGTTATGGCCTGAAGCAGACCCTGGGTGAGTCGGCCGGCACGCAAAGCTTCGACTCGGTGATGCAGGCCGACGTTGTGCTGGTGATTGGTGCCAACCCTACCGATGCGCACCCGGTGTTCGGCTCGCAACTCAAGCGCCGCCTGCGCCAGGGGGCGCGGCTGATCGTGATCGACCCACGGCGCATCGACCTGGTCGACTCGCCGCACGCCCGCGCCGACCTGCACCTGCAACTGCGCCCGGGCACCAACGTGGCCATGCTCAACGCCCTGGCCCACGTGATCGTTACCGAGGGCCTGCTGGCCCAAAGCTTCATCGATGCCCGCTGCGAAACCGAAGACTTTGCCCGTTGGCGCGATTTCGTCAGCCTGCCAGACAACGCTCCCGAGGTGCTCGGCCCGATTTGTGGCGTGCCACCTGAGCAGATCCGCGCTGCGGCACGGCTGTATGCCACCGGCGGCAACGCGGCCATCTACTACGGCCTGGGTGTGACCGAGCACAGCCAAGGCAGCACCGCAGTGATGGGCATTGCCAACCTGGCCATGGCCACTGGCAACATCGGCCGTGAAGGGGTAGGGGTGAACCCGCTGCGCGGGCAGAACAACGTGCAGGGCTCGTGCGACATGGGCTCGTTCCCCCACGAGCTGCCCGGCTACCGGCATGTCTCCAACGAGGGCGTGCGCGCCGAGTTCGAACGGGCCTGGGGTGTGACCTTGCAGCCTGACCCGGGTCTGCGCATTCCCAACATGTTCGAGGCGGCGCTGGATGGCAGCTTCAAGGCGCTGTACTGCCAGGGTGAGGACATCGCCCAGAGCGACCCCAACACCCAGCACGTCACCGCGGCCTTGCTGGCCATGGAGTGCGTGGTGGTGCAGGACATTTTCCTCAACGAAACTGCCAAGTTCGCCCATGTGTTCCTGCCGGGCAGTTCGTTCCTGGAAAAGGACGGCACCTTCACCAACGCCGAGCGGCGTATTTCGCGGGTGCGCAAGGTCATGGAGCCGCTGGCAGGCAAGGCCGACTGGGAAGCTACCGTGGCCCTGGCCAACGCCCTGGGCTACCCGATGAACTACCGCCACCCGTCCGAGATCATGGACGAGATCGCCCGCCTGACGCCGACCTTCCGTCGTGTCAGCTACGCTGAACTCGACCGCCATGGCAGCCTGCAGTGGCCGTGCAACGACGCTGCGCCAGACGGCACGCCGACCATGCACATCGACCAGTTCGTGCGTGGCAAGGGCCGCTTCATGCTCACCGGCTACGTGCCCACCGACGAAAAGGTCAACAACCGCTACCCGTTGCTGCTGACCACCGGGCGCATTCTCAGCCAGTACAACGTCGGCGCCCAGACCCGGCGCACTGCCAACGTTGCCTGGCATGATGCCGACCGCCTGGAGATCCACCCGACCGACGCGGAAAGCCGTGGCATCCACGACGGTGACTGGGTCGGCATCGGCAGCCGCGCCGGGCAGACTGTGCTGCGTGCCAAGGTCAGTGCGCGGGTGGCGCCGGGCGTGGTGTACACCACCTTCCACTTCCCCGAGTCGGGGGCCAACGTGATCACCACCGACAACTCCGACTGGGCCACCAACTGCCCCGAGTACAAGGTGACGGCAGTGGAAGTGGTGAAAGTGTTCCAGCCATCGCAGTGGCAAAAGCGCTACCAGGACTTCAGTGATGAACAGCAGCGCCTGCTGAAAGAGCGCCGTACTGCGGAGAAAGCCGAGGTTCGCCGATGAGCAGTGAAAACCTGGTCAAGATGGCCAACCAGATTGCCCATTACTTCGACAGCGAGCCTGATCCGGCGCTGGCGGTGCAAGGGGTGCGGCAGCATTTGCAGAGCTTCTGGACGCCGGCGATGCTCCGGCAATTGGCGGAGTGGAGCGAGGCCCACGCGGGGGAGGGGCTTGATCCAAAAGTGCGGGAGGCGTTGGTTTAGATTCCCGGGCAGCAAAGAACCTTGAGGACGGGCTTGCCCGCGAATGCGGCGTGGAAAGCAATGACGCATTCGCGGGTGAACCCGCTCCTACAAGGGGCCTGCATATTGCCTACTCAGCCGCGGGCCAGCTCCGCCAGGTGGGCGATGGCTTCTTCGCTCTTGAGCACCAGCACATCGCCCTCCAGCGCATCCAGCACCACTTCCGAGGTATTGCCAATCAACGCCCCGGAAATCCCCGTGCGGCACACCGTGCCTATCACGGTCACCACTGCATTGAGCTTCTTTTCGGTATGTGGAATCAACACATCCGCTGGCCCTTCGGCCACGTGCAGGCACTCATCGCTGATGCCGTATTCGGCCTGGAACGCCTTGCATGCTTCACGGTAGCGTTTTTCGATCGTATCGCTCAGCTGGTAGGCCGGGTCCGACGCTGACAGCATCGGCGACGGGTGGGCGCTGATGACATGCAGTTCTCCCTTGGCCAGTTTGGCAATCTCGAAGCCGTGGTCGATGATGCTGGCATGCAGGCGGCGGTGGTCTTCGTCCTGGTTACCCACGTCCACCGCCGCCAAAATCTTGCCCCCGGTCCACGGCCGTTCGCTCTTGACCATCAGCACGGTACCCGGGCATTGGCGCAGCAGCTTCCAGTCGCTGGGGGTGAGCAGGGCCTTTTTCAGCGGGTTGTCCGGGCGGTGTTCCTTGATCACCAGTTCGCAGCCTTCGGCCTGCTGTACATGGATGATGGTGTCGTGCAGGCTGTCGCGCCAGCCCTCTTCATGGGTGACATTGTCGTAGCCGTCATCATGCAACTGGCTGCTCAGCAGGCTGAGCAGCGCACTGTGATCATGCCGCTTGTCACACATCAGCAAGTGCAGGCGTGCGCCCGTGACGCCTGCAATCAGCTTGGCGCGCGTAAGCGCCCGGCTGTGGGCGTGCGCGGGGTCGAGGACGACGAGGATGCTGCGGACGGCTTGCATGGGCGTTAACTCCCTTCGATGATGGCGACCAATGCCTGACTATAGTCGGCGCTTCCCCCGCCAGCGCTTGATGTACATCAAGCATAGTCACTGGCGTCGCCAGCCGCCGCCGGTATAATCGCCGACCCTGCCTGTTCTGTGTGGTTGCACGCTTATGTCCCTGATCCCCGAAATCGACGCCTTTCTTGGCTGCCCGACGCCAGACGCCTGGATCGAAGCGGCGCTCGCCGACCAGGAAACCCTGCTGATCGACCACAAGAACTGCGAGTTCAAGGCCGCCAGCACGGCCTTGAGCCTGATCGCCAAGTACAACACTCACCTGGATCTGATCAACATGATGTCGCGCCTGGCCCGCGAGGAGCTGGTGCACCACGAACAGGTGTTACGCCTCATGAAACGCCGCGGTGTGCCATTGCGTCCGGTGTCGGCAGGGCGTTATGCGTCGGGGTTGCGCCGGCTGGTGCGCGCCCACGAGCCGGTCAAGCTGGTGGATACGCTGGTGGTGGGGGCGTTCATCGAGGCGCGCAGTTGCGAACGTTTTGCCGCGCTGGTGCCGCATCTGGATGAAGAGCTGGGCCGCTTCTACCACGGGCTGCTGAAAAGCGAAGCGCGCCACTACCAGGGCTACCTGAAACTGGCGCACAACTACGGTGATGAGGCGGACATCGCCCGCCGTGTCGAGCTGGTACGCGCTGCGGAAATGGAGCTGATCCAGTCGCCAGACCAGGAACTGCGCTTCCACAGCGGCATCCCGCAGGCTTTGGCCGCCTGATGGGCACCGGGCGGCGCAGGCCTTAACTGCGCCGGCCCAGTAGCAGGCCTACCGCCAGCCCGAGGCCGGCGGAAATGGCCACGGTCTGCCAGGGGTGGCCGCCGATGTAGTCCTGAG
Source organism: Pseudomonas sp. FW305-E2 (assembly GCF_058782925.1). Lineage (NCBI taxonomy): Bacteria > Pseudomonadati > Pseudomonadota > Gammaproteobacteria > Pseudomonadales > Pseudomonadaceae > Pseudomonas > Pseudomonas sp. FW305-E2. The sequence goes on along the minus strand of NZ_JBYSYE010000035.1, from coordinate 49,928 downwards.
TGGCGTCCACCACCGGTTGCGCCTTGCTGCGCACGTTGCTCGCCGCCTGGCGTGCCTGGCGCAGCTTCAGGCTCACCTGGGCGCGCAACGTCTCTGCTTCTTCGCCGACCAGTGCGGCACTGTCGTTCAGCAGTTTTTCCGATTCTTCTATCAGCGATTGCAGTTCGCTGAATACCTGGTCCTTGATCTGATCGCTGTCAGCCAGTGTGGCGTTTTTCCGAGCCATGAACTCGTCCTCGTCAATGGGGGTGTGAACAATGGATGCCGCCACGTCGGGAAAGTTGCGGCGGCTTTCCGATGATGGGTTGCCTGGGTGTAAGATAGCGGCCATTTTCAAACCTGCAGGTACCTTCATGAGTTTCAATCTGGCCAACATGAGCTTCGAGGAACGGGCGCAGATCGAGGCAGAGAAGGCCCGGCTGTTCGAGATGTGGCAGAACAACCTGGGCAAAGCCAAGGGCGAAGCCGCCCGGCTGATTGCCGAAAAGCCACGGCGCAAGGGCAAATGGGCCGAGTGGGTGCGCGCCGAACTGGACGGCATGACGCCGCCTGAGTACGCCAGCATGGTGCGCAGCGAAGTCAACAAGCTGATGGCCGCAGCCAGCGCCAACCGCTGAGCACACCCGCCCGGCGCTTGTCAGTAGGTGCCCTTGGGCAGGTCCAGCTTGCCTTCATCGGTAAAACGCACAGTCCCCAGCGGCCCGCCGGCCAGTTTGCCGCGCAGCTTGTAGGGTAGACCCTGCAGCGAATCCAGCTTGCCCAGCCCATAGGCCTGGCGCAGGAAGGAAAACGCCGTGATGCTTACCGGCACCACGATCACCGCTTCGTCGTAGCGGCCAATGTGCCCCTGCTGGTCACTGACACCAGCGGCCAGCGGCTGGCCGTTCACTTCCAGGTTCAAGGCAATGCCGTTGTAATCGATCGGTGCCTCATTGGGGTTTTGCACCCGCATTTTCACCGCCATGCGCAGTTCCAGCTCCTGACCGGGCAGTGGTTCGATGCCGATCACGCTGATGTTCACCGGGTCGCGTGGCTGGAACAGCGCACAGGCCGCCAAACCACAGGCCATCAGCAGGACCAGGAACAGGCGGGTGTAGCGGTACAGACGGGCAGTCATGGGCTGTGACCTTGCCGGAGTGGAGCTGGCAGTGTGGCAAATGCGCGTCGGCGTTGAAAGTATCGGTTCATATGAAAGATACTGTTTCTCATTAACGCTCGATAACCTCTCTTACTGGCTGTTCCCCAATCATGCTGACTTCACCCATGTCGGGCCTGCTGGCAAGCTTCCAGGAGCACTACGACGACCTGCTGCAGTTTCTGACGCGGCGCATGAGCGACCGTCAGCGCGCGGCCGATGTGGCGCAGGAAACCTACCTGAAGCTGGTGAACATCGACGAGCAGGCGGTGCCGGTGGTGCACGCGCGCAGTTTCATCTTCCGTGTGGCCGGCAACCTGGCGATTGACGCCTTGCGCCGTGAGCAACGCATCGCCGCCAGCCACGACGACAGCGACGGAGCCTGTGAGGTGGCCTGTCCGGCGCCGGCACCCGAGGCGGCGTTGCTGGCCCGCGAGCGCTTGCAGATTCTTGACCAGGCGCTGTTGCAGTTGCCCGACAATGCCCGCCAGGCGCTGTTGCTCAACCGTGTCGAGGGCCTGACCCAGAAGCAGGTCGCTCAACGCCTGGGGGTTTCCGAGAGCATGGTGGCAAAGTATATCGGCCAGGCCTTGCGCCATTGCCGCGGCCGGCTGAAGCAGGCGGGTGTGGCGGCATCGGTGGTGTTGCTGGTCGCCGCCGTGGCGGGTTGGCAGCAAGCCCCGATGCTGCTGGCCGATTACCACACCGCCGTGGGCGAGCGGCAGGTCATTACCCTGGCAGATGGCACACGGGTGACGCTGAACAGCGCCAGTGCCTTGAGCGTGGCGTTCAGCGAGCATGAGCGGCGTGTGGTACTCGATGCGGGTGAGGCGCTGTTCGAGACCGCCGATGATTCACGTCCGTTTGTGGTCGAAACGGCCGGTGCGCGGGTGCAGGGCAATGCCGCCACCTTCAGCGTGCAGCGCGATGGCCACGTCGTGTTGGCACGCGGTGAAGCCAAGGTGGGTGAACATGAACTGGCGGTGGCGGCCGATGCCGGCACGCAGATGGCCTGGCAGCGTGGCAAGCTGATCTTCAACGGCAAACCGCTGGGGCAGGTGCTGACGGAGCTTGAGCGATACCGGCATGGGCGCATTGTGTTGTCCGACAGCAAGCTGGCTGCGATGGAAGTGAGCGGGGTGTTTGACCTGGATGAACCTGAGGCCCTGTTGCGCACGTTGGAGCAGCGGTATGGCCTGAAGGTGACTTACCTGCCGTGGTTGGCCGTGGTGCATTGATCAGCCTGTGCCGGCCTCTTAGCGGCAAGCCCGTTCCTGCACAGATCGCACAATCTTCAGGCGGGCGCAGTCGTTGTAGGAGCGGGCTTGCCCGCGAAGAGGCCGGACAGAAATAAAAATATTTTCCATTTGGCACTGCAAGTTCCTGCAAGCCAGATCGTCGTAGTGAGACTGATCAGCAACCCATTCTCATTTACGACTTGTCAGGAAGCTCATTCGTGCCTCTGATGCTCAAGCCCTTGCACCGCCGTCGCGGTCCTTTTCACCATGCCTTGATGTCTTGCAGTGCCATGGCCCTGTTGCTCGGCCCCCTGCACGCAGGGGCCGCGACGACTGCCGAACAGACCCAGATGCAAGCTCGCCAGGTCCAGCTCGACCTGCCAGCCCAGCCGCTGGACCAGGCGCTGACCACCTTCGCCGACCAAGCCGGCCTGCACCTGCTGTACACCACAGGCGATGTCGCCGGCCAGGTCAGCCCGGCGTTGCAGGGCAACTACAGTGTCGAGCAGGCCCTGCAGCAGTTGTTGGCCGGCAGCGGCATGAGCTGGCAGTTCAGCGAGGCTCGCACCGTCACCCTGCGCAAGGCCGAGGCCGCGCCGCAGGCGGTCAACCTCAAGCCGATCGAAGTCAGCGTAGCCTCGCGCACCAGCACCGCCATCAGCGAAATCCCTGGGACCGTCTGGGTGGTCGACCAACAGCAATTGCGCGAGCAGATCGACAGCGGCGTCAGCCTGAAGGAAGCCATTGGCAAGCTGGTACCGGGCCTTGACCTGGCGCCGGAAGGGCGCACCAATTACGGCCAGAACATGCGTGGGCGCAACGTGCTGGTGATGATCGACGGGGTCAGCCAGAACAGCTCCCGCGGCCTGTCGCGCCAGTTCGACAGCATTTCGCCGTTCAACGTCGAGCGCGTCGAAGTGCTGTCTGGCGCCAGCGCCATCTACGGCGGTGGCGCCACTGGCGGCATCATCAACATCGTGACCAAAAAGGGCGAGCCTGGCCCGGCGCGCTTCGAGACCCAGTTGGGGGCCAGCAGCGGTTTCAACAACAGCGACGACCTGGCCACCCGCTTCGCCCAGTCGGTCAGCGGCGGCAACGACCGGGTCAATGCCCGGTTGGGCGTTTCCGGTGAGCAGAACGAAGCCTTCTACGATGGTGCTGGTGACCAGATTTTCATCGACAACACCCAGACCGACCTGCAGTACAACCGCACCATCGACGTACTCGGTACCTTGGGCCTGCAGCTGAACGACCAGCAGAGCCTCGACCTGTTGGCCCAGTACTACGACTCGGGCAACCACGGCAGCACGGGTATCTACTTCCCCAACCTGAACTACAACGCGCCATCCGACCTGGAAGACGCCGAACTGCGCAGCGGTTATTCATCGGACCTGGAGCCGCGTACGCGGCGCTTGCTGCTCAACGCCAATTACCACCACACCGACGTGCTGGGCCAGGACTTCTACCTGCAGGCCTCGTACCGCAAGGAAGACGACAACTTCTACCCGTTCCCGTACTACAACCGTGCCACGCCCACCGGCTCGCGCGGGGTGTACTTTGCGGCCTCGCAGCAAAACTTCGAAGTCACCAGCCTCAAGGGCCTGTTTGCCAAACAGTGGGATACGCTAAAGCTGACCTACGGCGTTGACCTGGACCGCGAGCGCTTCAACGCCGAGCAGACCACCTTCAACGCCCAGACCTCGTCCGAGTCGGGTGGCCTTGAGCTGGAAAAAGACAGCAAGGCCGCACGCTACCCCAGCTACCGGGTGGATGGTGTGTCGGTGTATGCCCAGCTGGACTGGCATGCCACCGACAACCTGACGTTGTCCGGTGGCGCCCGGCGCCAGCAGATGGACGTGGATGTCAGCGACTTCAAGGGCGTGCCCGGCGGCAGTAACGACTATCAGGTCAACCTGTTCAACGTCGGTGCCATCTACGACTTCAAGAACGGCCACCAGGTGTGGAGCAACTATGGCGAAGGCTTCGACCTGCCTGACCCGGCCAAGTACTACGGCAAGCCGGGCCTGAGCGTGGCCGATAACCCGTTGGCCGGTATCAAGAGCCGCCAGGTGGAAGTGGGCTGGCGCTATGCCGACCTGGATTGGGATGCACAGGCAGCGCTGTACTACATCTGGTCGGACAAGATCATCAACGTCGATTCGCAAACGCTGACCATCGACGTGGAAGAGCAGAAAAGCCGCGACTTTGGCTTTGAAGGTGCACTGACCCGGCACTTCCAGACCGGCTGGGAAACTGGCGGCACATTGCACATGACACGCTCCGAGGAAGAGGCCGAGGATGGCGGCTGGATCAAGCGCGATGCCCGTTATGCCTCGTTGTCCAAGGCCACCGCATTTGTCGGCTGGAAGGGCGATGGCCGCAGTGTACGGTTGCAGGCCAACCATGCCTTCAGCCTGAAGGACGATGCCGATCACGAGATTGACGGTTACACCACCTTTGACCTGCTGGGCAGCCAAGACACCGGTTTCGGCACCGTCAGTGCCGGTATCCAGAACGTGCTGGACAAACAGTACAGCACGGTATGGGGACAGCGTGCGACGTTGTTCTATTCGCCGACCTACGGGCCGGCGTATCTGTATGACTACCAGGGGCGCGGGCGGACCTACACCCTGACCTGGAGCATGGCTTACTGATTGTGGTTGCCTGAACCGGCCCTTTCGCGGGTGAACCCGCTCCTACACGACGGTGCCTGTGCCCAGCCACCGACAGGTGTCCACCACCGATCCGGTGTAGGCGCGGGTTTACCCGCGAAGGGGCCGGTGCAGGCAAACGCCGCCAGCAAATCCTGCGCAAATACATGGGCTGCCTCGCCAACCCCCTGTGCCCGGTGCCGGGCCAGGGTGAACGGCACCCCAAAATCAAGCTCAGGGTCCAGCGCCCATAACAGCCCCTCGGCCTCCCAGGCCTGTGCACAATGGCATGGCAAGTAGCCAATATGCCGACCAGACAGAATGAACGTCAGCACGCTTTCGATCTGCTCCGCCACTGCCGTGCTGCGTCTGCTCTGGAACGGTTCGCCCCCTTTGAGAAAACGGTACGGATGGCGCACCTGGTCCATGTCCAGCAACCGCTCAAGCCCAACATCCGTCTCGCCATACAGCACATGCCCCTTGCCGCAATACAGCCGCTGGCGCTCCGCGAACAAGGGCTGGTAATCAAAGGCCGCCTGGTTGCCGGAAAAGTAGCTGATGGCATAGTCCAGTCGCTGCTCCAGCAACAGCCGTTCCAGCTCCGCCGGCGGTGCACTGACAAGCTCCAGTTGCACCGATTCTTCTCGCCTGCGAAATGCCGCAATGGCCGCCGCCAGTTTCAGGCTCACCGCCTTGTCCTGATTTTCCGCCATGCCTATGCGCACAGTTCCCAGCAGGCGCCCGGCAACGCCGTTGGCCTGCTGGCGAAACTGCTCGATGTTCAGCAGCAGCCCACGCGCCGCCTCCAATAGCAATTCACCTTTTTCCGTCAGGCGAAAACCACCCTTGCCGCGGCTGCACAGGCGGTAACCCAAGCGTGCCTCCAGTTGCGCCATGCGCTGGCTGATGGTGGGCTGGCTCAGGCCCAGCACGCCTTGAGCGGCGCTGAAGCCACCCGCCTCGACTACAGTGACGAACAGCCGCAGCAGGTGCAGGTCGGGGTCGTGCACTTGTCCGAGCATTACATTGCTCCTGATGAATGTCAGCTTTGCAAACTTGCCATTTGTGCAATGTAACCCGGCTGGCATGCTCGCGGCATCCACCCATTTACCGAGGTGTCCGCCATGCGTCGATCGTTGTGCCTTTTGTCTCTGGTTCTGGCCCTGCCGCTGCAGGCCGAAGAAAAGGTCGTCAATCTCTACAGCTGGGCCGATTATGTCGCCCCGCAAACCCTGCAGCGCTTCGAACAGGAAACGGGCTACAAGGTGCGTTACGACACCTTTGACACCCCCGAGGTGCTGGAAACCAAGCTGTTGACCGGTGGTAGCGGCTACGACGTGGTGGTGCCGTCATCCACCGTGCTGGCCCGGGCGCTCAAGGCCAATGCCCTGCAACCGCTGAACGCTCAGGCCATGCCTGGCTATGGCAACCTCGACAAGGACCTGCTGGGCAAACTGGCCGAGGTTGACCCCGGCAACCGCCATGCGGTGCCGTACACCTGGGGCACGCTGGGCCTGGGGGTAAATGTGGAGGCCGTACGCCAGCGCCTTGGCGATGTACCGCTGGACAGCCTCGACCTGTTGTTCAAGCCCGAGTACGCCACCCGCCTGAAGGGTTGCGGCATCGCTTTGCCTGACTCGCCCCAGGAGGTGATCGGCGTAGCCCTGAACTACCTGGGCAAGGACCCTTACAGCCAGAACAAGGATGACCTGGCTGCCGCGCAGAACCTGCTCAGCCAGTTGCAGCCGTCGGTCAGCTACGTTGCCAACGGCCGGCAGATCAACGACCTGGCCAATGGCAGCGTGTGCCTGGCGTTGACCTACAACGGTGATGCCGCGATGGCTGCCGACCAGGCCCGCCGTGCCGGCAAGCCGTTCGAGGTGATCTACCGCATCCCCCGCGAAGGCACGCTGGTATGGCAGGACAACCTGGTCATCCCCAAGGACGCCCCGCACCCCGAGGCCGCACGGGCGTTCATCGCCTTCATGCTCAAGCCAGAGTCGGTGGCAGCGCTGACCAACACGCTGTTCTTCGCCAATGCCAACCAGGCTGCCACGCCGCTGGTGGACGAAGCGGTGCGCAACGACCCGGATATCTATCCGTCGGCCGAGGTGCGTCAGCGCCTGTATGCCGACCGCAGCATGGCCTTGGCCGACCTGCGACAACGCAACCGTCTGTGGACCGCCTTCCGCAGCCGGCAGTAGCCCATGACAATCAAGGAGCCCGACCGTGGACCAAGCCGCAAGCAATGACCAGGCCATGACCCGCGATAGCCTGTATGGTACCGCCGCAGAAAGCACCTACGCCGGTGTTGTCAGTTTTTCCCGCCGCCGCTACAGCCGCGACTTGCGCGGTGTGGATGTGGTGGTCAGCGGTGTGCCGTTCGACACGGCCACCAGTAACCGCCCCGGCGCGCGCTTCGGCCCGCGGGCGATCCGTGCTGCCTCGGTCCAGCAGGCCTGGGCCCGCCACTGGCCGTGGGCGTTCGACCCGTTCGACCACCTGGCGGTCATCGACTATGGCGACTGCCCCTTCGACAGCGGCACGCCGCAGTCGGTACCGGACAGCATCGAGGCCCATGCCGAGCACATTCTGCAGGCGGGTTGCGCCATGCTGACCCTTGGTGGCGACCACTTCATCAGCTACCCGCTGCTCAAGGCTCACGCCCGCCGCCATGGCCCGCTGGCGCTGATCCATTTCGATGCGCACAGTGACACCTGGCCGGACGAGGCGGGTAAGCGCATCGACCACGGCACCATGTTCTGGCATGCCGCCCGCGAAGGCCTGGTTGACCCGGCCCACTCGGTGCAGATTGGCCTGCGCACGACCAATGACGACAGCCAGGGCTTTGCCATTCTCGACGCCAGGCAGGTGCACCGCCAGGGCACAGAGGCGGTGATTGCAGCGATTCGCCAGCGGGTGGGCGAGCGGCCGGTGTACCTGACCTTCGACATCGACTGCCTCGACCCGGCCTACGCGCCCGGTACCGGAACGCCGGTGTGTGGCGGGCTGAGCACGGTGCAGGCGCTGGAGATTTTGGGTGGGCTGCGTGGCATCAACCTGGTAGGCATGGACTTGGTGGAAGTGGCGCCAGCCTATGACCATGCCGATATCACCGCATTGGCCGGGGCGACCCTGGCCATGGAGATGCTGTGCCTGTATGCGGCGCGGCACAAGGTGGATAACGGCCAGTAGAAGGTTGCGGCCATGGGAGGGCGAAGCAGCCCTCCGCGGCCCATACTGAAACATCAGGAATCAACTCCACCCGCATTCACACTTTTGCCACGAACCCCTCGCGCCTTAGGCTATCAAACCCACCAGGCGCGGCATTTTCGTACAGGAGGTGAAGCATGACCCCGACATTGCCCATCCTGGCCCTCGGCCTGGCCTTGTGCCTGCCCACGCACGCGGCTGCGCAGCAGCCCGTGCAACGTGCTGCCGGCAACAACAACCCTTACAACAGCCCGATCCAGCGGGCCAACCCCAACAGCCGTCAAGGCAGCATGCCGGCTGCGCCACCGGTACGTGGCCCGTCCACCGACCCGTACCAGCGCCCACCCACCCTGGACAACCGCGGCATCGGCAATGGCGACAACCTGCGCCGTCAGCAGCAAACCCCGAACCTGGAACCCACCCGGCCACCGCGCGACAACCCTCGTGCGCCTTAAGCCCACTTGAAAGGAATCCGGCATGCTTCGAGCACCCTGGCTAGTCACCCTGACCGCCGCCGCGCTACTGCCACTGTGGGCGCATGCCGCGGCCGAACAGCGGTTTCCCAGCGAAGAAGGCACCTTGATCGTCGACACGCTTGCCGATGGCCTGCGCAACCCCTGGGCCCTGGCCTTCCTGCCTGGTGGCAAGGACATGCTGGTGACCGAGCGCGCCGGCAACCTGCGGCTGGTCAATGCCGAAGGCAAGGTCGGCCCGCCGATCAGCGGTGTACCCAAAGTCTGGGCCGAAGGCCAGGGCGGCTTGCTGGATGTGGCACTGTCACCGGAGTTCGGCAAGGACCGCACCGTCTACCTGTCCTATGCCGAGGAGGGCAGTGACGGCAAGGCCGGTACTGCGGTCGGCCGCGGGCAGCTGTCCGAGGACCGCGCCCGGCTGGAGCATTTCACCGTGATCTTCCGCCAGCAGCCCAAGCTGTCGGTGGGTAACCACTTCGGCTCGCGGCTGGTGTTCGACCGCGACGGCTACCTGTTCATCGCCCTGGGCGAGAACAACCAACGTCCCACTGCTCAGGACCTGGACAAGTTGCAAGGCAAGGTCGTGCGTGTTCTGCCGGACGGCGAAGTGCCCAAAGACAACCCCTTCGTCGGCAAGGACAACGTGCGTCCGGAGATCTGGTCGTACGGCCACCGTAATCAGCAAGGCGCCGCGCTCAACCCCTGGACCGGCCAGTTGTGGACCCACGAACACGGCCCGCGCGGCGGGGATGAAATCAACATCCCAAAGCCTGGCAAGAACTATGGTTGGCCGATTGCGACCCACGGCATCAACTACTCGCTGCTGCCCATCCCCGAGGCCAAGGGCGAGCATGTGGACGGCATGGTCGACCCGCACCATGTATGGGAAAAGTCACCGGGTATCAGCGGTATGGCGTTCTACGACAGCCCAACGTTCAAGGCCTGGGACCACAATCTGTTCATAGGGGCGCTGGCCACGCAGGAATTGATCCGCTTGCAACTGGAGGGTGACAAGGTGGTGCACGAAGAGCGGTTGCTCGGTGACCTGAAGGCACGTATCCGTGATGTGCGGGTGGGACCAGATGGTTACCTGTATGTACTGACCGATGACAAGGACGGCGCGCTACTCAAGGTCGGCCTGGCCGACTGACGCGCGCCTGCACCGAGGGTGACAGTCGGGTAGAATGCGGCCATGGCCCTCGACCCCCAAACCCTCTACCAGCAAGCCCTGAGCACTCGGGGCTACGTCGCTGACCCCGCCCAGGCCCGCGTCGTCGAGGCCTTGCAAGCCTGCTTCCAGTCCCTCGAGCAGGGCCGCCCCACCCAGGGCCTTTACCTCTGGGGCCCGGTCGGGCGCGGCAAGACCTGGCTGATGGACCAGTTCCACCAGTGTCTGCGCATACCTGGGCGGCGCCAGCACTTTCACCACTTCATGGCCTGGGTGCATCAACGCCTGTTTCAGCTCAACGGCACCGCCGACCCGCTATTGGCCCTGGCGGCGGAGCTGGCGCGGCAAATCCGTGTGCTGTGCTTTGATGAACTGTTCGTCAACGACATCGGTGATGCGATCATCCTCGGCCGCCTGTTCCAGGTATTGTTCGATCAGGGCGTGGTGATTGTTGCCACTTCCAACCAGCCGCCCGAGCAGCTCTACCGCGATGGTTTCAACCGCGAGCGGTTCCTGCCGGCCATCGCCGCCATTGGTCGTCACATGCAGGTCCTGCCGGTAGCGGGCGAGCAGGATCACCGCCTGCACCCCGGTGAAGCGCGGCAGCGCTATTGGGTAGCGGAGGCAGGGCAGGCCAGCCAGTTGGCCGAGGTGTTTCGCCAGCTCAGCCCCGAAGACGCCGGCACGAATCAGCCCTTGGTTATTGGCTCAAGGCACATTCACGTCGTGCGGCGTAGTGAGCAGGCTATCTGGTGTCGTTTCACCGATCTGTGCGATCAACCCTTGGCGGCCATGGAGTTCATGGCCTTGTGCGACCGTTTTCCCTCGATTCTGGTCTCCGGCATTCCGGCGCTGGGCGGGGAACAGCGGGCGGGGCGTATTGCCCGAGGCACCGAAGATGGCGCGGCGAGGGTCGTGGCGGGTGACCGTGAACTGCCGGCGCTGTCGCCCAAGGACGATGCGGTTCGCCGCTTCATTGCCCTGGTCGACGAATGCTATGACCGTCGGGTGGCGTTGTACCTGGAGGCACAGGTGCCGCTCGATGCCCTCTACACTCAAGGGTATCTGGCGTTCCCGTACCAGCGCACCCTGAGCCGGCTACGGGAGATGCAACTGCAACGCTTCGCCTGAAAAGGAGCCGACCATGCAGCCGCTATCGCATCATCTGCTGACCCAGGCCTATAACAATGGCTGGGCCAACCATCGCCTGTACAAGGCCTGCCTGCAACTGACCCAGGACGAGTTCGTCGCCCCGCGTTGCAGCTTCTTCCCGTCGATCAAGGCCACCCTCAACCACTTGCTGACGGTGGATTGGTTTTACCTGCATATGCTCGAGTGCGAGCAGCGCGGCGAGCAGCCCGATGCCGACGGCGAACGCTTTTTCGACCCGGAGCAGCCGTTTGCCACCTGTACCGATCTGCATGCCGAGCAGGCCCAGGCTGACCACCGTTTGATCGCCTACTGCCGGGGGCTGAGTGATGGCGACCTTGGCCGCTATGTGAGCGTCGTACGGCCCGATCGGGTGCAGCGCGAGCAGCGGCTGCGGTTGCTGGCGCATCTGTTCGAACATCAGGTGCATCACCGTGGGCAGGTGCACGCAATGCTCAGTGATACAGCGGTCAGACCACCACAGCTGGATGAGTTTTTCTGCGAAGAAGAGGCTGAGTTGCGGGCGGACGACTTTGCCGAGCTGGGCTGGACAGAAACGCAGGTCTGGAACGTGTAAAGGAACCCTGTGGCAGCAGCGGGCGTGCGCAAAATCCCAAAGCCTGCGTGCTCCCACAGGGGCCAATCATTGGCTCACTTGCCCAGCCATTCGACCAGGGTGCGATTGAACCGCACCGGTTCCTCGATTTGCGGCGCGTGCCCCATGCCTTCGAACGTGATCAGCTCACCTTTGGGTATCAGCTTGGCCACCTGCGGCCCCAGCTCTGCATAGTTGCCCAGCTTGGCCTTTACCTCCGGCGGCGCGATATCGCTGCCGATGGCCGTGGTGTCCTGGTCGCCGATCAACAGCAGGGTCGGCATCTGCAGGTGCTTGAACTCGTGGTACACCGGCTGGGTGAAGATCATGTCGTAGATCAGCGCCGAGTTCCACGCCACCGCTTCATGCCCCGGCCCTTTGTTCAAGCCCACCAGCATCTGCACCCAGCGTTCGTACTCAGGCTTCCAGCGCCCGGCGTAATAGGTCTTGCGTTCATATGCACGTACGCCTTCGGCATCCAGCTTGAGTTCGCGGGCATACCACTGGTCCACGGTGCGGTAGGGCACCCCCAGCGCTTTCCAGTCTTCCAGACCGATCGGGTTGACCATTGCCAGGCGTTCCACCTGCTGGGGGTACATCAGCGCATAGCGGGTGGCGAGCATGCCGCCGGTGGAGTGGCCGAGCACAATGGTTTGCTTCACACCCAGCTGTTCGAGCAGGGCATGGGTGTTGTCGGCCAGTTGCTGAAAGCTGTACTGGTAATGCGCCGGTTTGCTTGATGTACAGAAGCCGACCTGGTCGGGCGCGATGACCCGGTAGCCGGCCTTGCTCAAGGCGTCGATGGTGGTTTCCCAGGTGGCGGCGCAGAAGTTCTTGCCGTGCATCAGCACCACGTTGTGGCCGTTGGCCTGGCCCTGGGCGGGCACGTCCATGTAGCCCATCTGCAGGGCCTGGCCCTGGGACTTGAAGTTGAAATGCTTGAGGGGGTGCGGGTAGCTGAAGCCTTCAAGCTGGGGGCCGTAGGTAGGCGACTCGGCAGCGATGGCCGAACTGCTGGCAAGGCAGGCCAGGGCGAGGGCGGTTGCGCGCAGCATGGGGGCACTCCGTGTAGGGCCAGGTTGAATGGGGCGACTGTAACAGGCAGTGGACCACGCGAAACCTGAAAGGTGTTACCAGGCGTGAAACCAGCCCAGGGTGATCATGGCAAGCACGGCATAGCGGCCAGCCTTGGCCAGGGTCACCAGCAACAGGAAGCGCCAGAACGGCTCACGCATGATCCCGGCGATCAGCGTAAGCGGGTCACCGATCACCGGCATCCAGCTGAGCAGCAGCGACCATTGCCCCCAGCGTTGGTAGCGCTGCTGCGCACGCGCCAGCTGGGCAGCGCTGAAAGGGAACCAGCGTTTGTCGCGCAGGTGCTCGATGGCCCGGCCCAGCAGCCAGTTGACCACCGAGCCGAGCACGTTGCCCAGGGTGGCTACCAGCAGCAGGATCGCCCATGCCTCGGGCTGGCGCAGCAACAGACCGACCAGCACGGCCTCTGATTGCAGCGGCAGCAGGGTGGCGGCACCAAAGGCGCTGAGAAACAGCGCCCCCAGGCTGAGCATCAGTAGTTGGCGACCACGGTGTCCTGGCCATCCTGGGTCACCCCGATGACCTGGTAGGCATCCTTGTGGTCACCCATTTCCATGCCGGGCGAGCCCATGGGCATGCCCGGCACCGCCAGGCCCTTGAGGTCGTTGCGCTTGGCCAGCAGGCGCACCTGCTCGGCCGGCACGTGGCCTTCGACGAACTTGCCGTCGATCACCCCGGTATGGCACGACGCAAGGCGTGGTGCCACGCCGAGGCGTTGCTTGACGGCGCTCATGTTTGGCTCGACGTGGTCGTTGACGGTAAAACCGTTGTCACGCAGGTGGCTGATCCAGGCCTTGCAGCAGCCGCAGTTGGGGTCGCGGTAGACGTCGATGGTCTCGGCGGCCTGGGCCAGGCCGGTGACGGCCAGCAGGCTCAGGGTCAGCAGGTGTTTGCGCAGCATGGTGAAGCACTCCTTTAAAAACGCAGGCGGATACCGGCGGCAAGGCGGGTCTGGCCCAGCTCTTCGCCGTCTTCCAGGGCCTGGTTGGCGCGCGAGCCGTGCAGGCGGTTGAAACTGAGCCCGACGTAGGGGGCGAAGCCGCGCGTGATCTTGTCGCGCAGGCGCAGGCCCACCTCGCTGTCGGCCAGCCCCACGCCTTGTTCGCGCCCGGCGTCGGTGCGCCCTTAGAGGTTGGCCTCCAGGTCGGCTCCAGTATCCAGCGGTTGGTCAGCAGCATAGCGTAAGCGGCTTCCAGGCGCAGCGCGGTTTGTTGCCCCTGCCGGCGTGCTGGCGGCGCCCAGGCCTTTGGCAAACGTACGGCGCGAGGGGGGCGCAACATGGCGTGGCCTCATGCAGAAGCGCCACGATGTTCGCTGCCGCCGGCTGTCAGGTAGCTGATGTGCACATTACAGTGTTGTCAGCTTGCTGCTTCGTCGATGCGGAGGTCGCGCATCAGCAGGCCGTAGTCGAGGGCAACCTGTTCCGGGATCGGCAGATACACCACGTGGCCATCGCCCGGTGCTACCTCGATGGCGTGCTGCTGGCGGTTGCACAGGCGGTGCAGGTCGAAGTGGTAGTTACCGCGCGGGGTCATCAGCTCCAGATGGTCGCCCACGGCGAAGCGGTTCTTCACCTTGACCTCGGCCAGGCCGTCGACGCGCACGCCGGTCAGCTCGCCAACGAATTGTTGGCGCTCGGACACCGAGTTGCCGCGCTGGTAGTTCTGGTACTCGTCGTGCACGTGGCGGCGCAGGAAACCTTCGGTGTAACCGCGTTGCGCCAGGGATTCGAGGTTGCCCATCAGGGCGCGGTCGAATGGTCGCCCGGCCACCGCGTCGTCGATCGCCTGGCGATACGACTGTACCGCGCGGGCACAGTAGAAGTGCGATTTGGTACGGCCTTCGATCTTCAGCGAATGCACGCCCATCAAGGCCAGGCGCTCGACGTGCTGAATGGCGCGCAGGTCCTTGGCGTTCATGATGTAGGTGCCGTGCTCATCCTCGAACGCCGGCATTTCAGTGCCGGGGCGGTTGCTTTCCTGCAGCAGGAACACTTGGTCGGTGGGCGCACCCAGGCCCAGGGTGGGCTGCACTTGGCGCACGATGTCACCGGTGGCGTTCTCGGTGGCCGGCGTGGCGTCGTACTTCCAGCGGCAGGCATTGGTGCAGGTACCCTGGTTGGCGTCACGCTTGTTGAGGTAGCCCGACAGCAGGCAACGGCCGGAATAGGCCATGCACAGGGCGCCGTGCACGAACACTTCCAGTTCCATGCCCGGCACCTGCTGGCGGATTTCCTCGATTTCGTCCAGCGACAGCTCCCGTGACAGGATCACCCGGCTCAGGCCAAGTTGCTGCCAGAACTGCACGCTGGCCCAGTTGACGGTGTTGGCCTGCACCGACAGGTGCACCGGCATCTGTGGGAAGTGCTGGCGCACCAGCATGATCAGCCCGGGGTCGGACATGATCAGCGCGTCCGGCGCCATCTCGATCACGGGTGCCAGGTCCTTGAGGAAGGTCTTGAGCTTGGCATTGTGCGGGGCGATGTTGACCACCACGTAGAAGCGCTTGCCCAAGGCGTGCGCCTCCTCGATCCCCAGTGCCAGGTTGGCGTGATCGAACGCGTTGTTGCGCACCCGCAAGCTGTAACGCGGCTGGCCGGCGTAGACCGCATCGGCGCCGTAGGCAAACGCGTAGCGCATGGTCTTGAGGGTGCCGGCGGGGGCCAGCAGTTCGGGCTTGGCAGTAGGGTTCATGTGCGCACCGGGGCAAAAAGGCCGGGATGCTAGGGGCGATGGACAAGGCGCGTATTGATTTGCGTCAAGTGAGCGCGGCACTTTTGTCCAGGTGCGGTGCACTAATCACTCATAAGCCATTTGAGGAACTGCGATGAACGAAACCGCGCTACAGAACAAAGCCCTGGCAGTACTCTTGGCGTTGGTGACCATTGCCTTCTTCTGGATCCTTCTGCCGTATTACGGCGCAATCTTCTGGGCGGTGATTCTCGGCATTTTGTTCGCCCCGCTGCAGCGTCACTTGCTGATCCGCTGCGGTCGGCGGCGTAACCTTGCCGCGGCCACGTCTACGCTGGTGTGCCTGCTTGTGGCGATCCTGCCGGTGATCATCACCAGCGCGCTGCTGGTTCAAGAGGGCGCCACGCTGTACCAGCGCATCGAAAGCGGGCAACTGGACATCGCCGGTTACGTCGAGCGCGGCAAGGACATGCTCCCGGCATTCGCCCAGCGTGGCCTGGACAACATGGGCATGGGTAACCTCGACGGGTTGCGTGACAAGATCGCCAAGTGGGCAACCCAGGGTAGCCAGGTATTGGCCAGCCAGGCGTTCAGCTTTGGGCAGGGCACATTCGAGTTCCTGATCAGTTTTGGCATCATGATGTACTTGCTGTTCTTTTTCCTGCGTGATGGTCCGGAAGTCGCGCGCCGGGTGCGGATGGCCGTCCCGCTGCCCGAGCACCAGAAGCGTCGTTTGCAGTTGAAGTTCAATCGTGTGGTGAGGGCGACGGTGAAGGGCAACGTGCTGGTGGCCATTACCCAAGGTGCGTTGGGAGGCTTTATTTTCTGGGTGCTGGATATCCCGAGTGCGTTGGTGTGGGCGGTGCTGATGGCGTTTCTGTCGCTGCTGCCGGCGGTGGGCGCGGGCATTATCTGGGCGCCGGTAGCGGCGTATTTCCTGCTGACTGGGGCGATACTGCCAGGGGTGGTGCTTACCGCGTTCGGGGTGCTGGTGATCGGCCTGGTGGATAATGTGTTGCGGCCAATCCTGGTGGGCAAGGATACGCGCATGCCGGACTACCTGATCCTGGTGTCGACCCTTGGCGGGCTGGCGGTGTTCGGCCTAAACGGCTTCGTGATCGGTCCGTTGATCGCGGCGCTGTTCGTCTCCAGCTGGGCGATCTTTGCCGCGACCAAACCGCGGGTGCAATTGCCACAATAACGTTCTAGCTCAGGTTTGTCGGCCGTAGGAGCGGGGGTGGACACAGGTCGGTGGTTGGGCGCAGGCCGCGTGTAGGAGCGGGTTCACCCGCGAAAGGGCCGGGCCTGCTGGCCAATCTCCACCCGCCGTTCACCGTTGCCGCCGCTACCGTATTCGCGGGTAAACCCGCGCCTACGCCGGATCGGGGGTGGACACAGGTCGGTGGTTGGGCACAGGCCGCGTGTAGGAGCGGGTTTACCCGCGAAAGGGCCGGGCCTGCTGGCCAATCTCCACCCGCCGTTCACCGTTGCCGCCGCTAGCGTATTCGCGGGTAAACCCGCGCCTACACCGGATCGAGGGTGGACACAGGTCGGTGATTGGGCGCAGGCCGCCGTAGGCGCGGCCTTGTGTCGCGCAAGGGCCGCTACCACTGCGAAAACGCAAGGGTCAGAAGGCTTGCGGCATCTCGCCCTTGGCCAGGCGCCGGTTGATATCGGCAATCACTTCGGGCAGGTCGTTGATGGTGTCGATCAGGTAGTGCGGGCGGGAGCCGGCAAACAGTGCATGGATGCGCTGGCGCTCGCTTTCCAGTTTCTCGGCACTCAACGCCCGGAAGCCTTCCCAGGTCAGGCCCAAGGCATTACCCGAGCAGACCAGCGCCACGGTCCACATGCCGGCACGGCGGCCTTCAAGAATGCCTGGCACGGTGTCGTCCACCTTCACGCAGGCCGCTACATCGTCAATCCCCAGCGCAATCACGTTGGCCAAGGCCTGGGCCGGCCATGGTCGGCCGTTCGGGGTTTCGTCGGTGGCCACGACATGGTCGGCTACGTAGCCGTTCTGCGCCGCCAGTTCCACCACCTTGTCCATCACCACTTTCGGGTAACCCGAGCACGAGCCGATCTTCAGGCCGTCCTGGCGTAGACCGGTGAGGGTGTCCAGCGCACCGGGGATCAGTGCCGAGTGCACGGCGATCTTCTCGATCTGCAGCGGCATGAAGCGGTTGTAGATGGCGGTGACGTCATCATCGGTCGGGGTACGGCCGAACACCTTGCGGTAGCGCTCGGCAATTTCCGGTACGTCGCACAGGGTGCGGATATGGTCCCATTTGCCCATGCCCATCGGGCCTCGGGCTTCTTCGATGGACACCTGCACGTCGAACTCGGCAAAGGCCTCGACAAAGATCTGGGTGGGGGCGAATGAGCCGAAATCGACCACGGTGCCAGCCCAGTCGAGGATGGCGGCTTGCAGTTGGGTGGGGTTGTTGTAGTTCATGTGCGCTAACTCCTGAATTCGGGTGGGCAAAGCGTCAGATGTCCAGCACTTCCATTTCCCGCAGCACCTCGGCCACGGCATTCACGGCGGCCTGCATGCCGTCCGCCCCGACCACGCCGATGCAGCCGACGCGGAAGGTTTCGACCTGGGTCAACTTGCCCGGGTAGAGAATGAAACCCTTGGCCTTGACCCGCTCGTAGAAGTCCTTGAACTGGTAGCGGGCATCGGTGGGGGCGTGGAAGGTGACGATGATTGGCGCCTGGATCTCAGCAGGCAGGAAACTGCGCAGGCCGATGGCTGCCATGCCGTCGAGCAGCGTCTTGCAGTTGTCTGCGTAGCGCTGGTGGCGGGCCGGAAGGCCACCTTCCTCGTTGTATTGCTGCAGTGCTTCGTGCAGGGCCGCGACCACGTGGGTAGGCGGGGTGAAGCGCCATTGCCCGGTCTTGGCCATGTAGGCGTGCTGGTCGTGCAGGTCCATGGCCAGCGAGTGGGCATTGCCTTCGGCGGACGCCAGGGCGTTTTTTTCGGCGAAGACGAAGCCCATGCCGGGTACGCCTTCCAGGCACTTGCCGGAGGCTGCGATCAGCGCTTCGAAGGGGATTTCGCGGGCATCGATCGGCAGCGCACCGAACGAGCTCATGGCATCGATGATCAGGCGCTTGCCATGGTGTTTGATCACCTGGGCGATTTCGGGCAGCGGGTTCAGGATGCCGGTGCTGGTTTCACAGTGGATCAGCGCCACATGGGTGATGGCCGAGTCTTCGGCCAGCAGCCGGTCGACGTCGGCGGCGGTGGTCGGCTGGTCTTCTGCCGTTTCGAAGGTGCTGTAAGTGCGACCCAGCACTTTGCAGATCTTCGCCAGGCGCTGGCCGTACGCGCCGTTGATCAGTACCAGAACCTTGCCATCGCGTGGCACCAAGGTGCCGATGGCCGCTTCCACGGCGAAGGTGCCGCTGCCTTGCAGGGGCACGCAGTGGTGGCTGCTGGCGCCGTCGATGATGGCCAGCAGTTGTTCGCAGACGCTGGCAGTCAATTGGTTGAAGTCACGGTCCCAGGAGCCCCAGTCCACCAGCATGGCTTGGCGGGTGCGGATTGATGTGGTCAGGGGACCTGGGGTCAGCAGAATCGGGGCGTTGCTCATTCCGTTATTCCTCACAAGCGGTGGGCTGAAACTACGAGGCCTAGGTTGCAATTCGCGCTGCCATCAATCAAATTGTTTGTTGTTATCTCAGCTATAAGTCAGGCCGATAAATATGAACCTGTTCCAGCTACGCGCCTTCGACGCCGTGGCCCGTGAGGGCAGCTTTACCCGTGCTGCCGAGCGCCTCTTCATCAGCCAGCCGGCGGTGACCGGGCACGTCAAGGCTCTGGAGGAGCACTACCAGATCACCTTGCTGCGGCGTACTGCACGGCGCGTGGAACTGACCGAAGAGGGCACGCGCCTGGCGGCCATCACGCGCGCCATGTTCGGCCTGGCTGAAGAAGCGCAGGCCATGCTCGAGGCCAACCGCCAGTTGCTGACCGGGCGCCTGGAGGTAGCCGCCGACGGCCCGCACCGGGTCATGCCGATGCTGGCGCTGCTGCGTGAGCGGTACCCTGGCGTCACCGTCAACTTGCGTCTGGGCAATGCACAGGAGACGTTGGCTGCGCTGCTCGGCGAGCATGCCGACGTGGCAGTGCTGACCGAAATCGAGCCGCGCAAAGGGCTGCACCTGCAAAATCTCTGTGAGTCGCGCCTGTGTGCGTTGTTACCCGTGGGGCACGCCTGGGCCAGCGAGCAGGAGGACTTGCCGTTGGCCGAGCTGCACCAGCAGATCATGGTGCTGCGCGAACCCAGCTCCACCACCCGGCGCACCTTCGACAAGGCCTGCATGAAGGCGGGCGTGCAACCGCGTGTATTGCTGGAGCTGGACAGCCGGGAGGCGGTAACCGAGGCAGTGGCCTCGCAGCTGGGTATTGGCGTTGTTTCTTCCACTGAAGTGGCCAATGATCCCCGTGTGGTGGCACGACCCTTGGCCGGCGAGGGCCTTGTCAACCAACACGTGATCGGCTGCCTGGAACGCCGTCGCGAACTGCGCCTGATTCAGGCATTCCTGAGCCTGGCAGCGGGGCTATGATGGCTGTTTGCTGCGGGGCACCCTAGGCTCTGTATGAAAAGCCTTGATACTCGGTGATGCTGCGTTGAAAACAGCCTCGGAATGCTCATTTACAACCCGTAAACTCCGCTTCCTCGGCTGTTTTCGCCTTGCCTGACCTTCGTCTCGAGGCTTTTCATACAGACCCTAATATGGCCGGCAATCAGCCGACAGGACCGTCGATGAGCGACAAAGACACCATTTCCATGCAGCTGGTGCGCGAAGCGCTGTTGCAGACCTGCCCTGCCGGTGAGCCTGACAGTGGCTTGCTGGCCAGGGCGGGCATCGCCGTTGAACAATTGCACCTGCCAGAGGCAAGGGTCAGTGCCGAGTCCTATGCCCGCCTGTGGCGCTTGCTGGCCCGGCGCTGCAACGACGAATTTTTCGCGATGGACCCGCGCGGTCTGCGCAGTGGCAGCCTGGCATTCATGTGCCGTGCCAGCATGGGCCAACCAACTCTGGGTGCAGGCCTGGAAACCTCGCTGGCATTTCTGTCGCTGATGCTTCAAGACATGCAGCCCAGCCTGGTGCGCCAGCAAGGCCTGGCCGAAATTGTCATCAATGAGCCGCGTGACGAACCGCGCCGCGCGTTCACCTATTTCACGTTCTGGATGATCGTGCATGGCGTGACCTGCTGGCTGGCCGGACGGCGTATCCCGATTCTGAGCATTGATCTGCGGTGTACCGAACCACCCTTTTGCGACGACTACCGGGTCATGTTTTCGGAAAACCTGCATTTTGAGCGTCCACGCACACGCATGATCATCGCTTCGCAATGCCTCGACTTGCCCCTGCGGCGCAGTGAAGAGGAACTGCAGCGTTTTCTGGCCGAAGCGCCGGGCAATATCCTGGTCAAATACCGTGACCCGGCCAGCCTCGGGCGGCGTATCCGCACCGACCTGCTGCGCCTGGCCCCTGCGCAGTGGCCCGATGCTGACCGCCTGGCCCGGCAGCTGTGCCTGTCGCCATCGACCCTGCGGCGGCGCCTGGCAGAAGAGGGGCAGAACTACCAGGGCTTGAAGGACAGCGTACGACGGGAGCTGGCGATCGCCTGGCTCAGCCAGGAAGACCTGGCCATGGGCGAGCTTGCCGAGCGCTTGGGGTTCGCCGACAGCAGCTCGTTCTATAAGGCATTTCGCAAGTGGTTTGGCTGCAACCCAGGGCATTATCGGGCATTGATCCAGGCGCGAGGGGCAGGGCACTGAAGGGCGAACACTTCCCGTCGTAGTGCATTACCGCGCGGGCCCAGAAGGCTTACCGAGCAGGCGCCGATCGAACCCGTTCCCTCTGCATCCTGGCCCGGCATTTGAACAACATGGTTGGCTTCGTCAAATAGCGGGGGGAACCCACCATGATTATCAACGCGACGGGCCATGACCCATTCATCGGTGCCCGATTACCTGAGTGGCTCAAACGCGCGTCACGGGGCCAGATCAACACCCTGCGCACCAGCCTGAACGCGCACCACGCCAGCCAGGCACGCTTGAGTGGCCTGACGCTTGAGTTACTGCCGCTCCAGCAGTTTGCCGAGAAGCACCTGGCGGCTTTGCTGGATGCACCGTTGCCGGACGGGCAGGTATTTGCCCAGCTCGAATGGCTGCGGGTAGCGCCGCGCTTCGGCACACTGCCAGGTACCTTGCAACAGACATACGGGTACAGCCAGACGCGTGAAAACGGGTTACTGCGGCTGATGCGCAACTTTGCTGCGAATACCCGCTACTACGAGGGCACGGGGCTGGTTTTGCCAGGCAGCGATAAACCATTGAATGCATCGCTGGAAGCATTGATTACGGCCTGTCGCAATCTGGACGTTGGTCAGTGCTATCAGGACGCGTTGCAAAGGATCTTCCAGCCAGCTACCCAGGCGGTGCTGGCTGAAGACAAACGTTCGGGGCTGAAGCTGGCGACCGAGCTTGCGGCTTTGCAGGGAAACATAAGCGTCGATGTGCAGCTTGCACTGCGCGAGCTCGTGGACCACGGTCAGGAGCAGCGACAACAAGGGCTTGAAGGCAAACCCATGCTGCTGAGGGCACTAGGGAAACCTGTGGTCGATGGCTTGCTGATCCACCTGCAAGACAAGACGGGAAATGAACGGGGCATCGTACTTTACCTGCCTGGTGATCCCCGGCAGGCATTGCGGTTCTTCGATAATGCCGCCTCCATGAACAGTACCGTGGCGATGTTGTTGCCAGATCCCGGTTACTGGCAGTACTTCACACAGCTCATCAGCCTTGAGCACCGTGCAGGTTTTGTCAGTACCCTGGGCAAGCGCTTGAAAGACAAGCTGCCGGACCTGGAGCTTGAGGGTGAAACTCCTGAAGGAGGGATCTTCACGCAACTGGCGACTCGGCAAGTGCAACGGGCCAAGGAAGATGCCCGGTTGCTGCTGGTACCGACTGCCGACGCTGATAGCCTGGCGGTAAGCGCCAGACACGCTGAGTGGAAAGCGGCAGGTCTGGACCTGGTAAACCTCGCCGGCTTGTTCATCCCGGCTGTGGGCGGCGTGCTGCTGGGTCAGGTGGTTGCCCAGACGTGCGCTGAAGTGTTCGAAGGGACACGGGATTGGTCGAGAGGGCACCAACACGAAGCGCTGCAGCATCTGCTGGGGGTTGCCGAAACCTTGGCGGCTACCGCTGCGACGGTGGCGGGTGTCAGTTTTGTGCGCAGTGCGTTTGTCGCGGGCCTGGAGCCGGTAAGCCTTGGGAATGGGCGCGGTCGCCTGTGGCAGTTCAACGCCAGGAATTATCGATCACTGCCGGGCGCTATCGACCTGTTTGAAGAGGGACGCTATGGCGAGGTGGGCCGCCGCTGGGTCCGTATCGATGGGCGCAACTTCGAAGTGCATCAGCCTATCGCCGATGGCCCCTATCGCCTGCGCCATGTAGCGAGTGAGGGCGGCTACGGGCCGGTCGTGTTGCACAATGGTGAGCGTGGCTGGCAGCTGATGCGTGAGCAACCACTCAGCTGGCAGGCGCCTGCTCGCATGCTGGATGCATTATGGCCTCAGCATCCCCCTGTCGACGCACATCAGGCCGAGCAGATCATGCGGGTGGCAGGTATCGATGCAGATTTGTTGCGCGGCGTTCTCGTGGAAAATCGCCCGGCGCCGGTGAGCCTTGGCCAAACCTTGCGCGCCTTCCAGGCGCATGCACGCATTCAAACGTTTTTCGAGCGTGTTCGGCTGAAGGCGTTGGTGCCATCGGACAGTGAACTGCTGGCCTGGTGTGAAGCAAGGCCAGACGTGGGCGCCGGACTGGAGCAGATCCGGGTGCATGAGGCCGGGTTGCGGCCGCAATTGTTTGCCCACCTGACAGAGCAGCCACTTGCAGCAGACCCGCTGAGCATGTTGGTAAAGCGGGACTTTCCGGGTTTGCCTTCGGCCTACATAAATGAAGTAACCGACCAAGCGCATGAGCTTGAGCACCAAATGGCGCGGGTCGAGCGGCGGCTGCCATTGCCGTGCGCGAACAACGCCCGTTCGCTCTTGCGTCTGGCTCGCCTGAGCCGGGGGCTGGCGGGATTGTATCTGAGCACAGCGTACAGTGATGTCACCGGCGAGTTGGCCCTTGCGTTGCTGGATAGCTTCGAACTCGAGCACCTTGACCTTGACTTGCGTGACAGCGGGCTGGATGGGCGGTCTATCAGGCGCCTCGGTAGCGGCGGGCAAACCGAGGCAAGAAGAATAGTGGTCCGGCATGAAGGCAGGTTTCTGATCTACAACGGGTCAGGTGTGCCACACGTGCTTATTGCTGACGAGCCGGGATGTATCTTCGAGGCGCTTTTTGCCGCACTGACATCAGAGCAGCGGGCAGCGATGCAACGGGTGGGCAGTGCTGCGGCGAGCCAATTGCGTGAGAAACTTCTGGCGCGGTTACCCGCTTCCCATTGGGATATCGCGCGCATGCTCGGCTGGCCAGAGGAGCAGGCCTGGCTCAATCCAGGGCGTCGCATGGACGATGGGCGCGTAGGATACCCGCTCAGTGGCCGCCCTGGCGCTGCACCCAGAGATGAGCGGGCGATCATTCGTGACCAGCTACGGTCGCTTTATCCTGGCCTGGACGAGGCCGCGCTCGATGTGGAGCTGGCGCGTGTGCAACAAGGCCCGCAGCCAGTCTTCGAGCGCCTGGTAGAACTGCAGGAAGCCCATGACCAACTGGTGCTGTACCTGAATCGCTGGGTCGGTGCCGAGTTGCAGGAGGGTCGACGCGCCGCCCGCAGGTTGACGGCCGATAGCATCCTGCGAGCCTGGCGACTGCAGGGCGAGCCTGGTTCGGCCGGCGAGGGGCAAACACAAGGGCAGCGCTTGTCGATGAGCGGTTTGAGTTTGCGCACACTGCCGGCACTGCCGCCGAACATCGATTTCCATCGTATTACCCTGCTGAGCGTGAACGACACCCGGATTACTGACATACCGGTCGACTTCCTTCGCCCCTTCACTGCCCTGACGCACCTGAACCTCAACAACAACGCGTTGATGCGTCTACCAACAGGCATTGCCCATTTACCGAATCTTCAATCGCTTCGGTTGGCGCATAACGAGATACGCCTCGATGCCCAGGCGATCGGCGTTTTGCATGGTTTGTCCAACCTTGCGCATCTTGATCTCAGCCATAACCGGCTGGAAGCGCTGGACATGAGCTTTCATCAACTTTCTCGGCTGACTAGCCTGAACCTGCGTCATTGTCGCCTGGGCAGTTGGCCGCGTCGCCTGGAGCTCTGTGGTCTACTCGAGTGTGCTGACCTGCGCAACAATCAACTCCGCGAAGTGCCCACCGAGATCCAGCTGATGCCTTATGCATTTCGACGCGCCATTCTGATAGAAAACAACCCCTTGTCGGTCATGCAGCAAAGAGGGTTGTATGCACTCGATGTGATCGAAGAGCACCGGCACTCACCTGAGCAGTTGGGGTCAGTTGACCTGGTCAGGGCCCGTACGCGTTGGGTAGGCCATACGGATGCGACGGTTCAGGCCGAGCGGGAGGACGTGTGGCTGCGGTTGCTGGAGCAAGCGGGTAGCAGCGGGTTGTTCAGGTTGTTGGCTCGCCTGGAGATGACAGCGGACTACAGCGAAGCGGGTGAAGGGCGGGATGCGCTGGTTGACGGCGTATGGACACTGCTGGCTACGCTGGACGGCGACCCGGTGCTGTGCCGGCGGATCTTTGAGCAGGCCGGCCTGCCACTGTCATGTTCGGACGCCGTTGCCAGTCACTTCAGTGCACTGCAAGTATCGCTGAGGCAGGCGCAGGCAGAAACCGCCGCAGCCAACCCTGAAAGCAGGGGTGAGTTGCTCGAACTGGGTAGGCAACTGTTCCGGCTGGATCAACTGGAAGGGATTGCCTACCAGGATGGCCGGCAGCGTCTGGCTGCCAGTGAACATATTGACCAGTTGGCATTGGGGCTGGCTTACAGGGTGCAACTTCGTAGCCGGTTGCAGCTGCCCAACCAGCCATATGCCATGCGCTATCCCGAAGCTGTCGCGCTGACACAGGCCCAGATAGAGGATGCGTTCCTGCGGGTTACGCGCGCGCAGACCATCGAGGGCCTGACCGATAGCCTGAGCCAGCGCGCGTTCTGGCGACGTTACCTGCGCCAGCAACATGACCAGATGTTCGATGCCCTCAGTGCGGACTACACGCGACGCACGCTTGAGCTGCAGGCTCAACGTCCTGCCTTGGCGCCGGCGGCCTTCGAGCAGCAACTACACGGGCTGCAGGCACAGCAGGACCTCGACATCGAACGCCTGGTCGCAGGGCTCACCCAGTCCTACCTGCGTGCAGCCGAGCGCGCGGAGGGGTGACGGGCGGCGGCCAAACCAGTCATCCAGATTGACAGCTTTGGCCATTGCCGCCGCGCATGAGCGGCGCGAACATCGTCGGACCGATGCTTCAACTCCAAAAACAAGAAACCAGGAGTCCGATGATGCGCGATTACGCCGAGGCCGCTCGCACGTTTGACCATGACCAGGCCGTTGTGGCGGCATTGCACGGCAACCTTGAAGCCCTTAATGCCTGTGTCGAATGCTGTGACCGCCATGCCGGTGACGGCAAGCTGGCACTGATTCATGAAGACCGCGATGGTAACAGCGCGCGCTATAGCTTCGATCAGCTTCAGGTGCAGGCTGCCCGGTTCGCCAATGTGCTAAAGGCGCAGGGGGTAGGCGCAGGCGACCGGGTTGCCGGCTTGATGCCGCGCACCCCCGAACTGTTGGTGGCCATCCTCGCTACCTGGCGCCTCGGGGCGGTTTACCAGCCCTTGTTCACCGCGTTCGGCCCCAAGGCCATCGAGCACCGGCTTGAGCAATCCCATGCCCGAGTGGTGGTCACCGATAGCCACAACCGCGCCAAGCTGGACGACGTGCACGCCTGCCCGACCATCATCACTGTCAAGGCCCGCAGTGGTGAGCTGGACTTCCAGCAATGCCTGGAGCGCGCAGCGGACGTATGTGAGCCGGTGATGCGCTCAGGCAACGATCCATTCCTGCTGATGTTCACTTCTGGAACCACTGGCCCGGCAAAACCCCTGGAAGTGCCACTGCGTGCGATCGTCGCGTTTCAGGGCTACATGCGTGATGCCATCGAGCTGCTGCCCGAGGACAACTTCTGGAACCTGGCCGACCCGGGTTGGGCGTACGGCTTGTATTACGCCGTTACCGGCCCATTGTCGCTGGGGCATGCCACCACGTTCTACGATGGCCCGTTCAGTGTCGAGAGCTGCGCCCGGGTGATCGACAAGCTGGGTATCACCAACCTGGCCGGCTCGCCGACCGCGTATCGCTTGCTGATTGCGGCGGGCAAAGATTTTTCGGTACCGATCAAGGGCCGCCTGCGGGTGGTCAGCAGTGCCGGCGAACCGCTTAACCCCGAGGTGATCCGCTGGTTCGCCGACGAGCTGGGCGTGACCATTCACGATCACTACGGCCAGACCGAACTGGGCATGGTGCTGTGCAATCACCATGGTCTGCAGCACCCGGTGCACCTGGGCTCTGCCGGCTATGCCATCCCCGGCCACCGCATCGTGGTGCTGGACGAGCAGGGCAACGAGCGGCCAGCCGGCCAGCCAGGCATCCTCGCCGTTGACCGCGAGCAGTCGCCGCTATGCTGGTTCGGTGGTTACCACGGCCTGCCGACCAAAGCCTTCGTCGGCAAGTACTACCTCAGCGGCGACACTGTCGAGCTGAACCCGGATGGCAGCATCAGCTTCGTTGGCCGTAGCGACGACGTGATCACCACCTCCGGTTACCGGGTGGGGCCGTTCGATGTGGAAAGCGCGTTGATCGAGCACCCGGCGGTGATCGAAGCCGCGGTGATCGGCAAGCCCGACCCGGAGCGCACCGAGCTGATCAAGGCGTTCGTGGTATTGGCCAGCGGCTACGCCGGCAGCGTCGAGCTGGAAGAAACCTTGCGCCAGTACGTGCGCCAGCGCCTCTACGCGCATGCCTACCCCAGGGAAATCGAATTCGTCAGCGAGCTGCCCAAGACCCCGAGCGGCAAGCTCCAACGCTTCATCCTGCGCAACCAGGAAGTCGCCAAACAACAAGCGCAACAGGCCACCCCTGTCAGCGTCTGAAAGGAAAGTACTCATGCACATAGCCAATAAACATTTCATCGTCAGTGGCGCCGCTTCCGGGCTGGGTGCCGCGACTGCACAGATGCTGGTCGAGGCTGGCGCCAAGGTCATGCTGGTCGACCTCAATGCCCAGGCTGTCGAAGCCAAGGCCCGCGAACTGGGCGACAACGCCCGTTTCGCCGTGGCCGATATCAGTGACGAGCAGGCGGCCCAGTCGGCTGTCGATGCAGCTGTCAGCGCCTTTGGCAGCTTGCATGGGTTGGTCAATTGTGCCGGTATCGTCGGTGCCGAGAAGGTGCTGGGCAAGCAGGGCCCGCATGGCCTGGCCAGCTTCACCAAGGTCATCAACGTCAACCTGATCGGCAGCTTCAACCTGTTGCGTCTGGCTGCGGCGGCCATGGCCGAAGGGGCTGCCGATGAGAGCGGCGAGCGTGGGGTCATCATCAACACGGCCTCCATTGCCGCCTATGACGGCCAGATTGGTCAGGCCGCCTACGCCGCCTCCAAGGGTGCCATTGCCAGCCTGACCTTGCCGGCCGCGCGCGAACTGGCACGCTTCGGCATCCGTGTGATGACCATCGCTCCGGGTATCTTTGAAACCCCTATGATGGCCGGCATGAGCGATGAGGTGCGTGCTTCACTGGCTGCCGGCGTGCCGTTCCCGCCCCGCTTGGGCCGCCCGCAGGAATACGCCGCGCTGGCCCGCCACATCATCGAGAACAGCATGCTCAACGGTGAGGTCATCCGCCTCGACGGTGCGCTGCGCATGGCTGCCAAGTAAGGAGAGCGAACATGACCCTCGCCAATGACCCCATCGTTATCGTCAGCGCCGTGCGCACGCCCATGGGCGGGTTGCAGGGCGACCTCAAGAGCCTGACTGCGCCGCAACTGGGCAGCGCCGCCATTCGTGCTGCCGTGGAACGTGCCGGCATCGATGCCGCCTGTGTCGAGCAGGTACTGTTCGGCTGCGTGCTGCCGGCCGGCCAGGGCCAGGCGCCGGCACGCCAGGCCGCGCTGGGCGCCGGGCTGGACAAACACACCACCTGCACCACCCTGAACAAGATGTGCGGCTCGGGTATGCAAGCCGCGATCATGGCCCATGATCTGCTGCTGGTCGGCACCGCAGATGTGGTAGTGGCGGGTGGCATGGAAAGCATGACCAACGCGCCGTACCTGCTGGACAAAGCCCGTGGCGGCTACCGCATGGGCCACGGCAAGATCATCGACCACATGTTCATGGACGGCCTCGAAGACGCCTACGACAAAGGCCGCCTGATGGGCACCTTTGCCGAGGACTGTGCCCAGGCCAATTCTTTCAGTCGCGAGGCCCAGGACCAGTTCGCCATCGCCTCGCTGACCCGAGCGCAGGAAGCCATCAGCAGCGGCCGTTTTGCCGCCGAGATCGTGCCGGTGGAAGTCACCGAGGGCAAGGAAAAGCGCGTCATCAAGGATGACGAGCAGCCGCCCAAGGCACGCCTGGACAAGATAGCGCAGCTCAAACCGGCGTTTCGTGAAGGCGGCACCGTGACGGCGGCCAACGCCAGTTCGATTTCCGACGGCGCTGCGGCGCTGGTGCTGATGCGCCGCTCCGAGGCCGACAAACGTGGCCTCAAGCCATTGGCCGTCATCCACGGTCACGCCGCCTTTGCCGACACCCCGGCGTTGTTCCCGACCGCCCCGATCGGCGCGATCGACAAACTGATGAAGCGCACCGGCTGGAACCTGGCCGAAGTCGACCTGTTCGAGATCAACGAGGCCTTCGCCGTGGTCACCCTGGCGGCCATGAAACACCTCGACCTGCCACACGACAAGGTCAATATCCACGGCGGCGCCTGCGCCCTCGGTCACCCGATCGGCGCTTCTGGCGCACGTATTCTGGTCACCCTGTTGTCGGCCTTGCGCCAGAACAATCTGCGTCGGGGTGTGGCGGCCATCTGCATCGGCGGTGGCGAGGCCACGGCCATGGCTGTTGAATGCCTGTACTGAGGTGAACCATGCTGGTAAATGACGAGCAACAACAGATCGCCGACGCGGTACGTGCGTTCGCCCAGGAACGCCTGAAGCCGTTTGCCGAGCAATGGGACAAGGACCATCGCTTTCCGAAAGAGGCCATCGACGAAATGGCCGAACTGGGCCTGTTCGGCATGCTGGTGCCGGAGCAGTGGGGCGGCAGCGACACGGGTTATGTGGCCTATGCCATGGCGCTGGAGGAAATCGCTGCGGGTGATGGTGCCTGCTCGACCATCATGAGCGTGCACAACTCGGTGGGTTGCGTGCCGATCCTGCGCTTCGGCAACGAGCAGCAGAAAGAGCAATTCCTCACCCCGCTGGCGACAGGTGCGATGCTCGGTGCTTTCGCCCTGACCGAGCCGCAGGCTGGCTCCGATGCCAGCAGCCTGAAGACCCGTGCACGCCTGGAGGGCGACCATTACGTGCTCAATGGCAGCAAACAGTTCATTACCTCGGGGCAGAACGCCGGCGTCGTGATCGTGTTTGCAGTCACCGACCCGGAGGCTGGCAAGCGTGGCATCAGCGCCTTCATCGTGCCGACCGATTCGCCGGGCTACCAGGTAGCGCGGGTCGAGGACAAACTCGGCCAGCACGCCTCCGACACCTGCCAGATCGTTTTCGACAATGTGCACGTGCCAGTGGCCAACCGGCTGGGTGCGGAGGGTGAAGGCTACAAGATCGCCCTGGCCAATCTTGAAGGCGGCCGTATCGGCATCGCCTCGCAAGCGGTGGGTATGGCCCGCGCGGCGTTCGAAGTGGCGCGCGACTATGCCAACGAGCGCCAAAGCTTTGGCAAACCGCTGATCGAGCACCAGGCCGTGGCGTTTCGCCTGGCTGACATGGCAACGAAAATTTCCGTTGCCCGGCAGATGGTATTGCACGCCGCTGCCCTTCGTGATGCGGGGCGTCCGGCACTGGTGGAAGCGTCGATGGCCAAGCTGTTCGCCTCGGAAATGGCCGAAAAGGTCTGTTCGGATGCCTTGCAGACCCTGGGTGGTTATGGCTATCTGAGTGACTTCCCGCTGGAGCGGATCTACCGCGACGTTCGGGTTTGCCAGATCTACGAAGGCACCAGCGACATTCAGCGCATGGTCATTGCGCGCAATCTTTGAAGGAGCAGACTGCATGGCATTCGAAACCATCCTGTTGGACATCCACGGCAAGGTCGGCCTGATCACCCTCAACCGGCCGCAGGCGCTCAATGCGCTGAACGCGCAGATTGTCGGTGAGATCAACCAGGCCTTGGACCAGCTTGAGCGCGACCCGAACATCGGCTGCGTGGTGCTGACAGGCTCGGCCAAAGCCTTTGCCGCTGGCGCCGACATCAAGGAAATGGCTGAGCTGCAATACCCGCAGATCTACGTCGACGACCTGTTCAGCGACGCCGACCGCATTGCCAATCGCCGTAAGCCGATCATTGCTGCAGTGTCTGGATTTGCCCTGGGCGGCGGCTGTGAGTTGGCGATGATGTGCGACTTTATCCTCGCGGCGGACAATGCCAAATTTGGTCAACCGGAAATCAACCTGGGCGTGCTGCCGGGCATGGGCGGTACCCAGCGCCTGACGCGTGCGGTGGGCAAGGCGAAGGCCATGGAGCTTTGCCTGACCGGCCGCCTGATGGGGGCGGAAGAAGCCGAGCGTGCAGGTTTGGTGGCGCGGATCGTGCCGCAGGCAGAGCTGGTGGAAGAGGCGCTGAAGGTGGCGGCGACCATTGCCAGCAAGTCGATTCCGGTGAGCATGATGGTCAAGGAGAGCGTCAACCGAGCATTTGAAGTCACCCTCAGCGAGGGGGTTCGTTTTGAGCGTCGGGTCTTCCATGCGGCGTTCTCCACCGAAGACCAGAAAGAAGGCATGGCCGCATTCATCGCCAAGCGTGAGGCACAGTTCAAGGACCGTTGATCAGACTCGGTTCGTTGCCGTTGCCGTTGCCGTGGCTGTGGCTTTTGCTTCTAAGTGCGCGATAGTTCAGACGACGCGGGTTGCGACTTCAGGAGGCCGAGCGTAGGGCTTGCGAAGGGAGGTGACGGGCATGGATGCCCGTCAAGCGCTGAGGCCCCATGGATGGGGCCTGCAGCGCGTACTCCCGGGAGCAAGACCGTAGCGAGGGAACCCCGGAGCGTAGCGCAGGGGCCGGATGATAGGAGCCAGCGTTTTTTGGTTACTTTTTGTCGCGTTTGACAAAAAGTGACCCGCCGTAAGGGCGGAAAGGTGACTGTGCGCCACCTGCGTGAATGAATACCTACTCGATGTGAATGCCCACATCCAAGAAGCAAGAAGCAAGAAGCAAGAAGCGAACTCGTCTGTTTTGACTCAGCGAACAGTCCATTTGCGATGGCGACGCTGACTCACCTTTTCGCCCTTACGGCGAGTCACTTTTTGTCAAACGCGACAAAAAGTAACCAAAAAACGCTGCGCTCCCATCATCCGGCCCCTGCGCTACGCTCCGGGGTCCCCTCACTCCGGCCTTGCTCCCGGCAGGACCGCGCCGAAGGCCCCATCCTGGGGCCTCAGCGCTTGACGGGCATCCATGCCCGTCACCTGCCTCCGCAAGGCCTGCGTTCGGCCTCCTGAAGTCGCGAAGATCAAGATCAAGATCAAGATCAAGATCAACAGCAACAGCAACAGCAACAGCAACAGCAACAGCAACAGCAACAGCAACAGCAACAGCAGGCGGATGGGCACTGCCAGAATCTCAGTTTACTGCTGGCCCAGCAGCTGAGCTGGGGTGCCGACCGGCGGATTGTGAGCAGTGGAAGCAAATTCGCACCCATTTGCAGTTGCTCCACGCGGCGTGGCGCCTTAGACTGCCGCCCCCTGTAAAAGAGTGCCGGTTGGCGCTTGAAGAATTCCGCTGGCGATGCATAGGCATCGACGGCACATGAATCGCCCAAATGCACATTTTTTCATAGAGAAATCGATGACCAAGGAACAGTTGCTGGCCATGTCGGCCGATGACTACATGAACGCCGACCAGCTTGCCTTCTTTACTGAGCTGCTGCAGGCGATGAAAGTCGAAACCCATGAACGCATCGAACTCAGCCGCACCACCATCGAAGGCCTGGACACCCCGTCAGACCCCGCCGACGTGGCTTCGGTCGAAGAAGAACGTAGCTGGCTGGTAAATGCCATCGACCGCGACCAGCGCCTGCTGCCACAGCTGGAAATGGCCCTGGACCGTATTGCCGACGAAAGCTTCGGCTGGTGCGATGACAGTGGTGAGCCTATCGGCCTGAAGCGCTTGCTGATCAGCCCGACCACCAAATACTGCATCGAAGCCCAGGAGCGCCACGAGCAGCTCGACCGCCACCAGCGTCAGGTATAACCCCGCGCGTGGTGCAAGCCCCTCGAAGCAATTCCTGGGGCTTTTTGCGTTTCTTGTCGATACCGTTTTTGTTACGCCTTACGAAACACTGATGTACCGGGATGCGCTGTTTCCGCGTCACTGTCGGGCGTATCATAGCTTTATCGTTAGGGTGCTAATTAAATTCCGGAGGGAATGATGAATAGCCGAGTCGATGTGGCTGTGATGATAGGGTCGGGTGTGCCGGCCACCTTGCAGGCGCTGGGCAAGCGCATTTGCTGGGTCGTGCTGGTCAATGGCGAGCGCCGCGGCACCGCCTTCGCCACGCGCGAAGAAGCGCTTGAGTGTCAGGCTGCCTGGCAACTGCAACTGAAGAAAGGCCTGGCTGCCTGAAAATGTTTATTGCCTCTCGACGGGTTTCGGTGTTTTCGGGCATATTTGTCCTACAGTAATGCGCACATGGATGCTAGGGCTTGTCTTCTTGCAGGCTCACGCCATTGGTTGCGATTTCTGGCGAGTGATTTCAGGCATCACGCTTCCCAAGCCGGGAATGAGCCAAACGCCTTCGGTTGAGGGCGAGTCTGGCAAACCAGAGTAAAGATTCCTGCACGCTGCATCGTCAGCGAGCACAGACATTTCGCATATCGCTTTATTACTCTTTTTGCCTATCGATAAGAAATGGCCGTGCCTCCCCGAGCTTGGGGTGAGGGCGGGTTGTAACCGATTGAGGATTACTTCATTGGCAGTCAGCACACTTGATACGCATGCGTTGTTCGCCCTGGGCGACTTGCGCGGTAAATTGGCCCAACTGTTTCAGGGCCGCTTCATCTATGTCACCGAACAGAGTCCTGAAGGCCTGTACATGGCCGAAATCGACACCGAGAGTGCACTGGTGGTCGATGACAAGCAGCGCCTTGAACTGAAAGTCGGCGACCACTTTCGTGCTGCCGTATTGCCCAGCCGCGAAGGTGGCAAGCTGGAAATGCGCTTTCGCGACATCAAGTTGAATGTGTATGGCGTGGGTGATTACGCCTTCGTTTCTGTGCCGGAAGGCGAGGGCATCGTATTTCGTGAAGGCCATGGCGTGATGCTGGTATTCGCCGCGCAGCAGCAAGTGCAGGAAGGCCTGGGCAAGTTGCTTAAAGCAGTGACTGGCAAAGTCGCCAAATGGCGCAAGGGTGAACTGACCACCTTCAAGGCCAGTGAATGACCGACAGTCACGACGCACCAGCCTCGCGGGCCGAGTTTCATCGGCAGCACCAGGCAGATGCCGTGGCTGAGGCAGAACGTTTGCTGGCCGGGCGTGAGAAGCTGCAAGGCGCCTGGTTGACTTGGGTAGCGGCTGAGCTCTATCGCCTCAGCCCGCCGCCATATGCCGCCATGGTCCGGCGCGAGTTGCAGCGCCTCAGCCAAGGTTGAGACGGCAGACCTTCAATTGCCACGGTCTCGGCCGCTGCTGACCTCTTCAGGCACCGGCTCTTTCGACATGCGTTTGCGAAACAGCGCCGCCCGCGCCAGCAACAGCGTGGTTATCGGCACGGTGATCGACAGCAGGATCGGAATCAGCCACGCGTGTAGCACAGGGGTGCCCTTGAGCCACGAAAAGTAGATGATCGAGGCCAGTGCAACGCACCAGGCACCAAGGGTCGAGGCCAGCGCTGGCGGGTGCATGCGCTGGAAGTAGTCTTTCAGGCGTACCAGGCCTATAGCACCGACCAGGGCGAACAGGCTGCCGGTAAGCAGTAGCGCGGCGGTGACCAACTCCAGCCAGAGTGGCAGTACCAGGGCTTCAGTCATTCGATCACCTCACCGCGCAGCAGAAACTTGGCCAAGGCAAACGAGCCGACGAAACCAAACAGTGCAATCAGCAGGGCCCCTTCGAAGTAGGTGTCACTGGCATAACGGATACCCAGCACCAACATGGTGAGCATGGCCAGGATGTACAGGTAGTCCAGGGCCAGCACGCGGTCTTGGGCGGACGGGCCACGGAACAGCCGGATCAGCGCCAGGCCCATGGCCAGGGCGAAGATGAACAGGCTGGCGAGGACGGCATTGGCGAGCAGGCCTGTCATTGGAAAATCTCCATAAGCGGGCGTTCGTAAGTGTCCTTGAAGTGCTGTATGAAGGCCGCTTCATCGTCCAGCTCAAACACATGCAGCAACAGCACACTGCGGTCCAGTGCCAGTTCGGACCAGACGGTGCCAGGCACCACCGTGGTGATCATCGACAGCGCTGCCAGGCCGTGAGGGTCACGCAATGACAGTGGTATGTGAACGAACGCAGAGCGTGGCGGCTGCTTGCCGGCCCGCAGCACACCACGGGCTACCAGCAGGTTGGAGGTGATCACATCGATGCCGACCCGGCCAATCAGGCGGGCGATGGCCAGGGGGCGCCGTACGTGTGCATGCTGCGGGCGCAGGGGCGCCATCAACAGTGGCGCCAGTATGCCAAGTGCGGCGCCCAGCAGCAGGTTGCCAGGGCTGACCGAGAGGTTCAGCAGCAGCCACAGGCCGAACAGCGAGACCGATAGCAGTGGGGCGGGGAACAGTCGGTTCATGGCTGCACCTGTGCGTCGCGCGAGGTGGGGCCAGGAATCGGCCGGGCGGCCATCACAGCGTCGATATAGGCATCGGGGGCCTGCAGGCTGGCGGCAGTGTCCTGGGTGTAGCGCAGCAACGGCTCGGCCTTGAGGCTGAGGATGAGGCACAGGCCGAGCAGGATGACAATGGGCAGGCATTCATAGCGCCGCAGGACCGGGGACGGACGCTCTTCGGGCTTCCAGAAACGCTGGATGCCGACGCGGCCGAAGGCGATCAGCGAGGCCATGCCGGATAGGATCAGCAACACCACCAGGCCCCAGCCGGCGGCACTCAGGGGCTGCTTGGCCGGTACGCCGAGGCCCAGTGGATTGAACAGCGCACTGATCAGGTTGAGCTTGCCGACAAAGCCCGACAGCGGCGGCATGCCGATGATCAGTAGTGCACAGGCGATGAAGCTGAGGCCGAGGAAGGCCATGGTCCACGGGATGATCTGGCCGATTACCACCTGCTGTTCATCGTCGAGGTTGATGCCCTTGGGCGGGTGCAGCGATTCCAGTGGCGGCGGCATGGCGTCTTCTTCTTCGTCCAGCGGCGCTTCATTGGCCGAGCGCGAGCGTTCGACCAGTTCGGCGAGCAGGAACAGTGCGCACAGCGCAAGGGTCGAGTTGACCAGATAGAACAGCGCCGCGCCGGTCAGAGCCGCCTGGGCAAAACCCACCGCACCCAGCAGCGTGCCGGCCGAGACCAGGATACTGAGTGCCGCCATACGCTCCAGGCGCTGTGCCGCCAGGATTGATACCGCTGCCACCGCCAGGGTAACCAGGCCGCCGTAAACCAGCCATTCGCCGCCGAAATGTGCCGAGGCCCCGGCCTGCCCGGAGAACAGTAACGTCCACAGGCGCAGCACGGCGTACAGGCCGACTTTGGTCATGATGGCGAACAGTGCAGCCACCGGCGCGCTGGCAGACGCGTAAGCTGGCACCAGCCAGAAGTTCAGCGGCCAGATACCGGCCTTGACCAGGAAGGCCATGGCCAGGATTGCCGCGCCGGCATGCAGCAGGCCACGGTCGGCCTCCGGTACCAGTGGAATCTTCAGCGCCAGGTCCGCCATGTTCAGGGTGCCGGTCACGCCATACAGCATCGCTGCGCCGATCAGGAACAGCGACGAGGCGAACAGGTTGATAGCGATGTAGTGCAGGCCGGCGCGCACCCGCGCACGCCCCGAACCATGCAGCAGCAGGCCATAGGAGGCGGCCAGCAGCACTTCGAAGAAGACGAACAGGTTGAACAGGTCGGCGGTGAGGAAGGCGCCGTACAGCCCCATCAGCTGGATCTGGAAAAGCGCATGGAAGCTGGCCCCCGCGCCGTCCCAGCGGGCACGGGCAAATAGCAGCGCGCTGAAACCGATGACCCCGGTCAGGGTCAGCAAGAGCGCGGACAGGTGGTCCACCACCAGCACGATGCCGAATGGCGCCGGCCAGTTGCCTGGCAGGTACACGCCGATCGACGCTGCCTGGCCCTGGGTGCGCACCCACAGCAGCAGACAGACCGCGATCAACAGGCCGGAGAAGGTAGACAGCAGGTTCAGCCTGGCCTTGATGTGTCTGTGCTTTTCACCCAGCAACAACATCATCGCCGCCGTAATCAGCGGCAGCAGGATGGGGGCGACAATCAGTTGACTGATATCACTCATTCGTCACGCTCCCGGCCATCCACGTGGTCGGTACCGGTCAGCCCTCGCGAGGCCAGCAGCACCACCAGGAACAGCGCGGTCATGGCGAAACTGATGACGATGGCGGTGAGCACCAGTGCCTGTGGCAGCGGGTCGGTGTAATGCAACAGGTCCTGGGTAACACCATCCTTGATGATTGGCTCCTTGCCGATGAACAGGCTGCCCATGCTGAAGATGAACAGGTTGACCCCGTAAGAAAGCAGGCACAGGCCCATGATCACCTGGTAGGTACGCGGGCGCAGGATCAGCCACACTCCGGAGGCAGCCAGCACGCCGATGGCGACTGCAATCACTTCTTCCATCAGGCGGCTCCTGCTTGGCTGGTTTTTGCCGGGTTGCCCGGGCGGTAGGCGCGCACCGACTGGTGCGCCAGGGCCGTGAGGATCAGCAGGGTCGAGCCGACCACGACGGTGTATACGCCAATATCGAAGAACAGCGCGCTGGCCACGTGCACATCACCCAGCAACGGCAGGTGCAAGTGGGCGGTATGGGTGGTGAGGAACGGGTAACCCAGCAGCATGGCGCCGACGCCGGTCAGGGTCGCGCACAGCAGCCCGGTACCCATCCAGCGCAGCGGCCGCAGGCTCATCTGCGCCTCGACCCACTGGGTGCCGGCCACCATGTACTGGAGGATGAACGCCACCGACATGACCAAGCCAGCGACAAACCCGCCACCGGGCTGGTTGTGCCCGCGCATGAACAGGTACATCGACACCAGCAAGGCGATCGGCAGCAGCAGGCGCACCAGCGCTGCCGGCACCATCATGAAGCCCAGCGCGGTATCGGTGGCATGCCGCGGGTTGATCAGGTCGGTGACTACGTCCGGCGCCAGCTGGCGTTGTTGCGCCGGCAGCTGCATGCTCTCTTTTGGAGGACGGAAGCGCCGTAGCAGGGCGAACACCGTCAGTGCCACAGCCACCAACACGGTGATTTCACCGAGGGTATCGAAGCCGCGGAAGTCGACCAGCATGACATTGACCACATTGGTGCCGCCGCCCTGAGGCAACGCACGGCTCAAATAGAACGAGGAAATGTCGTTGGGCGTGGGTCGGGTCAGCATGGCGTACGACAGCACGGCCATGCCGCCACCCACCAGCACGGCCAGCAGCAAGTCGCGCAGGCGGCGCATGCGCGCGCGCTCCAGGCTACCCGGCAGCGGTGACACGCCTTCGATACGCCGTGGCAGCCAGCGCAGGCCGAGCAGGATCAGCACGGTGGTGACCACTTCCACCACCAACTGGGTCAGTGCCAGGTCGGGCGCAGAGAACCAGACGAAGGTGATGCAGGTCATCAGGCCGCAGACGCTGACCATGATCAGTGCCGCCAGGCGGTGGTACTTGGCCTGGTAGGCGGCGCCGATGGCGCAGGCAATGGCGATCAGCCACAGGGCGACGAATACACCGGAACCCGGAATCTTCGGGCGATCACCCCAGCTCAGGCCGCTATGGAGCATCGGCGTGAGGCCCGCGAGGAACGCGGCGAATACCAGCATGAACAGCTGCGACTGCAGCCGCCGGGTGGTGAACAGGCGTTCGATGCGACGCGCCAGCAACATCAGGTGAACCTGGCCGTGCTCGAACAGCCGCTTGCCATTGAAGCGCTCGATCACGGGCGGGTAGGGGAAGCGACCCAGGCGCAGTTGTTTGCGCAGCAACAGGTACAGGACGATGCCGCCGCTCATGGCGACCAGGCTCATGATCATCGGCGCGTTCCAGCCATGCCAGATGGCCAGGCTGTATTCCGGCAGGGTGCCGCCAACCACCGGCAGGGCCGCAGCGGCCAACAGGGGGCCGACCGACTGTGTGGGGAAGATGCCCACGACCAGGCACGTGAGCACCAGCAGTTCCACCGGAGCACGCATCCAGCGTGGCGGCTCGTGCGGGGTATGGGGCAGGTCCTGGGCCGTCGGCCCGAAGAACACATCGACGGTAAAGCGCAGGGCATACGCCACGCTGAAGGTGCCGGCCAGGGTGGCGATCACCGGCAGCGTGGCCTCGACCCAGGCGGTGGAGCTGATGAATACCGTTTCGGCGAAGAACATTTCCTTCGACAGGAAGCCGTTCATCAGCGGCACGCCGGCCATCGAGGCGCTGGCGACCATGGCCAGGGTCGCGGTGTAGGGCACCAGGCGGATCAGGCCGCTGAGGCGGCGAATGTCACGGGTGCCGCTCTCGTGGTCGATGATGCCGGCGGCCATGAACAGCGAGGCCTTGAAGGTGGCATGGTTGAGAATGTGGAATACCGCGGCGACGGCAGCCAGCGGGCTGTTAAGGCCCAGCAGCAGGGTAATCAGGCCCAGGTGGCTGATGGTCGAATAGGCCAGCAGGCCCTTGAGGTCATTTTGGAACATGGCGGCGAAAGCGCCGAGCAGCAGGGTGAGGGCGCCGGCACCGCCGACGATCCAGAACCACTCCTCGCTACCGGAGAGTACCGGCCACAGGCGTGCCAGCAGGAACACCCCGGCCTTGACCATGGTGGCCGAATGCAAATAGGCCGACACCGGTGTGGGCGCTGCCATGGCGTGGGGCAGCCAGAACTGGAAGGGAAACTGTGCGCTCTTGGTCAGGGCGCCGATGAGTATCAGGGGCAGCAGCACCGGGTAAAGCGCATGCTGGCGGATGGTATGCCCGGCAGCCAGGACCTTGTCCAGGTCATAGCTGCCGACCACATGGCCGAGCAGCAGGGCCCCTACCAGCAGGCACAAGCCGCCTGCACCGGTTACCATCAGCGCCATGTAGGCGCCGCGACGGGCGTCGGCGCGGTGGTGCCAGTAGCCGATCAGCAGGAAGGAGAACAGGCTGGTCAGTTCCCAGAAGAACACCAGTTGGATCAGGTTGCCGGAGATGACCAGGCCGAGCATGGCGCCCATGAAGGCCAGGAAGAACGCGAAGAAGCGTGGTACCGGGTCTTGCGGTGACATGTAGTAGCGCGCATACAGCGATACCAGCGTGCCAATGCCCAGTACCAGCAACGAGAACAGCCAGGCAAAGCCGTCCATGCGCAACACCAGGTTCAGCCCCAGGCTGGGTAACCACAGGAACTCTTCGCGAATGACGCCACCATGGGCAATCTGAGGGTACAGAAGTGCTACCTGGACGGTGCCGACCA
Source organism: Pseudomonas sp. FW305-E2 (assembly GCF_058782925.1). Taxonomy (NCBI): domain Bacteria; kingdom Pseudomonadati; phylum Pseudomonadota; class Gammaproteobacteria; order Pseudomonadales; family Pseudomonadaceae; genus Pseudomonas; species Pseudomonas sp. FW305-E2. The sequence continues at coordinate 9,674 of NZ_JBYSYE010000035.1, read as the reverse complement.
GGGCTACGAGCCCGGCAAGAATGGACTCGGCGTTACGTGCGTTGTGCGGCAGCACAGCTGCCAGGCAACTGCCCACGAACGGCAGAAGCAATAGCACTATCAAGGACATAGCGGCCTATTCTGGAGAAGTTTGCAAAGAATCATACGTGCCGAGGTGTTTATCACCAACACGCAAGCTGTCGCAGAATCCTACAAACCGGCTGTGACAAGCGGTTTTTTTATAACAGTTTTTTACAAAGAATAGCCGCTGTTGACTGTTTTACAGCCCCGCCTGGCCTTCGCCAGGGTTCTGCACATCACGTGTTTCGACGGTTTCGAGAGGGCGCCGCACCTTGAGTTCACTGACCACCACGGCAACCACGATCAGCAGGCCGCCGAGTAGCGCCACGCCAGGCAGGCGCTCGCCAGCCAGACGCCCGACGATGCCGGCCCACACCGGTTCACCGGCATAGATGAGTGTGGCGCGGGTAGGCGAGACCGACTTCTGTGCCCAGTTCATTGCCACTTGGATCACCGCACTCATTGCGCCCAGGCCCACTGCGCTGGCAAGCAACAGCCAGGAGAAGTCGGGGAGGCGCTCCTGGGTCGGCACGATCATGAGAAACGCCAGCAGCGATGCGGTCGCAAGTTGTACCACCGTAACCCGGCGCACATCGACCTGACCGGCGTAGCGGCTGATCAGAATGATTTCACCGGCGATGGCCACGGCGCTGATCAGGGTGACCAGTTCGCCCTCGCTGAAACGCAGGCTGCCGCCTTCCGGCCCGGCCAGCAGCATCAGGCCGATGAATGCCAGGCAGATACCCATGCTGGGCATCAGGCCAGGCCGCCGCCCCAGCACCAGCCACTGCAGCAGCGGCACGAACGGGACGTACAGCGCAGTGATGAACGCTGACTGGCTGCTGCTGATGGTTTGCAGGCCCATGGTCTGCAGGCCATAGCCGAGCATGATCGACACGCCGATCAGCATGCCGGCCTTCAGTTCGGTGAAGGTCAGGCCGGGCAGCGCTCGCGCCGAGACCACACCAACGAACAGCGCGGCTGCCGCAAAACGCAGGCCGACGAAGAACATCGGGCCGCTGACGGTCATTACGTTATGCACCAACAGGAAAGTGCCGCCCCACAACATGGTGATGAATACCAGCACCAGTTCGGCCTTGCTCAGGCGGAAGGTGACGGCAGGGGTAGGCTTGCTGCTGGGCTGATTCATGGTCTTGCACACTCGGAAAGGGCGGCGCACAATCGCCGCAAAAGTGGGCAGTATACTGCGCAATCTTGACCAGTGAGCAATATAGTGCACAAGGATTCTTCGCACCGGGCATCGGTGCTGCAACATGTCAGCCTCAATGTGCGCAGTCTGCGCAACGCCGCCGGCTTGAGTCAGGCGGCGCTGGCCGAGCGTTCAGGGGTCAGCCGGCGCATGCTGGTCGCGATCGAGGCGGGCGAGAAGAATGTCAGCCTGACCACATTGGACCTGATTGCCGAAGCCTTGGGCGTGGCTTTCAGTACCCTGATCCAGGCGCCAGACCTGCGCGACCCCGGGCGCATTGAAGAGCTGGCGTGGGCTGGCGAACACCCGCAGAGCCGAGCGGTGTTGCTGGGCACCAGCCCGGCAAGGCGCGAGGTGGAACTTTGGGAATGGACCCTGGCACCGGGGGAGTGCTATCACAGTGAGGCCGATGCCGAAGGCTGGAGCGAGCAGATTTATGTGGTCGATGGGCAGCTGACGCTGATCATCGAAGAGGTCGAGCATCGCTTGCAGGTGGGGCAGTTCCATGTGTTCCCCAGCAACTGCCGGTATGCCTACCGTAACGATGGCGTGGTGGCTGTTCGGTTTGTGCGCAATGTGGCGATTTGAGGCTGCAGGCTTTGGGGCTGCTGTGCAGCCCCAAAGGTCTCAAGCCGATCAGCTTTTCAGCAGCTCGTCGGTCTTCACCACATTGGCATAGGCAAACGCCAACGCCGCCATCGCCGAATCGTGCACATGAGCCGCCGGCACCTGCTTGCCGTCGAACGCCAGGGGCAGGGTTGCGCAGGCATCGTGCGCCACAGTCACTTGATAGCCCAGGTCGGCTGCAGCCCGGGTGGCGGCGTCAATGCACATGTGGCTCATGCTGCCGACGATGGTCAGCGCCTCGACGCCATGCCGGTCCAGCGTGTGCTCTAGATCGGTACCGAGGAAGGCGTTGACCTTGTGCTTGAGCACCACCGGCTCGCTCGGCAATGGCTCGACCTTGGCGTGGATGGCCGCACCCTGCGAGCCGGGGGCAAAGAAGGGTGCATCGGCAGTGTCGAACTCATGCCGTACATGGACCACCAGGTCGCCGCGCTGGCGTGCGGCTGCCAGCAGGCGGGCGGCGTTGTCGGCCGCCTGGTCGGCGCCATCGAGGGGCCACTTGCCGCCCGGGAAGTAGTCGTTCTGGATGTCGATGATGATCAGTGCCTGCTTGCTCATGCTGCCTCCTGTGGCAGTAGTCGTCGAGAGACGTTAGTTATAGGCTGTGTTCACTCACCTGAGGATTGGCGCGAACGACACTATGCGGGCAAAAACTGACACCGGCGCTAACCTGGATATCGGCTTGCTGCTATACCCCGGCGTGCAGCGCGCCGCTGTGCATGGCCTGGCCGACCTGTTCCTGGTGGCCAACCGGGTTGCGGCCGAGCTGGGGGCCGTCGAGCTGCCGCACATTCGCGTCAGTTGCTGGCAGGCAGATGAGGCGGGGCAGTTGTTGCCTGCGCCGGATAACTCAGCTGTCACCGTGCCGGGCCTGCGCGTCCTGATCATTCCGCCAAGCCTGGAGTCAGCTCCGCAAGCCGAGTTGCTCGAACGTCATCGCGCGCCGCTGTGCCTGCTGCACGGGCGTGGTACGGTGCTGGCGTCGGTATGCATCGGTGTATTTTTCATTGCCGCCAGCGGTTTGCTCGACGGGCGCCCGGCCTGCACGCACTGGAATTATGTGCATGCGCTTGCCCAGCGCTTCCCCAGGGTGCGGGTAGAGGCCCAGCAGCCGTTGCTGGATGACGGCGACATCGTGACCTCGGCAGGGTTGATGGCCTGGACGGACCTCGGCTTGCGCTTGCTGGAGCGCTTTTTGGGGGCGACGGTGGCTCAGGAGACCGCTCGCTATCTGGCCGTCGATCCGGTCGCGGCGCCGCTGCCCGGCGCTGTGTTCAACCCGCGCCTGGACCACGGCGACGAGGCCGTGTTGAAGGTGCAGCACTGGTTGCAGGGCAATGGCGGGCAGGATGCTGACCTGGCCACGATGGCGGCCTGCGCGGGGCTGGAGGCGCGCACTTTCTTGCGGCGCTTTCGTGCCGCTACCGGGCTGCGCCCGACCGAGTATTGCCAGCAGGTGAGGGTGGGGCGTGCATGCCGCTTGCTGGAGTTTACCCGGCGCAACGTCGAACAGATCGCGTGGGGTGTCGGCTATCAGGATCCGGGCGCGTTTCGCAAGGTATTCCAGCGTGTCACCGGCCTTACCCCGAGTGACTATCGGCGGCGGTTTGCGGTATCCGGCCAGGGATAGAAACCACTTGACCTTGACTTTGCTTGAGGTTTTACCCTGCTCGGCATCGCGCTGCATGCGTACGTAGCCAGGAGACTGTCGATGTTGGCATCACCTCATGCCTTGTGGTTTACCCAGATGATCGAATACGAAGTGCCCAGTATGTGCCAGCAAGCGTTGGCTCAGGCCCTGGTGGCGCGTAGTGAAGCGTTGGCTGCGCGTTGCGAAGGGCTGCAGGGTGTGAGCATCCAGGCCAGCGACGATGGCAGCCGGGTGTTGCAGTACTTGCAATGGCAGTCACGCCAGGCCTGGGCGGCGGCGGCCGTGCACTTCATCGAGGAATCCTTTCTTGACCTGCTGGGCCAGCATCAGGCACGCGGCGTCAACTTCGCCGCCTACCAGGCCCTGCGCAGCCTGGTGCGCGGCGACGATGGCGTCCTGCATTGCCAGGTGGGCGGTCCTCAGGCATACCAAGGTGCGTAGTGCGGGTAGCGATCCAGGCGGGCACCTATGACCATTTCGCTGATCCATGCCGCCAGGAGCGAGCTGTACGCTTTCTGGCTCTCTTCGCTGGACAGTGCGTGGTCGGCGCCGTCGACGATGCGATGGGTGAGCGAGTGGGCGTTGACGAACGCCGAGCGGTAGTTCATCAAGGTACTGTGCGGCACGTAGTCATCCTGCTCTGACTCAACCAGCAGCACATCCCCGCCGAATTCGGCGCACGCGGCCAGCGCGCGGTTGTCGGCCGGGCCCAGGTGGCGTTGGCGATAGGCATTCAGGCGTTGACGGTCAAGGGTTTGCTTCGGGGTGCCCCATTCGTCATCCCAGTACATGGCAGGTACCCGCAGGGCCAGCCATCTGACCGGCCGTTCGCGGGTCAGCAGAGTCGCCAGGTAACCGCCATAGCTGCTGCCGATAATGGCGATGGCGCTGCTGTCGACAGCCGGGTGGCTGACCAGTCGATCGTAAGCCACCAGCAAGTCCTGCAGGTTTTGTTCACGGGTGACCGTGAGGCGTTGGCTTTCGGTCTTTTCGTGACCGCGCAGGTCGAAGGTCATGCACACGCATCCCAATCCGGTGATATGCCGGGCGCGGGCCAGGTCACGTTGCTGGCTGCCGCCCCAGCCGTGTACGAAGAGAATGCCCGGCATTTTGGTGCCCGGGCTGACCAAGGTGCCGGCGATGCGGTCATTCTCGACCTGCAGTTCAACGGTTTCACTCTGAATGGCCATGTTCGCGAATCCGCGCAAATTTACTGAGTTGTCCGAGTTCACTGTCGTTTCCTTGGTAAAAGAGGGTGGCGTCAGTGGGCAGGTCGGGGTTGCCGAATACTTCGTGGGTGGAGGCACGCACCCGTTGCAATGCGGGGTCATCGGCAAATGCCTGCAGGGCCAACAGTTCGGCAGTGCTGGCACCACCCAGGCGCCAGGATTGTTCGAGCACCCCGCTGCACAGGTGGCCCGAAGGGCTGATGCCGCGGGCGATGTCATAGTTGCGACGAGAGGCGACGAAGCCCGGGAAGTGTTGCTCGGCGGCTTGTTCGTAAACCATGGCCTGGTTGATGGCAAGGCGCAGGTGGTCTTCCAGTGGGAGCTGTAGCAACGCCTGATAGTCGCCACGTACCACCACCAGGTCAGAACCGCCGTAGACCTCGGTGCCCTGATGGTCACGTGTCAGTTGCTGGGTGCCATAGTAGCTGCAGGTCAAGCCGGCGACGCGCACCTGGCCGACGCTGAAGGTTTGCACCTGGCTCAGGTCTTCTTCGAGCACCAGGCCCCACAGCGCCAACGTTTGGTCATCCATACCGGCCAGCAGAGGCTCCAGGGCGTCTGCAGTGGTGATGACCTGTTGCCCACGTCCTGCGCAAGCCAGTACCGGTTTGACCCTCAGCGGGCCGTCGAGCAGCAGCAACTGTGCGGCAGTGCGAGCGTCGGCTTTGCTGAACACGGTGTAGCCGCGCAGCAGCGCATCGCTGGCCTGTCGGGCAAAGGCGTCGGTCCAGCCCGGCGGGAAGCTGGCCTCGGCGGGTAACGGGTGAGAGATCGCCTTGGTTGCCATGTAGGGGTGCGGCACCATGCCGCCAAATAGGTCCTGTTCGCTGCAAATACCCAAGGCGGCATATCGCCTGGGGTCGATCAGGGTCTCGGTTGGCAGATAATAGTAGGCATCGGCAGCATCTGGCGGCCGCATGGGCTGTATAAGTGGGCAGCCCAGCAAACGTGCCAGGCCTTCGGCAAGCTTGAGATGAACGCCGTGCTCGTGTTCCGGCGTGTGGTCGCGGGTGTCAAGCAACACCACGCCGGCTTTCGGTTCGATGGCACTGGGCATGGTCATTTGCCTGTGTGCAATGAGTGTACTGTGTGTGAAGCCGGTGTCTTGGGTAAGTTCAGGTGAACTTGATCGGTGGTCCTGGTCCTGTTGTAGGAAGCGTCCTATTGGCACAGGGCGTGGTGGGCAATGCATGCCGTATCTTGGTCGTCGCGATTGCAGCGCCTTGGTGGCTGTTCCATTATCGGCCTATTGGATCAACCGTTATGAAGTCGCAGGAGAGCGCATGAACGTCCAGACCACCCTTGAGCAAAGCGTGCCGCAGCGACTGGTGCACGTGCGCCAAGCCATGGCGGCAGCGGGCATCGATGCCTTGCTGGTACCTTCGGCCGACCCCCATCTTTCCGAATACCTGCCCGGTTACTGGCAGGGGCGCCAGTGGCTTTCGGGGTTCCAGGGCTCGGTCGGCACGCTGGTGGTGACGCCTGGGTTTGCCGGGCTGTGGGTCGATAGCCGCTACTGGGAGCAGGCAGCTCAGGAGCTGGAGGGCAGCGGCATCGAACTGATGAAACTGTTGCCGGGTAAACCCGGAGCGTTGGAATGGTTGGCCGAAAACGTCGAGCCCAACGGTCGCGTGGCAGTGGATGGTGCGGTCATGGCCCTGGCTTCGGCGCGCCAGCTGGCCGAGCGGCTGAAGGCGCGTGGAGCGCAGCTGGTAACAGACATGGACCTGCTGGGTCAGGTCTGGGACGGGCGCCCGGCGCTGCCAGGTAACCCGGTGTACCAGCACCTGCCGCCCCACGCCACGGTGAGCCGGGCGGAAAAGCTCGCGCAATTGCGCCAGGGCATCCAGGCCAAGGGTGCCGACTGGCACTTCATCGCTACCCTGGATGACATTGCCTGGCTGTTCAACCTGCGCGGCAGCGATGTCTCCTACAATCCGGTTTTCCTGGCCTTTGCCCTGATCAATCAGCAGCAGGCCATCCTGTTCGTGGGCCAGGACAAGGTGGACGAGCACCTGCGTCATGTGCTGGAGGTCGACGGCATCGAGGTGCGCGACTACAGCGAAGCAGGCAAGGCGCTTGGCACCGTTCCTGCGGGGGCGCGGCTGCTGGTGGACCCGGCCCGGGTCACCTGCGGCCTGCTGGACAACCTGGCGGCAGAGGTGGTGGTTGTCGAGGGGCTCAACCCCTCCACGCTGAGCAAGTCCTGCAAGGGTGACGACGACCTGGTGCATATTCGCCACGTCATGGAGCAGGACGGCGCAGCCTTGTGCGAGTTTTTCGCCTGGTTCGAGGCGAACCTCGGCCGGGAGGTCATTACGGAGCTGACGGTTGACGAGCAATTGAGTGCCGCGCGTGCTCGACGCCCTGATTTCGTGTCACTGAGCTTTTCTACCATTGCCGCCTTCAATGGCAATGGCGCGATGCCACACTACCGTGCCACCGAGCAGTCGCATGCGCTCATCGAGGGCAATGGCTTGCTGCTGATCGACTCGGGCGGTCAATACCTGGGCGGCACTACCGACATCACCCGCATGGTGCCGGTCGGTAACCCCAGTCTGGCACAGAAGCAGGACTGCACCCGTGTACTCAAGGGCATGATTGCCCTGTCCCGTGCCACGTTCCCGCGAGGGGTACTGTCGCCGTTGCTCGACGCCATTGCCCGGGCGCCGATCTGGGCTGACCAGGTCGACTACGGCCATGGTACCGGCCACGGGGTGGGCTACTTCATGAACGTGCACGAGGGGCCTCAAGTGATCGCCTACCAGGCGGCACCCGCACCGCAGACGGCCATGCAAGCGGGCATGATCAGCTCGATCGAGCCGGGTACGTACCGCCCGGGGCAGTGGGGCGTTCGCATCGAGAACCTGGTGGTCAACCGCGAAGCGGGGAGGAGTGCCTTTGGTGACTTCCTGCAATTCGAGACCTTGACGCTGTGCCCTATCGACACCCGCTGTCTGTTGCCCGAGTTGCTGACCAAGGAAGAGGTGGAGTGGCTGAACGGCTATCACGCCCGCGTACGTGAGCGCCTGGCGCCCTTGCTCAAAGGGGATGCGCGAGCCTGGTTGGAGGTGCGTACTGCACCACTGTAACGCAGATGAAAAAGGGCAGTTAACGAGCTGCCCTTTTCTCTATTTACAGATGACGATCATGCTACGGCTGGTATAACCCGCCGGGTTGATGCCGAACAAGTAGTCACCGGCTTCTTCATCGCTATCGCCCGAGCGCGCAACAACCCGGTAGCCACGCGTGCTGCAGGAACTTGCGGCCTTGCTGTAGCAATTGTCCCACGAGGAAGAAAGGCCGGAGCAATTGATATGCAGGCCCTTCTTGCCCCTTTTGACCTCGGTCTTGGCTGTGGCGGCACATCCAGCAATAGCCAAGATGGCCAGGATGAGAAAAATTTGTTTCATTCCTGTCCTTAAATGCAGGGCAAATCAGTTGTCACGACCCTGTCGTTGTCGCTTCGGTTCTTCCTGAACCTTCCCCCAGCGTCCGTGTTCGGCCCAGTAGATAGCGTAAAGATGATGATTCTGTGACAGCTTAATCAGCGAGGCGGGCTGCTACAATCACTAATCCTTTCTCAAATGAAAATATTTCTCATATCAGTCTGCTGCGATGGCCGGGCTGGGTGCCTTGCGCATGGACAGGGTGGTGCCGACCGAGGCGGTAATGATTGCCAGAATCGCCAGCCATTGAGTAAGCGTCAGCACCTCGCCGAGGAAAAGCAGGCCTGACAGTGCCCCAAATGCCGGTTCGATGCTCATCAGGGTGCCGAACGTGCGCGCCGGGATTCGCGTGAGGGCAACCATTTCCAGGCTGTATGGCAGGGCGGTGGACAGTATTGCAACGGCCAACGCCATGGGGATTACGGCAGGTGTGAGCAGAGCGCTACCGGCGTGGGCGATACCGATGGGGGCGACGAACAGGGCCGCGACTACTACCCCCAGGGCTGCGCTCTGGATGCCGTGTTCGGCCCCTGCACGTTGTCCGAACAGGATGTACAGCGCCCAGCACACACCCGCCCCCAGCGCATAGGCGGCGCCCACTGGGTCGAGTGCCTGGCCGCTGTGACCTGCTGGCAGCAACAGCAGCAGCCCAGCGATGGCGAGGGCAATCCACAGGAAATCGATCGGTCGGCGCGAGGAGAAGATCGCCACGGCCAACGGGCCGGTGAATTCCAGGGCCACGGCGATACCGATGGGTACCGTTTGCAGGGCCATATAGAAGAGGAAGTTCATGCCGCCCAGTGCCATGCCGTAGATGACCACGTTGCGCAACGTGTTGGCGGTCATGCGTACCCGCCACGGGCGCAATATAAGCAGCATGATGATGCTGGCGAAGATCAGGCGCAGGGTGGTGGTGCCTTGTGCGCCGATGATGGGGAACATGCTTTTGGCCAGAGAGGCGCCGGACTGAATCGATGCCATGGCGATAAGCAGTAGGCCGATCGGGAAGAGGGTGGCGGCCAGGCTGCGGGGCTGGGTGTTCATTTAGGTGCGGCAATCCTTTGGCGAGGGAGGTGGTGAGCAATATAGTGCGCAATTGGTGGGGTGGGTGGTAGCCCTCAAGTGGCTTTGCCAGAAATATTTCAAATCATTGAAATTAAAGGTTGACCTTCTCGATGACCTCCCTATAATGCGCACCACTCCAACGCGGTAGCGAAGCAAAGCTAGCCACTGTGTTGAGTCAAGTGTTTGAAGCTAAACGAGTTTCTCGCAAAAACTTCAAAATAAACGCTTGACAGGTTCTGAGGAAAGCGTAGAATGCGCGCCTCGGTTGAGGCGAAAAGCTCTTAACCAAACGCTCTTTAACAAATCGAATCAAGCAATTCGTGTGGGTGCTTGTGAGTACGGACTGATAGTCAAAAAGATTATCAGCATCACAAGTGACCATG
>NZ_JBYSYE010000034.1:0-69851 GCF_058782925.1 Pseudomonas sp. FW305-E2 | reverse complement strand
CCCCCCCACCCATTCTGGTCTAGTCTGAAGTTATGACCGGACCTGGGCCAGGGACGTGTAATTGAGTGTCCAGGCCGGATCACCATTGGAGTCCTTGGGAGGTGCCCTCATGAGCCTGCTGCTCGAGCCTTACACCCTGCGTCAGCTGACCTTGCCCAACCGCATCGCCGTGTCACCAATGTGCCAGTATTCAGCCGTCGATGGCTTGGCCAACGACTGGCATCTCGTCCATTTAGGCAGCCGCGCCGTCGGTGGCGCCGGCCTGGTAATCACTGAAGCCGTGGCGGTGACCGCCGATGGCCGTATCACTGCCGAAGACCTGGGCCTGTGGGACGACGCCCAGATCCCGCCGTTGCAACGCATCACCCGCTTCATCAGTGCCCAGGGGGCCGTGCCTGGCATCCAGCTGGCCCACGCGGGGCGCAAAGCCAGTACCTACCGCCCGTGGCTTGGCAAACAAGGCAGCGTCAAACTGGAGGAGGGCGGCTGGCAGCCGGTGGGGCCGTCGAAGATCGCTTTCGATCCGCAGCACACACCGCCACGCGAGTTGAGCCAGGACGAGATCCAGGAGGTGATCGCCGCCTTCGTCGCCTCGACCGAGCGCGCCTTGAAGGCTGGATTCAAGGTGGTGGAAATCCATGCTGCCCATGGCTACCTGCTGCACCAGTTCCTGTCACCGCTAAGCAACCAGCGCCGTGATCACTATGGCAGTTGCTTCGAAAACCGTATCCGCCTGACCCTGGAGGTGGTCGAGGCCGTGCGCAAGGCCTGGCCTGCCGAATTGCCGCTGTTCGTGCGGGTATCGGCTACCGATTGGGTGGAGGATGGCTGGAATCCGGATGAAACCGTCGAACTGGCACGCCGCCTGCGGGGTTTGGGCGTGGATTTGATCGATGTCTCTTCTGGCGGCACCTCGGTCAACGCCGAGATCCCCACCGGCCCCGGCTACCAGACCCGCTTTGCCGAGCGCGTGCGCAAGGAATCGGAAATCGCCACCGGCACTGTGGGCATGATCACCGAACCGGCCCAGGCCGAGCACATTCTGCGAACCGGCCAGGCCGATATCATCTTCCTCGCCCGCGAACTGTTGCGCGACCCGTACTGGCCACTGCATGCCGACGACGACTTGGGCGGCAACAAGGCCACCTGGCCTGCGCAGTACCAGCGAGCGACCAGCCGCGCCAACCCGATTCACGAGTCGGATTTGCGCGACTGACCCATGCATTGCGCGGCCCTTGCAGGAGCGGCCGTGTTTCGCGAAAGGGCCGCAAAGCGGCCCTGGGTTCAGCTATAGGCAGCCTTGCTGAGAATATCGCTTACCCATTGGTTGATGCTTTTTTCGGCCAGCTCCGCCTTGGCCGCCACACTGGCGTGAAGGGTAGGCTCAAGGCGTAGGCTGAGCTTGCCGGAATACGTTTTCTGCGGTTCCCGCCCAAGGCGTTCGCAAGTCTCAAGATAATCGTCAACGGCTTCTTCAAACGCCTGGCGCAACTCACTGATTGATTCGCCATGAAAACCTATCACGTCGCGAATACCGGCGACATGGCCGATCAACAACTGGTCTTCGTCGCTGTATTCGATACGAGCGGCGTATCCGCGGTAAGTCATTACATTCATGGTAATACTCCTGCCTGCTCAATGAACTGGCGGGCGTCTCTTAGTTGATAGGGCTTGGCGTGCCTGTCCGGATGAGGGCGGTGGAAGGTTGCCACTGCTCCATTGAGTTCAAAGCGAACCCGTGATCCTCTTCCTTCTACGACCCTGGCACCCAGCGATACCAGCAGAGACTCCACCCGCGCCCACTCCAGTGTTCTGGGAACCGGCCTTTTAAGTAGTGCTTCAAGTGTGGCTTGCTGATGATTATTCATGGTATCAGATTATGATACCAGTCAAGAGAGCTCAATGAACGTGCAGTAGGAGGGCGTAGATCACGGTTGAAGGAAAATTCTGAGACGTTGACCGAGGGGCATTCAAGCCCCTCGGTCAACGCGAGCACTTAGTGCTTGATCATCACATGCCGCACACAGGTGTAGTCCTCCAGCCCATACATCGACATGTCCTTGCCATACCCCGAATGCTTCTGCCCGCCATGGGGCATTTCGCTGACCAGCATGAAGTGGGTATTCACCCAGGTGCAGCCGTACTGCAAGCGCGCCGCCAGGCGGTGGGCGCGGCCGGTGTCGCGGGTCCATACCGATGAGGCCAGGCCGTAGTTGGAGTCGTTGGCCCATTCCAGTGCCTGCGCTTCATCGGTGAAGCGGGTGACCGAAACCACCGGGCCAAACACTTCGTTGCGCACGATCTCGTCGTCCTGCAGGGCGTCGGCCAGCACGGTAGGCTCGAAGAAAAAGCCATCGCCCGCTATCGGCTTGCCACCGGTTACCAGACGAATGTGCGGCTGGGCGATGGCCCGCTGCACCAACCCGGCGACCTTGTCGCGGTGCTGGGCACTGATCAGCGGACCCAGTTCGGTTTCTTCGGATTCCTGCAAGCCCGGCTTGAGGCTGGCTACGGCTTTACCCAGGCGTTCGACGAAGCGCTCGTAGATCCCGTCCTGGACGTACAGGCGGCAGGCTGCGGTGCAGTCCTGGCCAGCGTTGTAGAAGCCGAAGGTGCGGATGCCGTCGATGGCGGCATCGATGTCTGCGTCATCGAACACCAGCACCGGCGCCTTGCCGCCCAGCTCCATGTGCATGCGTTTCACGCTGTCGGCGGTGGCGCTGATGATGTGCGCGCCAGTGGGGATCGAGCCGGTCAGCGACACCATGCGCACCTTTGGATGGCTGACCAGCGGGTTGCCGACCGTCTGGCCGCGGCCGAAGAGAATGTTCAGCACCCCCGGCGGCAGCAAGTCCTGGGCCAGCTCGCCCAGGCGCAGGGCCGTCAGTGGCGTCAGTTCGGATGGCTTTATCACCACCGTGTTGCCGGCAGCCAGGGCCGGGGCGATTTTCCAGGCGAGCATCATCAGCGGGTAGTTCCACGGCGCGATGGACGCCACCACACCCAACGGGTCGCGCCGGATCATCGAGGTGTGGCCCGGCAGGTACTCGCCTGCCGCCGAGCCGCCCAGGCAGCGCGCAGCACCGGCAAAGTAACGGAACACGTCGGCAATCGCCGGGATCTCGTCATTCAGTGCAGCGTTCAGGGGCTTGCCGCAGTTCTGCGATTCCAGCCGGGCCAGTTCATCGCCATGGGCTTCGATGGCGTCGGCCAGCGCCAGCAAGGCCTGCGAACGTTCTTTAGGGCTGGTTTGCGACCAGCTGTCGAAGGCTTGGTCGGCAGCGCGTACGGCGCTGTCTACCTGTGCCTCGGTGGCTTCGTTGATCTGCGCCAGGGCAGTGCCCAGCGCCGGGTTGAGCACGGTCCAGGCCGGGCCTTGGCCAGCGACCAGCTGGCCATTGATCAGCATCTGCGTTTGCATCGGGGGCTCCTCCAGGGTCATTTTCCACCGCCCGCGACGCTGTCTCCGCCACGGGTCAGGTAATAGGCGCCAAGAATCGGCAGCATGGTCACCAGCATCACCAGCATGGCGACAACGTTGGTCACGGGCACGTCGCGTGGGCGGCTGAGCTGGTTGAGCAGCCAGATCGGCAGGGTGCGCTCATGGCCGGCGGTGAACGTGGTGACGATGATTTCATCGAACGACAAGGCAAAGGCCAGCATGCCGCCCGCCAGCAGCGCCGAGCCGAGGTTGGGCAGGACGATGTAGCGGAAGGTCTGCCAACCGTCGGCACCAAGGTCCATCGAGGCTTCGATCAGGCTTTGCGAGGTACGCCGCAGGCGGGCGATCACGTTGTTGTAGACGATCACCACGCAGAACGTGGCGTGGCCGACTACGATGGTGAACACCCCGGGCTCTATCCCCAGCGTCTTGAACGCCGAGAGCAGGGCGATACCGGTGATGATGCCTGGCAGGGCAATGGGCAGGATCAGCACCAGCGAAATGCTCTCCTTGCCGAAGAAGCTGCGCCGATAGAGCGCCGCCGAGGCCAGCGTACCGAGCACCAGTGCGATCAAAGTGGCCAGGCAAGCCACCTGCAGTGACAGCTTGATTGCCTCGAGCACATCGGGCCGGGCAAAGGCCACGTCGATCCACTTCAGGGTAAAGCCCTTGGGCGGAAAGCTGAACGCCGCGTCTTCGGTGTTGAAGGCGTACAGGAAGATGATCAGGATCGGGAAGTGCAGGAACAACAACCCGCCCCAGGCCGCCAGGCGCAGCCCTGCAGACGCTTTTTCAGAGTGCATCGAAGGCCCCCAGACGCTTGACGATGGCCAGGTATACCGCGATCAGCACGATGGGCACCAAGGTGAACGCGGCGGCCATCGGCATGTTGCCGATCGCCCCTTGCTGGGCATAGACCATGCTGCCGATGAAGTAGCCGGGCGGCCCGACCAGCTGCGGCACGATGAAGTCGCCCAGGGTGAGCGAGAAGGTGAAGATCGAGCCGGCGGCGATGCCGGGGATCGACAGCGGCAGGATCACCTGCACGAAGGTTTGCCCTGGCCGGGCGCCCAGGTCGGCCGAAGCCTGCAGCAACGACGGTGGCAAGCGCTCCAGCGAGGCCTGGATCGGCAGGATCATGAATGGCAGCCAGATGTACACGAACACCAGGAAGCGCCCCAGGTGCGAAGTCGACAGCGTGCTGCCGCCCACGCCCGGCAAGGCCAGCACCGCCTGCAGCAGGCCGTCCAGGTGCAACTGCTGGACGAACCATTGGGCCACACCGCCCTTGGCCAGAAGCAGGGTCCAGGCATAGGTCTTGACGATGTAGCTGGCCCACATCGGCATCATCACCGCGATGTAGAAAAACGCCTTGGTCTTGCCGCTGGTGTAACGCGCCATGTAATAGGCGATGGGGAAGGCCAGTACCGCGCTGGCCAGCGACACCGCCACCGCCATGCCCAGGGTGCGCAGGATGATGTCGAAGTTCGACGGGTTGAACAGTGCGGCGAAGTTGCCCAGGGTCAGGTCCGGGGTCACCGCCATGGTGAAGTCGTCGAAGGTATAGAAGCCCTGCCACAGCAGGTTCAGCAGCGAACCCAGGTAAATCGCGCCGAACCAGGTCAGCGGCGGGATCAACAGCAGTGCCAGGTACAGGTTGGGGCGCCGGTACAGCAGGTTGGACAGGGCGCGCAGTGTGCTCATCTCAGCGGCCCTCGGTTTCCTGCAGCACCGTCATGGCTTCGCGGGGCCAGTGCGCCTGCAGGCGTTGCCCGGGCTGCCAGGCCTGCACCTGCTTTTGCCAGCGGTCATTGGCCTGGCTTACTGCCAGCAGTTGACCGTTTTCCAGCTGCAGTTCGTAGCGTGTGGCGCTGCCTTGGTACTGGACATCACGCAGCACGCCGCTGACCTGTACCTCATGGCTGGTCACCACCGGGTCGCCCAGGCGAATGTGCTCGGGACGGATGGAGAAGGGCGCCGGGCTGCCGTTGAGCTGCATGGCCAGCTCGCCCCGCACCACGTTGGACGTGCCGACGAATTCAGCGACGAAGGTTGTGCTGGGCTTCATGTACAGGTTGCGCGGGGTGTCGACCTGTTCGATACGACCGCGGTTGAACACCGCGACCCGGTCGGACATCGACAGTGCTTCGGTCTGGTCGTGGGTGACGAAGATGAAGGTGATGCCCAGTTGGCGTTGCAGCTTTTTCAGCTCACCTTGCATCTGCTCGCGCAATTTCAGGTCCAGCGCGCCCAGTGGCTCATCGAGCAGCAGCACCCGCGGGCGGTTGACCAACGCCCGGGCCAGGGCTACGCGCTGACGCTGGCCGCCAGACAGCTGTGCCGGCTTACGCGCGCCATAGCCGGCCAAGGCCACCATGGCCAGGGCTTCTTCGGCGCGGCTGTGGCGTTCGGCCTTGCCCACGCCTTTTACCTTCAGGCCATAGGCGATGTTGTCCAGCACGTTCATGTGCGGGAACAGCGCATAGTCCTGGAACACTGTGTTGACGTCACGTTGGTAGGGCGGCAGGCCAGCGGCCTCGACCCCTTGGATGCGGATCGAACCGCTGGAGGGTTGCTCGAAGCCTGCGATCAGGCGCAGGCAGGTGGTCTTGCCCGAGCCGGAAGGGCCGAGCATGGAAAAGAACTCGCCATCGATGATGTCGATGCTGACCTGGTCGACGGCCTTGACCTCGCCGAAGGTGCGGGAAACCTGGGTGAACTGGACGGCTAGGGGCATGCGTGGACTCCAGGTATGAATATGTCTCCTGTGCCGGCCTCTTCGCGGGCAAGCCCGCTCCTACAGGAGGAGCGCCACCCTTGCAGGCGGTGAAGAACCTGTGGGCGCGGGCTTGCCCGCGAAAAGGCCGGTACAGGCATTCAGACAACCTCAGCGACCACCCATGATCGCAATGTAGTCCTGGGTCCAGCGGCTGTAAGGCACGAACTTGCCGCCTTGGGCCTGCGGTGTTTTCCAGAAGGCAATCTTGTCGAAGTTGTCAAAGCCGTTGGTCTTGCAGCCCTCGGCCCCCAGCAGCTCGCTGCCGGTGCACGCCGCCGGCACAGCCGGCAACGAGCCGAACCAGGCCGCCACATCGCCTTGCACCTTAGGTTGCAACGACCAGTCCATCCATTTGTAGGCGCAATTGGGGTGCTTGGCCTCGGCGTGCAGCATGGTGGTGTCGGCCCAGCCGGTCGCGCCCTCCTTGGGAATGGTCGAGGCCACTGGCTGGTTCTCGGCCTTGAGGCCATTGACCATGTAGCCCCAGGAGCTGGAGGCAACCACGCCTTCGTTTTTCACATCGCTCATCTGCACCGTGGCGTCATGCCAATAGCGGTGGATCAGCGGTTGTTGCTGGCGCAGCAGTTCCAGCACGGCCTTGTATTGTGCCTCGTTCAGTTCGTACGGGTCCTTGATGCCCAGTTCGGGCTTGGCCGACTTCAGGTACAGCGCTGCATCGGCGATGTAGATCGGCCCGTCATAGGCTTGCACGCGGCCCTTGTTCGGCTTGCCGTCGGGCAGGTTCTGCGGCTCGAACACCACGCTCCAGCTGGTGGGTGCCTGCTTGAAGGTGTTGGTGTTGTACAGCAGCACGTTTGGCCCCCACTGGTACGGCGTGCCGTACACCTGCTTGTCGACCACATACCAGCCACCGTTCTGCAGGCGCGGGTCGATGGTTTTCCAGTTGGGGATCAAGGCGGTGTTGATCGGCTGTACGCGCTTGCCTGCAATCAGCCGCAGCGATGCATCGCCCGAGGCGGTGACCAGGTCATAGCCGCCCTTGGTCATCAGGCTGACCATCTCGTCCGAGGTGGCGGCCGTTTTCACGCTGACCTTGCAGCCGGTTTCCTTTTCGAATCCGGTCACCCAGTCGTAGGCCTTGTCGCTTTCACCGCGTTCGATGTAGCCGGGCCAGGCGACGATGTCCAGGCGCCCCTCGCCGGCCCCCAGGGCCTTGGGCGCTTCGGCGGCCTGCAGGCTGGCGCTGGCCAGCATGGCGCAGGTGGTGGCGCCGAGCAATGCGGTCTTGTGCACTGACATGGTGTTCCCTCTTCTTGGCGATCTTGTTCGGGCAGTCATGAGGCAAGCAGTGAAGCAATTGTTATAAACGTAGTGCGTGAGTGCGAGGTATTGGCGATATCGAGTCTAGTTGGCTTTTTGCCAGCTAACGCAACATCCTGAAGCAAATCCCTGCATGGCGTGTGCTCGGCCAAGCCTTACTCTGGCGTTTGAATCTTCTTACGTGGAGACACGCGAATGAATACCCGGGGCTTGCTTGATCAACTCCTCAAATCCGGCCAGCAACTGCTCGAGAAGCAGGGGGGCACCACCAAGCCTGGCAACCCTTCAGGCGGGTTGGGCGGGTTGTTGTCCGGAGCAGGGGGCGGCCTGCTGGGTGGGGGCGCTCTGGGCCTGTTGCTGGGTAGCAAGAAGGCCCGTAAGTACGGTGGCAAGGCCCTGACTTACGGTGGCCTCGCCGCGCTGGGGGTGCTGGCCTATAAAGCTTACGGCAACTGGCAGGCAAACCAGCGGGGGGCCGCAGCCGAGCCTCAAACCATCGACCGCCTGCCGCCGGCCCAGGCCGAGCAGCACAGCCAGGCGGTACTGCGCGCCCTGGTGGCGGCGGCCAAGTCCGATGGGCATATCGACGAGCGCGAGCGGGCGTTGATCGAGGGCGAATTCACGCGCCTGGACAGCGACCGCGAATTGCAGCACTGGCTGCATGCCGAGCTGAACAAGCCGCTGGACCCGGCCGAAGTGGCCCGCGCTGCGCAAACGCCGGAGATGGCTGCCGAGATGTACCTGGCCAGCGTGATGATGGTCGATCAGGAAAACTTCATGGAGCGTGCCTACCTGGATGAGCTGGCACGCCAACTGCGGCTGGACCCGGGATTGCGCCAGGAGCTGGAGGCTCAGGTGAGGGATGCGGTTGCGCAGTAGCAGCGCTTATCAGGACATTTTCTGCGCTTGTCGAGCCGAGCGCGGAAAATGTCACGGCAAGCCTTGCCAGCTTTTACCCACTCCGCGCATTTCCCCCGATAAACCGTAAGACCTCTGGGCTATACTTCGGCGATTTTTCCCGCTCGTTGTGAATTCCTGAGGGCTGAATGTGAAGAACTGGACCTTGCGCCAACGGATCCTGGCAAGTTTCGCCGTGATCATCGCCATCATGCTGCTGATGATTGTGGCCGCCTACTCGCGGTTGGTGGCTATCGAAACCGCCGAAGAGGCAGTGGGGACCGACAGCATTCCTGGCGTCTACTACAGCTCGATGATTCGCAGCGCCTGGGTCGACAGCTACGTCACCAGCCAGCAACTGGTGGGCCTGTCCAACCATCGTGAAATCACTTCGGCCGACCTGGAACTGTTCAGAAGCTTCGATAACCGGCTGAAGCAATACATGGCCAGCTACCAGGCCACCATCCAGGACAAAGACGACCAGGTCCGCTTCGACAGCTTCGTGCAACTGGAAGAAAGCTACCTCAAAATCGTCAACCAGGTGCTGGATGCGTACGGTCAGCGCAACTACGACGAGGCCCAGCGGCTGATCACCGAGGTCCTCACTCCGGCCTGGAAGGATGGGCGCGAGCACCTGAATGAAGTGATCGAGAATAATCGGGCCTCTGCCGATGCCGCCACCAACGATATCGTCAACGCAGTCAACACGGCCAAGGGCAGCATGGTGGTCTCACTGCTGCTGGCAATCGTCGCTGCCGGCATCTGCGGCCTGTTGCTGCTGCGCGCTATCACAGCGCCCATGCAGCGTATCGTGCATGCCCTCGACAAGCTGCGTTCCGGTGACCTGAGCATGCGCCTGAGCCTGGATCGCAAGGACGAATTCGGTGCCATCGAAAGCGGCTTCAACGAAATGGCCGAGGCACTGGCCAACCTGGTGGCCCAGGCCCAACGCTCGTCGGTGCAGGTGACCACTTCGGTCACCGAAATTGCCGCCACGTCCAAGCAACAGCAGGCCACCGCCACCGAGACGGCCGCCACCACCACCGAAATTGGCGCCACCTCGCGGGAAATCGCCGCGACTTCGCGGGACCTGGTGCGCACCATGACCGAAGTGACGACGGCTGCTGACCAGGCATCCAGTCTGGCAGGCTCCGGGCAGCAGGGCCTGGCACGCATGGAAGAGACCATGCACCAAGTGATGGGCGCAGCCGACCTGGTCAATGCCAAGCTCGGTATCCTCAACGAGAAAGCCAGCAACATCACCCAGATGGTGGTAACCATCGTCAAGGTTGCCGACCAGACCAATCTGCTGTCGCTCAACGCCGCCATCGAAGCGGAAAAGGCCGGTGAATATGGCCGCGGCTTTGCCGTGGTCGCGACCGAAGTGCGCCGCCTGGCCGACCAGACCGCCGTGGCCACCTACGACATCGAGCAAATGGTGCGCGAGATCCAGTCGGCAGTGTCGGCCGGTGTCATGGGGATGGACAAGTTCTCCGAAGAAGTGCGCCGCGGCATGTTCGAGGTGCAACAGGTGGGCGAGCAACTCAGCCAGATCATTCACCAGGTGCAGGCTTTGGCGCCGCGCGTATTGATGGTCAACGAAGGCATGCAGGCCCAGGCCACCGGTGCCGAGCAGATCAACCAGGCACTGGCCCAGCTCAGCGATGCCAGCACCCAGACTGTCGAGTCGCTGCGCCAGGCCAGCTATGCCATCGATGAGCTGAGCCAGGTGGCCGCGGGCCTGCGTGGCGGCGTGTCGCGCTTCAAAGTCTGACCGCGATGAACGACTTGCAACTGCGCACCGCGCGGGCGGCGAACACCGAGGGGGCGTTGTACCTGCAGTTTCGCATCAGAACGCAGCGTTTTGCCCTGAGCGTGCACGAGGTGATCGAAGTGTTGCCGCGTCAGCCGCTCAAGCCGATCGCCCAGGCACCTGCCTGGGTCGCGGGCATCCTCGCCCATCGTGGCCAGTTGGTTCCGGTCATCGACCTTGCCGCCTTGAGCTTTGGCCAGCCGGCGGTGCAACGCACCAGCACCCGCCTGGTACTGGTGCACTACCGAGGCGGCCTGCAGCTTGGCCTGATCCTGGAGCAGGCCACCGAAACCCTGCGTTGCCAACCGGACGAGTTCCAGCCCTATGGGGTGGACACCGGTGAAGCGCCTTATCTGGGCCCGGTGCGCCAGGATGCCCAGGGGCTGCTGCAGCGCATCGAAGTCAATGACCTGCTGCCCGACACCGTGCATGCATTGCTGTACACGCAAGACCCGACAGGGATGCCAACATGAACGAACAGCGTTTCTTCCGCTTCTTGCGCGAGCGTATTGGCCTGGACGTGGAGTCGGTGGGCGCGCCCATGGTCGAACGCGCGCTGCGCCAACGTTGCGTGGCTGCGGGTGCGATGGACCTGGACGATTACTGGCTGCGCCTGCAGCAGTCGGCAGATGAGCAACAGGCGCTGATCGAAGCGGTGATTGTCCCGGAAACCTGGTTTTTCCGTTACCCCGAATCCTTCACTGCGCTGGCCAGCCTGGCCCATAAACGCCTGGCTAAACTGGCTGGCGCGCGCCCGCTGCGATTACTCAGCCTGCCGTGTTCTACTGGCGAGGAACCCTATTCGCTGGCCATGGCCTTGTTTGACGCCGGTATGGCGCCTGGGGCATTCCTTGTCGATGGAATGGACATCAGCCCAAGTTCAGTAGCCAAGGCCGTGCAGGCGGTGTATGGGCGCAATGCGTTCCGGGGTAGCGAACTGGGTTTTCGCGAGCGCTACTTCGATGCTCTGGACGAAGGCCACCGCCTGCATGAGCGGGTACGCCAGCAAGTCAGCCTGCGGGTGGGCAATGTACTTGACCCGGCGCTGGCCAGCCGCGACGGCCTGTATGACTTCGTGTTCTGTCGCAATCTGTTGATCTATTTCGACGTACCGACCCAACAGCGTGTGTTCGAAGTGCTCAAGCGCTTGCTGCATCCGCAGGGTGTGCTGTTCATCGGCCCGGCCGAAGGCAGCTTGTTGGCACGCATGGGCATGCGTCCATTGGGGATCGCCCAGTCGTTTGCGTATGTGCGTCATGACGGCGACAGCGCCCCCTTGGCAGCGGCACCCGCCCAACCCGCCAAGCGTGCGTTCACGACGTTGCCCGCACCGGTTTATCCGCAGCCCAGTGTGCCGTTGCCGCGTCCGCTGCGTGTGCTGCCCGTGGTGGCCAGGCCAGCGCCAGCCCGCGAGCACAGGCACGAGGGGGCCAGCGAATTGCTGGCCGACATTGCCCGGCTGGCCAATGCCGGTGCCAGCGAGCAGGCCCGTAGCGAATGCCAACGCTACCTGAGCCAGTACCCGCCGTCGGCACAGGTGTACTACTGGCTGGGTTTGCTCAGTGATACCGAAGGCGATGCGCAGCAGGCGCTGAGCCACTATCGCAAGGCCCTGTACCTGGAACCACAGCACCCCGAGGCGCTGGTGCACCTGGCCGCCTTGCTGGCGGCCCAGGGTGACCTGGCCGGCGCTCGGCGCCTTCAGGCGCGCGCGGCGCGGGCTGGCCGGGAGTCTGAACGATGAACAGTGAATCCGCGATGCAGTTGCTCGCCGAGGATGACGCGCACATCGACGACTGCTGGAACCGTATTGGCGTGCGCGGCGACAAGCAGTGCCCACTGCTGGAGCGGCATGTTCATTGCCGCAATTGCGAGGTGTATGCCGCTGCGGCCACGCGTTTGCTCGACCGCTATGCGCTGGTGCAGGAGCATCAGGCTGCAGCGGTGCAGCCGGACGCGGAAAACACCGGTCGCTCCATGCTGCTGTTCCGTCTGGGCGAAGAGTGGCTGGCGCTGGCTACCGCCTGCCTGGCCGAAATCGCCCCGTTGCAGGCGGTGCATTCATTGCCGCACCAGCGCTCGCGGCTGCTGCACGGGGTTGCCAATGTACGCGGAGCGTTGGTGCCGTGCCTGTCACTGGCTGATTTGCTGGGCGTGCAGGCCGGCTCCACCGAGCAACGCAGCGCACGGGCGATGCCCCGTATGCTGATTCTGGCCGCCGAAGGTGGGCCGGTGGTGATGGCTGTCGAGGAAATCGACGGTATTCACCGGCTCGACCCGCAGTTGCTGGGCAGTGGCCGGGACGCCACACGCTTCACCGCCGCAGTCTTGCAGTGGCGCGGCCGCAGCGTGCGGGTTCTGGACGATCAACATTTACTGTCTGCCGTGCAGCGGAGCCTGTCATGACCCCAGAGCAAATGCGCGACGCATCGTTGCTCGAACTGTTCAGCCTGGAGGCCGAGGCGCAGACCCAAGTGCTCAGTGCCGGCCTGATGGCACTGGAGCGCAACCCCACCCAGGCCGACCAGCTCGAGGCTTGCATGCGCGCTGCCCACTCGCTCAAGGGGGCAGCGCGCATTGTCGGGGTGGATGCTGGTGTCAGTGTCGCCCACGTGATGGAAGACTGCCTGGTGGCGGCCCAGGAAGGCCGACTACGGCTGACCGCCGAGCATATTGACGCGCTGTTGCAAGGTACCGACCTGTTGATGCGTATTGCCACCCCCGGCGATGCCGGTGCGCAGGCGACCTTGCCGGTGTTTCTTGCGCAAATGGCCAGCCTGCTCGACCCGGGCGCCTCTGCCATGCCTGTCGTGCCGCTGGCTGCATCCGTGCCGCCGGAGCCGCCGCTGGCAACCCTGCCGCCTGCACCTAGGGTAATGCCAGCCGAACCGCCGGAACCAGAGCCCGAACCCGCCCTGCGGCGCAAGGCTGGCAAGCGCGCTGGAGAAGGTGCCGAGCGGGTACTGCGTGTTACCGCCGACCGCCTTAATAGCCTGCTTGACCTGTCCAGCAAGTCGCTGGTGGAAACCCAGCGGCTCAAGCCATACCTGGCTACCCTGCAGCGCCTCAAGCGCATGCACGGGCAAGGTATGCAGGCGCTTGACGGCTTGCGCATGCAGCTGGAAGACACGGGGCAGGGCAACGAGGTGCTCGAAGCCTTGGCACAGACCCAGCGCCTGCTGGCAGAAACCCAGCAGATTCTGCAGCAGCAGGCGGCCGACCTGGATGAGTTCGGCTGGCAGGCCAGTCAGCGTGCGCAGTTGTTGTATGACACCGCCCTGGCCTGCCGGATGCGGCCGTTTGCCGACGTGCTGACCGGGCAAAGCCGCATGGTCCGCGACCTGGGCCGTTCGCTGGGCAAGCCGGTGCGGCTGGTGGTGGAAGGGGAGAAGACCCAGGTTGACCGCGATGTGCTGGAAAAGCTCGAAGCACCGCTGACCCACCTGTTGCGCAATGCCGTCGACCACGGCATCGAGTTGCCCGAGCGGCGCTTGCTGGCGGGCAAGCCGGACGAGGGGGTGATCCGCCTGCGGGCTTCGCACCAGGCGGGCATGCTCAGCCTGGAACTGATCGACGATGGCGCCGGTATCGACCTGGAGCGCCTGCGCAGCAGCATCGTCGAGCGCGCCCTGTCGCCCGCTGACACGGTGACGCGGATGAGTGAGGCGGAGCTGCTGACGTTCCTGTTCCTGCCCGGTTTCAGCCTGCGTGACAAGGTTACCGAAGTGTCCGGGCGCGGTGTGGGGCTGGATGCGGTGCAGCACTTGATCCGCGAGCTGCGCGGCTCGATCGAATTGACCCAGGTGGCAGGGCAGGGCTGTCGCTTCCATCTTCAGGTGCCGCTGACCCTGTCGGTCGTTCGCAGCCTGGTGGTCGAGGTGGGCGGGGAGGCTTACGCTTTCCCGCTGGCGCATATCGAACGCACGCTGGAAGTGACCGCCGAGCAGATCGTGCAGATCGAAGGGCGCCAGCACTTCTGGCACGAAGGCCGGCATATTGGCCTGGTGGCGGCCAGCCAGTTGCTCAATCGCCCGGCGGGGCAAAGCGACGAAGCCAGCTTGCGGGTAGTGGTGATTCGTGAGCGCGAGCAGCTGTACGGGGTGGCCGTGGAGCGGTTGGTGGGGGAACGGGTGCTGGTCGTGATGCCGCTCGACCCACGCCTGGGGAAGGTGCAGGACATTTCCTCCGGCGCCTTGCTCGATGATGGCTCGGTGGTCCTGATTGTCGATGTCGAAGACTTGCTACGCTCGGTGGAAAAACTGCTCAGCACCGGCAGCCTGGAACGCATCGAACGCGGCAGCAGCGGAGCCCGTGGCGCTGTCCGCAAACGCATCCTGGTGGTCGATGACTCGCTGACCGTGCGCGAACTGCAGCGCAAACTGCTGGGCAACCGTGGCTACGACGTGGCAGTGGCGGTTGATGGCATGGACGGCTGGAACGCCCTGCGCAGTGAGGACTTCGACCTGCTGATCACCGACATCGACATGCCGCGCATGGACGGTATCGAGCTGGTTACCCTGGTGCGTCGCGACCAGCGTCTGCAGTCATTGCCGGTGATGGTGGTGTCCTATAAAGACCGTGAGGAAGACCGACGGCGTGGCCTGGACGCCGGCGCCGACTACTATTTGGCAAAGGCCAGTTTCCACGACGATGCGTTGCTGGATGCTGTTGTGGAACTGATCGGAGGTGCTCAGGGATGAAGATCGCCATCGTCAATGACATGCCCCTGGCCGTCGAAGCGTTGCGCCGGGCGGTTGCCCTGGAGCCCGCACACCAGGTCGTGTGGGTGGCCAGCAACGGTGCCGAGGCGGTGCAGCGCTGCACCGAGCAGTTACCGGACCTGATCCTCATGGACCTGATCATGCCGGTGATGGACGGTGTCGAGGCGACCCGGCGGATCATGGCCGAAACCCCGTGCGCCATTGTCATCGTCACGGTCGACCGCAAGCAGAACGTACACCGGGTATTCGAGGCCATGGGCCATGGCGCGCTCGATGTGGTCGACACGCCTGCGCTGGGCGCTGGCGATGCCCGCGAAGCAGCGGCGCCATTGTTGCGCAAGATCCTCAATATTGGCTGGCTGGTCGGCCAGCAGCGGGCACCTGCCGCAAGGTCGGTGGCTGCGCCGCTGCGCGAGGCTTCCCAGCGCCGCGGGTTGGTGGCAATCGGGTCTTCGGCGGGGGGGCCGGCAGCACTCGAAGTGCTGCTCAAGGGTTTGCCGGCCGCGTTTCCGGCGGCCATCGTGCTGGTCCAGCACGTGGACCAGGTGTTTGCCGCAGGCATGGCCGAATGGCTCAGCAGCGCAGCAGGCCTGCCGGTGCGTCTGGCCCGTGAAGGCGAACCGCCGCAGCCAGGGCAGGTACTCCTGGCCGGTACCAACCACCACATTCGCCTGCTACAGAATGGCCAACTGGCCTACACTGCCGAACCTGTGAATGAAATCTACCGGCCCTCGATCGATGTGTTCTTCGAGAGCGTGGCACGTTACTGGAATGGTGATGCAGTGGGCGTGCTGCTCACCGGCATGGGCCGCGACGGTGCCCAGGGCCTGAAGCTGATGCGTCAGCAGGGCTTTCTGACCATTGCCCAGGACCAGGCCAGCAGCGCGGTGTACGGCATGCCCAAGGCTGCTGCGGCTATTGATGCCGCCGTGGAAATTCGCCCGCTGGAACGCATTGCCGGGCGCTTGACTGAATTTTTCGCAAAATGACGAAATGTATTGAATCACGCCGCCAGGCCGGTAGTGATCGGGTGAACAATGATGAATGATTTACCGATCGAAGGTTTCGCGACCACCAACGAGAACTCGGCGATGGTGCTGCTGGTCGATGACCAGGCCATGATCGGCGAAGCGGTGCGGCGTGGCTTGGCCGATGAAGACAACATCGACTTCCACTTCTGTGCCGACCCGCACCAGGCGGTGGCCCAGGCCATGCGCATCAAGCCCACGGTCATTCTTCAAGACCTGATCATGCCTGGCCTGGACGGCTTGACCCTGGTGCGCGAATACCGCAACAACCCAGTGACCCAGGACATCCCGATCATCGTCCTGTCGACCAAGGAAGACCCGCTGGTCAAGAGTGCAGCATTTGCCGCCGGGGCCAACGATTACCTGGTCAAGCTGCCTGATACCATCGAACTGGTGGCCCGCATCCGCTACCACTCGCGTTCCTACCTGACCCTGCTGCAGCGCGATGAGGCCTACCGTGCCCTGCGCGTCAGCCAGCAGCAGTTGCTTGATTCCAACCTGATGCTGCAGCGGCTGATGAACTCCGATGGCCTGACCGGGCTGTCCAACCGTCGCCACTTCGACGAGTACCTGGAGCTGGAGTGGCGCCGGGCCATGCGTGAACAGCAGCAGTTGTCGTTGCTGATGATCGATGTCGATTATTTCAAGGCCTACAACGACAGCTTTGGCCACTTGGCCGGCGACGAGGCCCTGCGCCAGGTGGCCGAAGCCATTCGTAGCTCGTGCTCGCGGCCGACCGACCTGCCGGCGCGCTATGGCGGCGAAGAGTTTGCCCTGGTGCTGCCCAACACCTCGCCAGGTGGGGCGCGGCTGGTGGCCGAAAAACTGCGCCAGACCGTGCTGGGCCTTGGCATCCCGCATACTGCGTCGACGGCTGATACGTGCTTGACCGTGAGCATCGGCCTGGCCACCCAGACTCCGGCTATCGGCAGCCATTGCCGGCAGCTGATTTCGGCGGCCGATAAAGGTCTTTACCTGGCCAAGAACGGTGGGCGTAACCAAGTCGGCATCGCCTGAGCTCTTGGAGACGGCGCGGCCTGTGTGAGAGCGCAGGTTGCCCTATCTACATACGACCGCCCGGCGGGTCTGCCGCCATGCTGCGGACTCGGTTATACTCGCGGGCTTTTCACCGAATTCGCGCGAGTAGCCAGCCCATGGAAATCCAACCGATCCTGAACACCATCAAGGACCTCACCGAGCGTTCCCAGTCAATTCGGGGGTATCTTTGACTACGATCACAAGCATGACCGCCTGATCGAAGTCAACCGCGAGCTGGAAGACCCCAACGTCTGGAACAAGCCCGAGTACGCCCAGGCACTGGGCCGCGAGCGTGCCATGCTGGCCCAGGTCGTCGAGACCCTGGACAAGCTGTCCGGCGGCCTGGCCGACTGCAAGGACCTGCTCGACATGGCCGTCGAGGAAAATGACGAGAACGCCGTTAGCGACGTCGTGACCGAGCTGGAAGGCCTGGAAGAGAACCTGGCGCAGCTTGAGTTCCGTCGCATGTTCAGCGGCGAGATGGACATGAACAACGCCTACCTGGACATCCAGGCCGGCTCCGGCGGTACCGAAGCGCAGGACTGGGCCAACATCCTGCTGCGTATGTACCTGCGCTGGGCCGACAAGCGCGGTTTCGACGCCACCATCATCGAGCTTTCCGAAGGCGAGGTCGCCGGTATCAAGGGCGCCACCGTGCACATCAAGGGCGAGTACGCCTTCGGCTGGCTGCGCACCGAGATCGGCGTGCACCGCCTTGTGCGCAAAAGCCCGTTCGACTCCGGCGCCCGTCGTCACACGTCGTTCTCGGCGGTGTTCGTGTCGCCTGAGATCGACGACAAGGTCGAGATCGACATCAACCCGTCCGACCTGCGTATCGACACCTACCGCTCCTCGGGTGCCGGTGGTCAGCACGTGAACACCACCGACTCTGCGGTGCGTATCACCCACGTGCCTACCAACACCGTGGTGGCCTGCCAGAACGAACGCTCCCAGCACGCCAACAAAGACACCGCCATGAAAATGCTGCGGGCCAAGTTGTACGAGCTGGAAATGCAGAAGCGCAACGCCGCCTCGCAGGCGCTGGAAGACAGCAAGTCGGACATCGGCTGGGGCCACCAGATCCGCTCCTACGTGCTGGATGACTCGCGCATCAAGGACCTGCGTACCGGCGTCGAACGCAGCGACTGCCAGAAGGTCCTCGATGGCGACCTTGACCAGTACCTGGAAGCGAGCCTCAAGCAGGGCCTGTAAGCCGCACACCCATGCCGCGCTACCTGGCCAGCCGCCGGTAGCGCGTGCCCTGCCCGGAACGGGCAACGAATACCTGATGGAAAGAATGACGACATGAGCGACCTGAAGACCGAATCGCAAGACCTGCAACAGGAAGAAAACGCCCTGATCGCCCTGCGCAAGGAAAAACTTGCCGCCGAGCGTGCCAAGGGCAATGCCTTCCCCAACGACTTCCGTCGCGACAGCTACTGCAACGACCTGCAGAAGCAGTACGCGGACAAGACCAAGGAAGAGCTGGAAGCAGCCGCGATCCCGGTCAAGGTAGCCGGCCGCATCATGCTCAACCGTGGCTCGTTCATGGTTATCCAGGACATGACTGGCCGTATTCAGGTCTACGTCAACCGCAAGACCCTGCCGGAAGAAACCCTGGCTGCGGTCAAGACCTGGGACCTGGGCGACATCATCAGCGCCGAAGGCACCCTGGCCCGTTCCGGCAAGGGCGACCTGTACGTCGAAATGACCAACGTGCGCCTGCTGACCAAGTCGCTGCGCCCGCTGCCCGACAAGCACCACGGCCTGACCGACACCGAGCAGCGCTACCGCCAGCGCTACGTCGACCTGATGGTCAACGAAGAAACCCGCCACACCTTCCGTGTGCGTTCGCAGGTGATCTCGCACATCCGCAAGTTCCTCATCGAGCGTGACTTCCTTGAAGTCGAAACGCCGATGCTGCAGACCATCCCGGGCGGTGCGGCAGCCAAGCCGTTCGAAACCCACCACAACGCCCTGGACATGGCCATGTTCCTGCGTATCGCGCCGGAGCTGTACCTCAAGCGCCTGGTCGTGGGTGGCTTCGAAAAAGTGTTCGAGATCAACCGTAACTTCCGCAACGAAGGCGTTTCGACTCGTCACAACCCTGAATTCACCATGCTCGAGTTCTACCAGGCCTACGCCGACTACCGCGACAACATGGACCTCACCGAGGAACTGTTCCGCGAGCTGGCGCAACTGGTACTGGGCTCTACCGACGTACCGTACGGCGACAAGGTCTTCCACTTCGGCGAGCCGTTCGTACGCCTGTCGGTGTTCGACTCGATCCTCAAGTACAACCCGGAGCTGACCGCTGCCGACCTGCAGGACGTCGACCGCGCCCGTGAGATTGCCAAGAAGGCCGGCGCCAAGGTGCTGGGCCATGAAGGCCTGGGCAAGCTGCAGGTGATGATTTTCGAAGAGCTGGTCGAGCACAAGCTGGAACAGCCGCACTTCATTACCGAGTACCCGTTCGAAGTGTCGCCGCTGGCCCGTCGCAACGACGACAACCCGGCCGTTACCGACCGTTTCGAGCTGTTCATCGGTGGCCGCGAGATCGCCAACGCCTACTCCGAGCTCAACGATGCCGAAGATCAGGCCGAGCGCTTCCTGGCCCAGGTGGCCGAGAAGGACGCGGGTGACGATGAAGCCATGCACTATGACGCCGACTTCGTTCGTGCGCTGGAGTACGGCATGCCGCCGACCGCCGGTGAAGGTATCGGCATCGACCGCCTGGTGATGCTGCTGACCAACTCGCCGTCGATCCGCGACGTCATCCTGTTCCCGCACATGCGTCCGCAGGCCTGAGTGAGCTGAACGAGCCGCCTTTCGAGGCGGCTTTTTCTTGCCTGAAGCTTTATGTTGTCAGTACCGGCCTCTTCGCGGGTAAACCCGCTCCTACAAAGGCCTTGTAGGAGCGGGTTTACCCGCGAAGGGGCCAGCACTGACGAAACACTGCCCATGAGGTATCCCCCGTGACACCCGCCATGCCTGACCAAGGCGCCGCCGGCATCGCCACCGCCGTCGCCGAAAGCGTGCAATACCAAGGCCGCAAGACTGCCCGCCAAGGCAGCGAACAGCGTCGCCAGTTGATTCTCGATGCCGCCATGCGCATTGTCGTGCGCGATGGCGTGCGCGGTGTGCGCCACCGGGCAGTGGCCGCCGAGGCCGGCGTACCATTGTCGGCCACCACCTACTACTTCAAGGACATCGAGGACCTGCTCACCGATACCTTTGCCCAGTACGTCGAGCGCAGTGCGGCTTACATGGCCAAGCTGTGGGCCAACACCGAGGTGGTGTTGCGCCAGTTGCTGGCACAGGGCGATGGCAGCCCGCAGGCCCGGGCGCGGCTGGCTGACGAGGTGGCGCGCATGACCGCCGACTACGTTCAGCGGCAACTGCTGAACCGCCGTGACTTCCTGATGGCCGAGCAGGCTTTCCGCCAGGAAGCATTGCTGTGCCCGCGACTGGCTGAGCTGGTGTGCGCTCATGAGCAGATCCTGCTGCACGGCACCCGGCAATTGCTGCAGGTCGTGGGCTCGCGGCAGCCGGAGCAGGATGCACAGATGTTGACGGCGATTATCGAGCAGTTGGAATATCAAGGCCTGCTCAAGCAAGCGAATGCGCAAGCCGATGGGCAGATGCTCGCTATGCTTACCCGATACCTGCAGCTGGTGCTGGCATCGGCCTGAGCCGAGAACGACCTTTTCAAGGAGAACCTGATGAAAGCCTGGCGTGTGGTGTTGTTGACTTTGTCATTCCTGCTGCTGGGCGGTTGTCTGGTGACCTTCCATGAGCCCTTGCCCAGCAACCAGGCAGCGCCCAAGGCCTTGCTCGGCAAGTGGAGTAGCAAGGACGCCTGGGGGGAGCCGTTGAAACTGGTGATCAGCCGTAGCGGTGGCGACGCCTACAAGGCAGTGGCCACGGCCAAGGGCAAGGCGCCTGAAGAGTACGTGTTCACCGTGTCACGCCATGGCAACCGCTGGTACTTGTCGGCTGGCGTGCCCAAGCGCCTGGGTGGCAATTTCCTGATTGGCGGCTTCGATATCGTCGATGGCAAGGAGCTGGTGGTCTACAACCTGGATGTCGAGCAGGTACAGCAGGCGGTGGACAACAAGGAACTGACCGGTCGCAGTACCGAAGTGCCGGACGACAACGGCGATGGCGTGCTGATCGATAGCCCGGCGGCGCGGGTGCTGGCCTACCTGGACGACCCGGCCAACTCCGACCTGTTCGTTGAAGTGGCGCGGTTCCAGCGCTCCGGCAAGTAGTGGCCTGTACCGGCCTCTTCGCGGGCAAGCCCGCTCCTACAGGGGCCTTGCCAGGCCTGGGCTTCTTGATATCCCTGTAGGAGCGGGCTTGCCCGCGAAGAGGCCGGTACAGGTTTCGTGTACTAGAAAGGAGTCCCCGGTGGACGAATACCAGCAAACCATCCGCGCCCTGTCCGACCGCATCGTCGCGGCACAGACGCCTATCCGGGTCCTGGACGCGGTGAAGTGGGACGACAACATCCGCCAGGGCTTTCTCAAGGCCAAGGGCAAGGAGCCGCCGGCGGTTGATCGTGCCTACTACCAGTCGCGCCCGCTGTCGTTCGACTCCAGCGCGGTCAAGGCCGAGTTCCAGGGCATCGAGCGCGACATCATTCGCCAGTTGGGCCAGTTCAACCCGGTCGGGCAGATCATGAAGCGCATGTGCCGCGAATACCGCATGGTGGTGCGCATGCTTGAAGCGCGCGGTACCGAGGACTTCGGCCTGATCTCCCAGGAGCTGTACGGCGCCGCCTCGGATGCTTTCCACGCCGGTGACCCGACCCTGGCCGACCTTGGCCTGATGCTGTCGGACTACCTGAACAACATCGATGGCCGTGGTGACCTCAAGGATGAGCCAAAGAATCTCACCGCCAAGGAGGCGGTGGAGATCCTCCAGCACCGGCTGAACAACGTGTTCGGCGAGGCTGAAGGGACCATTCGCGTGTTCGAGTCCGACGGTATCGTCGCCGATGCCGCAGCCGGTGCCGACTACATCAAGGTGCGTGCCGATGCCATGTTCAACGCCCGCGATGTGCGCGCCCTGGAGGTGCATGAAGGGTTGGTGCATGTCGGCACCACGCTCAATGGCCTGAACCAGCCGATCTGCACCTTCCTGGCCAAGGGCCCGCCCTCATCGACGGTAACCCAGGAGGGCCTGGCGATTCTCATGGAGGTGATCGCCTTTGCCTCCTACCCCAGCCGCCTGCGCAAGCTTACCAACCGCACCCGTGCCATCCACATGGTCGAGGAGGGTGCAGACTTCATGCAGGTTTACGGTTTCTTCCGCGAGCAGGGCTTCGAGATGGCGCAGAGCTACAGCAACGCCAGCCGGGTGTTCCGCGGGTCGGTACCCAATGGCCTGCCATTCACCAAGGACTTGTCCTATCTCAAGGGCTTCATCATGGTTTACAACTACATTCAGTTGGCCGTGAAGAAGGGCAAACTGGAACAGATCCCGTTGCTGTTCTGTGGCAAGACCACCCTGGAAGACATGCGCACCCTGCGCCAACTTGTCGAGGAAGGGTTGGTCGAGCCGCCCAAGTACCTGCCTGAACAGTTCCGCGACCTGAGTGCGTTGTCGGCCTGGATGTGCTTCTCCAACTTCCTCAACCACCTGAGCCTGGATCGCATTGAAGCCGACTACGCGAACATTCTCTGAGCACTGCCGCCTGCTCGTCCTCGGCCTGGTCCTGGTGAGCCTTGGCGGCTGCAGCAGCCTGTTGTTCTACCCCGAGCGTGGTCAGGCCTTCACCCCGGAGCGCGCCAAGCTGGAATACCGCGATGTCACGCTGACCACTGCTGATGGCATCCGCCTTCACGGTTGGTGGCTGCCAGCCAAGGCTGGGGTCGAGGTCAAGGGCACGGTGCTGCACCTGCACGGCAACGGCGGTAACCTGCCAGGGCACCTGGGGGGGAGCTACTGGTTGCCGGAGCAGGGCTACCAGGTGTTCATGATCGATTACCGCGGCTATGGCTTGTCTCAGGGCCAGCCGAGCCTGCCGGAGGTGTACCAGGACATTGCTGCAGCCATGGCCTGGCTGCAGCAGGCGCCCGAGGTCAAGGGCAAGCCGCTGGTACTGCTGGGGCAGAGCCTGGGCGGTGCCATGGCCATTCATTACCTGGCGGCCCACCCCGAGCAGCGTCAGCGCTTCAGCGCCCTGGTGTTCGATGGCGTGCCGGCCAGTTACCGCGCGGTGGGGCGCTTTGCGCTCAGCACCTCCTGGATGACCTGGCCATTGCAGGTTCCGCTGTCGTGGCTAGTGCCGGACGGCGACAGCGCGATCCGCTCGATCGAGCGATTGAGCAGCCCGCCCAAGTTGTTTTTCCACAGCATCGACGACAACCTGGTGCCGATGGACAACGGCATCCGCCTGTATCAGCACGCGCCACCACCGCGGGTGCTGCAACTGACCCGAGGGGGGCACGTGCAGACCTTCGCCGACCCTACCTGGCGCCAGGTGATGCTGCGGTTCCTCGATGACCCCAGCCATTTCAACGGCCTGCGGCGGCTTGCCGAAGTGCCCAATTTCCCTGACGAGAAGAACAAGCAATGAGTGAAGAACGCAACGCCATCCCGCTGATCCTGACCGGCGTCGGCAGCATCATCGTGACGGTGGGGGCCTTGTGGTATTACGGTTACCTGCATTTCGCCAAGCCCGAAGATGCCCTGCTGCTGCAGGATTTCACCATGCTCAAGACCATCCCCGGCGAGGACTACAAGGTATCGCTGGACCCGGCGCCGCAAGTGGCCCAGTGCGTCGACGGCGTGCTGGTGCTGTTCGACACCCAGCAGAAAGGCCTGACCGGCGTGCTGGTGGACAACCGCAAGCGCGCGGTGCGCTGCATGGGCGAGGAAACACCGCAGCAGGTGCAGTGAGCCATTATCCCTGCTGCCTGAACTCGCCTCTTCGCGGGCACGCCCGCTCCCACAGGGTCGCGCAAAACTCGAAACTGGCGCCGTACCTGTGGGAGCGGGCGTGCCCGCGAAGAGGCCCGAACAGGCAAAAGAAAGCCCCGCGTCGATCGCGGGGCTTGTCCTTTCAGCTAGCCAGCCTTAGCGCTGAACCTGGCTCACCGAGCGTGGTGCCACCGGCTGGTTGTCGTTGGAGATGGTCACCTCCACCCGACGGTTCTGCGCACGTCCCGAGTTGCTCGAGTTGTCCGCTACCGGGTACTCCTTGCCATAGCCCTGGGAAACGATACGCGCCGGATCTACCCCGGCACGCACCAGTGCCATGCGCACGCTGTTGGCACGGCGCTCGGACAGGGTCTGGTTGTAGTTGGCCGAGCCGACGCTGTCGGTGTAGCCCTCGACGATCACCTTGCGTTCCGGGTTTTCCTGAAGGAACTGGGCCAGCTTGGTGATGTTCGGGTAAGCGCTGCTCTTGAGTTCGGCCTTGTTGAAGTCGAACAGCACGTCGCCGAAGGTCACCAGCGTTCCGCGGTCGGTCTGCTTGGCGTTGAGGCTGTCCTGCAGCTTGGCGATCTGCGCGTCGCGGGCATCCAGCTTGGCCTGGGCGCGCTGGGCCGAGGCATTCTTCAGTTCAGCTTCGGCGGTGCGCAGGGCAATGGTCTGCTTGGCCACTTCGACGCGCTGGTTGGTCAGGTAGGCCAATTGGTCGACTTTCTTCTCGTCTTCACGGTCCATGTAGGCCTTGTCGGCCTTGTTCAGCCAGTCCTGGGCGTCCTTGGTCTCCAGTGCCGCGACTTTGCTCGCTTGCGGGTCGCTCTGCAGCGAGGAGAAGTTGGTGCGGGCCGATTCCAGGTTGGCATTCGGATCGTGCGAGCAGGCAGCAAGACCGACGCTCAGGGCCAGCAGGGCGGGAATCATGACGTGTTTGCGCATAGTGTTCATCCTTTGATCGTGTGCGAAGGCTAAGGTTGGCGGGGCAGGGCTCACTGAGCGCTGCGCAGGCCTTCCTCACGTACGTCCTGAACGCCCTGGCGGGCATCCTGCACGGCCTTCTGGGCTTTGGCTGCCTGGGCCTTGCGTTCGGCGAGGCGTGCATCCCACTCGGCCTGTTGGGCCAGGCGCTTGGCCTCGTCGTACTTCTTGTCGTGCATGGCGATTTCGGCTTGCTTGAACTTGTCCTGAGCCGCTTTCATTTCCACGGCGGCGAACTCGGTACCGCCAGCGCTGACGGCGGAGTTCACGGCGGACTGGGTAACGGCATACTGCTCGGTGGGCGGATTGCCCGCACAGCCGGCCAGGACCAGGCTACTGCCCAGCGCCAGCGCGGCCAGCTTGAACCCGCGCACATGAGTGGATGACAGTTGGCTAGTGCGGGTCTTCATGGTGGTCAGCTCCATTGGATCACTCCTGATAACGACGATGTCCGTAGCAGTCCATCGCTCAATCCCTGACAAAACCGCGCGCTTCAGCTCAACGGTGCACGAGGGCAGTGTGCAGGGTTTTAGCGTGATGGCTATTGGCTCCGACTCGAACGTTTTTCGAATAGTTCAGAAAAAAGCGCTGTAATCGAATAACTATTTCTGACTGATCGGTCAGTGCGATTTGCCTGGAACTTTCCCAGGCTGGAGCGGTATTCCGGGCCTTGAGCAGGCCCGGAATGCTGGGGCGCAGGATTATTTGTCGGTGTCGACTGTCGCGTTGCTCAAGTTGTGCAGGTGCTGGCGGGACAGGGAGAGAAAGCGCGGCGTAGGACCAACGTCTTCGTACAAAGGGTCGCCTTCTTCGTCGGTGGCGATGACCTGGCGGCCCTGCACATAGGGGAAACTGGCTTCCAGTTCTTCAAGGGCGGCGGCGATCAGTTCGCCGAGCAGTTCTTCGGCGGTGCGCTTGGGGTACATGTCGATCAGCGCGGCCAGGCGCGCTTCGGACTCCAGGTCCAGATGCAGGACATGGCCGGTACGGCTGAGGGTACCGGCGGCATTCTGTTCCCAGTGCTGGGCGAGTTCACGGATTTTCATGATGACCTCTGTTGACGCCTGGAAAGGCTGCACTGCATGGGAGTGCTGTGCTTTCACTTTAGTTTGGTTTGGCCGATCACGGCTTGCCATCGTCGCCCGGCTGTGGGCACTCTTGGGGGATACCGCCCCCCTGTAGGAGCGGGTTTACCCGCGAACACCGGCAACGCCGGTGCCAGACACCGCATTGGGCTCTTCACGGGTTACCCCGCTCTGGCACAGGGCGCGCCAAGGCTGAGAGGGATGCAACGGAGAGAGCGCCAGTGACCGATATCGATGTGCGTTTGCGTGAAGATGTCCATGTGTTGGGGGAGCTGCTTGGCGAAACCATTCGCCAACAGCATGGCGATGCGTTCCTGCAGAAAATCGAGGACATCCGCCACAGTGCCAAGGCCGACCGCCGCGGCCCGGGTGAGCAGCTGAGCTCGACCTTGGCGGACCTGGCCGAAGAAGACCTGCTGCCCGTAGCGAGGGCCTTCAACCAGTTCCTCAACCTGGCCAACATGGCCGAGCAGTACCAGTTGATCCGCCGGCGCGACGCTGACCAGCCCGAGCCGTTCGAAGCGCAGGTACTGCCCGAGCTGCTGGGGCGCTTGAAGCAGGCCGGCCACAGCAACGATGCCCTGGCCCGGCAACTGGCCAAGCTCGATATCCAGTTGGTGCTCACCGCACATCCCACCGAAGTGGCCCGTCGCACGCTGATCCAGAAGTACGACGCGATCGCCGGCCAACTGGCCGCACAGGACCATCGTGACCTGACCTCGGCAGAACGTCAGCAAGTGCGTGAACGCCTGCGCCGGCTGATCGCCGAGGCCTGGCACACCGAAGAAATCCGCCGTACCCGGCCTACGCCGGTAGACGAAGCCAAGTGGGGTTTCGCAGTGATCGAGCATTCACTGTGGCATGCCATCCCCAGCCACCTGCGCAAGGTCGACAAGGCCCTGCTGGAGGCCACTGGCCTGCGCCTGCCGCTGGAGGCCGCGCCGATTCGCTTTGCCTCGTGGATGGGTGGGGACCGTGATGGCAACCCCAATGTAACGGCTGCCGTCACCCGCGAAGTACTCCTGCTGGCGCGCTGGATGGCCGCCGACCTGTTCCTGCGCGACATCGATGCGCTGGCCGCCGAGTTGTCCATGCAGCAGGCCAACGACGCCCTGCGCAAACAGGTTGGCGACAGTGCCGAACCCTACCGCGCTGTGCTCAAGCAACTGCGCGACCGCCTGCGTGCGACACGCGCATGGGCGCATTCGGCCTTGACCAGCAACCAACCGGCCGGTGCCGACGTGCTGGTGGACAACCGCGAGCTGATCGCGCCGCTGGAGCTGTGCTACCAGTCACTGCACGAATGCGGCATGGGCGTGATCGCCGAGGGGCCGCTGCTTGACTGCCTGCGTCGTGCGGTGACCTTCGGCCTGTTCCTGGGCCGCCTGGACGTACGCCAGGACGCTGCCCGCCACCGTGATGCGCTGACCGAGATTACCGATTACCTGGGCCTGGGGCGTTACGCCGACTGGGATGAGGAGCAGCGCATCGCGTTCCTCCAGGCCGAGCTGAAAAACCGCCGGCCGCTGCTACCTGCGCATTTCAAGCCGCAAGCGGACACCGCCGAAGTGCTGGCGACCTGCAGGGAAGTGGCCGCTGCGCCGGCCGCCTCGCTGGGGTCTTACGTCATTTCCATGGCCGGTGCCGCCTCGGATGTATTGGCGGTGCAACTGTTGCTCAAGGAAGCCGGCCTGACCCGCCCCATGCGTGTGGTGCCACTGTTCGAGACCTTGGCCGACCTCGACAACGCCGGCCCGGTCATGCAGCGCCTGCTTGGCCTGCCGGGCTACCGCGCGGGCCTGCGCGGCCCGCAGGAAGTGATGATCGGCTACTCCGATTCGGCCAAGGACGCCGGCACCACCGCTGCTGCCTGGGCGCAGTACCGGGCTCAGGAAAACCTGGTGCGTATCTGTGCCGAGCATCAGGTCGAGCTGCTGCTGTTCCACGGCCGTGGCGGTACGGTCGGGCGAGGCGGCGGCCCGGCCCATGCTGCGATCCTGTCGCAGCCACCGGGTTCGGTGGCGGGGCGTTTCCGCACCACCGAGCAGGGTGAAATGATTCGCTTCAAGTTCGGCTTGCCGGGCATCGCCGAGCAAAACCTCAACCTGTACCTGGCTGCCGTGCTTGAAGCCACGCTATTGCCACCACCGCCCCCGCAGCCGGCCTGGCGTGAAGTGATGGACCAGTTGGCCGCCGATGGTGTCCAGGCCTACCGCAGCGTGGTACGGGAGAATCCCGATTTCGTCGAGTACTTCCGCCAGTCGACGCCAGAACAGGAGTTGGGGCGCCTGCCGTTGGGCAGCCGCCCGGCAAAACGTCGCGCCGGGGGCATCGAAAGCCTGCGGGCCATCCCGTGGATCTTCGGCTGGACCCAGACCCGGCTGATGCTGCCGGCCTGGCTGGGCTGGGAAACGGCGCTGACTAATGCCTTGGCCCGTGGTCAGGGTGAGTTGCTGGCGCAAATGCGCGAGCAATGGCCGTTCTTCCGCACCCGAATCGACATGCTGGAAATGGTACTGGCCAAAGCGGATGCGCAAATTGCCGAGGCCTACGACGAACGTCTGGTGCAACCGCACTTGCGTCCTTTAGGTGCGCACCTGCGCGACCTATTGTCGCAGTCATGCCAGGTCGTGCTGGGTCTGACCGGGCAGCCGGTGCTACTGGCGCACAGCCCCGAGACACTGGAATTCATTAGCCTGCGCAATACCTATCTGGACCCGTTGCACCGCCTGCAGGCAGAGTTGCTGGCCCGCTCGCGCAGTCGCGAAGCCGCTCTGGACAGCCCGTTGGAGCAGGCCTTGCTGGTGACCGTGGCGGGTATTGCCGCCGGGCTGCGCAACACCGGCTAAGGGCAAGCCCGGGTCATGTCTGGCGCGTGCCATCCAGGCCCGGCACTATGACGGGGAGGGTGGTTGCGCCTGGCGCAACCGCCTGCCCGGTCAGCCGCAAGTGGCGCATTCCTGCAACTTTGGGACGCTTGTCTGGCTGCCGGGCGCTGTGTATCTTGAGCAGCCTTCTGACCGATTTATGGTCATACCCGATTATCCGGACTTGGCCCTGGTCGCCGAATCCATTGAATTTCATACAAAAATTTGAGGAGCACAAGATGCGCGTAATTCTGCTGGGAGCTCCCGGGGCCGGTAAAGGTACTCAGGCAAAGTTCATCACCGAAAAGTTCGGTATTCCACAGATCTCCACCGGTGACATGCTGCGTGCCGCCGTCAAGGCCGGCACCCCGCTGGGCCTGGAACTGAAGAAAGTCATGGATGCCGGCCAGCTGGTCTCCGACGAGTTGATCATCAGCCTGGTGAAG
The DNA here is from genome assembly GCF_058782925.1 of Pseudomonas sp. FW305-E2. NCBI lineage: Bacteria > Pseudomonadati > Pseudomonadota > Gammaproteobacteria > Pseudomonadales > Pseudomonadaceae > Pseudomonas > Pseudomonas sp. FW305-E2. The sequence continues at coordinate 40,540 of NZ_JBYSYE010000034.1, read as the reverse complement.
GAGCGCATCGCTCAGCCTGATTGCGCCAACGGCTGCCTGTTCGACGGCTTCCCACGCACCATCCCACAGGCCGAAGCCATGGTCGCTGCCGGTGTCGACATCGATGCCGTGGTCGAAATTGCCGTCGACGACGAAGAAATCGTCGGCCGCATGGCTGGCCGCCGCGTGCACCTGGCCTCGGGCCGTACCTACCACATTCAGTACAACCCGCCGAAAGTGGAAGGCAAGGACGACGAGACCGGTGAAGACCTGATCCAGCGTGACGACGACAAAGAAGAAACCGTTCGCCATCGCCTGTCGGTCTACCACAGCCAGACCAAGCCGCTGGTGGATTTCTACCAGAAGCTGTCGGCTGCCAATGGCGGCAAGCCGAAGTACAGCCACATCGAAGGTGTCGGCTCGGTTGAAGCCATCACCGCCAAGGTCCTGGCAGCCCTGAGCTGATCCGGCGCCTGACGCACCTCGACAACGGCCCGCTTTTGTGGGAGCGGCCTTGTGTCGCGAAAGGGCTGCAGAGCAGCCCCATACAATGGTGTGATACCGCTGAAACCCTGGGGCCGCTTTGCGGCCCTTTTCGCGACGCAAGGTCGCTCCTCCAGGGCCAGTGCAGGCTTTGAAATCAGCGTGATGGGCCGCACAGCGGCCCCCTCGGGACACAACGCCGCTGCTGCTCTATACTGCCGCTCTTTTTCATTCGCATCTGGATACCCGTTCGATGACCACCCTGCTGGCCCTGGATACCGCCACCGAAGCCTGTTCCGTCGCGCTGCTGCATGACGGCAAGGTAACCAGCCATTACGAGGTGATCCCGCGCATGCATGCCCAGAAGCTGCTGCCGATGATCAAGCAACTGCTGGCCGACGCTGGCGTGGCACTGAATGCGCTGGATGCCATTGCCTTTGGCCGTGGCCCGGGCGCTTTCACCGGCGTGCGTATTGCCATCGGGGTTGTGCAAGGCCTGGCCTTCGCCCTCGAACGCCCAGTGCTGCCGGTGTCCAACCTGGCCGCTTTGGCCCAGGGTGCATTGCGCGAGCATGGCGTGCAGCAGGTGGCAGCTGCCATCGATGCGCGCATGGATGAAGTGTACTGGGGCTGCTACCAAGCCACGGCGGGCGAAATGCGCCTGGTCGGCCGTGAAGCCGTGTTGCCGCCCGAGCAGGTGGCGCTACCGGCAGGCAGCAATGGCGAGTGGTTCGGTGCCGGTACCGGATGGGGCTATGCCGAGCGCCTGGCGGTACAGGTGGCGGCTAGCAACCCGGGTGCCTTGCCCAACGCCCTGGACGTCCTCAGCCTGGCCACCTTTGCCTGGGCCCGTGGCGAGGCAATCGTCGCCGAGCAGGCGCAACCGGTTTATCTGCGCGATAATGTAGCCACGCCCAAGAAGCACTGAGTGCTGTTCGTCGATTATCGCCGAACACGCTTAAACCTTTTGCGCGATCTGTGGTCCAGTTATCACTCAAGCATTAGCGACGGAACTCTGATGCTGCTAAATTGCCATCATTGGTCCTGAGTGCTCATGCCATGCGTATCGACGGTTTCTCATCGCAGTCCTACCCGCTCAAGCGCATCTCGCGCAAAGCAGCGGTGCGTGACGAGGCCATCGACGATGCCGAGGTGATCGAGGAGGCAGAAGCCGCCCCGCAGGAAGCCACCGCCCGCCGCCCTGGTGGTGGCCTGCCAGCCCGCCAGCAGGATATGGTTTTCCCTCGCGCCCGTGACCGCCGCACCGCCACCGCACTGGCCAGCTACCTGAGCACTGCAGGCTTTACTGACTGGGACATGGAAGTACTGGGGCTCGACCTGTACATTTGATGGATGAATCCCCTACCACTGCCTTATTTTCTCGGTTGCCCGTCGTGGAGCGAAAACGCCTGGCGCGACTACCTGTACCCCGCTGACGCCAACAGTAATCAAATGCTTGGCTTCTACAGCCAGGTATTCAACGCCGTCGAAGGCAACACCACGTTCTACGCACGTCCCGCTCCCGGCACCATTGCCCGCTGGGCGCAGGTCATGCCAGAGCACTTTCGCTTCACTGCCAAGTTTCCGCGGGATGTCAGCCATGAAGGCGACCTGCGAGACCAGCTTGAGCCTGCCTTCGACTTCACTCGGCTGATGGCCCCGCTGGGCCAGCGCGTATCACCCTACTGGTTGCAGTTGCCGGCCCAGTTCGGCCCGGCGCGCCTGGGTGAGCTTTGTCACTTCCTCGATCAGATTGCCGTGCCCGTGGCTGTGGAAGTGCGTAACCAGGCCTTTTTTGCCAAGGGTGAGGAAGAACGCCTGCTCAACCGCCTGCTGCACGAACGCGGTGTGGAGCGTATCTGCCTCGACCCGCGTGCGCTGTTCAGTTGTACCTCGCGCGACCCTGCCGTGCTGCATGCGCAGTCGAAGAAGCCAAAGGTGCCACCGCGTCCGGCAGCCTTCAGCCAGCACCCGCAGGTTCGCTTCATCGGCCATCCGGAACTGGAGGCCAATCACACCTTCCTTAGCCCTTGGGTAGAAAAAGTCGCCGCCTGGATCGAAGAAGGCCGCAATCCCTATATCTTCCTGCACACCTCGGACAATCGCCTGGCTGCGGCGCTGGCCCAGCGTTTCCATCAGCGCCTGATGGCACGCCTGCCGGGCCTGGCACCTTTGCCGGAATTGCCGCGCGCCCCTGAGGTCGAACAATTGGGGCTACTCTGACCTTTCCCTGACTGCCGGAGGTTGAACCATGGATGTGCAAACCCTGCGAGCTGAGGCCTTCAAGGCGTTACACGCGCGCGACGGCGCGTTCGTCATCCCCAACCCGTGGGATGCCGGCTCCGCCAAGTTGCTCGCCAGCCTGGGTTTCGAGGCGCTGGCTACCACCAGTGCAGGCCTGGCCTTCAGCCTTGGCCGGCCGGACGCCGAAGGCGCCTTGAGCCTGGACGATACGCTGGACAATGCCGGCGAGATCGTCGATGCCACCGCGCTGCCGGTGGCCGCCGATCTGGAAAACGGCTTTGGCGACTTGCCCGAAGACTGTGCCCAGACCATTCTGCGTGCCGCCGAAATTGGCCTGGTGGGCGGTTCCATCGAAGATGCCAGTGGGCGCAGTGATGCGCCCATCTATGACTTCGGGCTGGCTGTGGAGCGCGTGCGCGCCGCTGTGCAGGCTGCGCGAAGCCTGCCATTCCCGTTCACCTTGTGCGCCCGTGCAGAAAACCTGCTGCACGGGCGCATGGACCTCGACGACACCATCCTGCGCCTGCAAGCCTATGCCGAAGCCGGTGCCGACGTGCTCTACGCCCCCGGGCTGCGCACCGTGGAGGAAGTCCGTGCCGTGGTGCAGGCAGTCGCACCGCGCCCTGTGAATGTGCTGATGGGCATGGCGGGCGTGCCGCTGAGCGTCAACCAGTTGCAGGACCTGGGCGTGCGCCGCGTCAGCGTTGGCTCGTCGCTGGCCCGTGCTGCGCTCGGGGCCTTCTACCGGGCCGCGCAGGAAATTCGCGATGAGGGCACGTTCGGCTACGGTGAGCAGACCATGCCGTTTGCCCAGCTGAACGACCTGTTCCGTCGCTGATGCGGGCATTGCTGGCGCTACTGGCCGGCCTGCTGACGGTGGCCGGCCTGGCCTGGCACTTCGGCTGGCGCCTGCCTGCCGCATGGAACCCCTGGGCGCCGCTGGACGTACACCAGCCGCCCAACCTGCTGACCCCCTACAAACTGTCGCGCCTGCGCGATGACCCAGCGCTGTGCCGGCAGGCGCTGGAAACCAGCCACCTGCGTTACCGGGCACAAGCCGACAGCCCGGCGTCGGCCAACTGCCCGCTGCAGAACGTATGGCGCATTGAGGGCGGCCAGGCGCGGTTGGGCAGCAGCTTTCTGGCCAGTTGCCCGTTGGCGGTGGCCTATGCACTGTTCGAAAACCATGGCTTGCAGCCGGCGGCGCAGGAAGTGTTTGGGCAACCGGTGACGCAGGTCGATCACCTGGGCAGCTTTGCCTGCCGCAACGTCTACCACCGCAAGCAGGGCCGTTTGAGCCAGCACGCTACGGCCAATGCGCTGGACATCAGCGGATTTCGCCTGAAGGACGGCCAGCGCATTATTCTGGCGCGTGACTGGCAGGCGGGCGGGCAGAAGGCGGAATTCCTGCACCGGGTGCAGCGGGCAGCTTGCGAGAGCTTCAGCACGGTACTGGGGCCGGACTACAACGCTGCGCACCGCAACCACTTCCATCTGGACATGGGGCGCTGGCAGATCTGTCGTTAGCTTCAGGCGTACGCGCGCACGTTGTTCAGCACCACTGGGCGCGCCCAGTGGATGTCGAACTCCAGGTCATTCTGCTGCTTGGCCAGGGTGGCGTCGTCGAACGGTTCGGGCGCCGGGTCCAGCAGGTTGGTCTCGAACTCGGCAATGGGCAGGAACAATGACCGCGGCGTGGGGCCAGGGCCGGGTTCGGCGATCGGCTGACCCTGGTTCATCACCACCGGGCGCAGCCAGCTGTTGTTGATGTCGAGCTGGCGCTGTTGCTCGATCAGTTCCATGGCGCTGAACGGCTCGGGGGCGGGCGGCAGCAGCTTGGCTTCAAGCTCGGCCTTGGGCAGAAACAACGGTTCGGGCGGCGCCACGATGGTGTCGTGCACCGGGCAGGCGCGCTGGGCGTCGATCAAGGCCAGTGCACGGGCCCCGCCGATGGGTTCGCCGCTGTCCTGGTCGTACTGCACGAACGACTGGCTGATGCCGTCTACGGGCTCTTCCTGCTGCTCGGCCATCGCCCGGGCAAAGAAATCCTGCCACAGGTGGCTGACGCCCCCGAGTGCCTGGGTGTTGTGCTGACTGTAGTTGCCGACAGGCGACAAATAGGTCAAGCCGATGGGAAGAGTATCTGACATGGCAGTCGTGCGCGCTGTGCTCTGGCAGAATAGCGGGATATTGCCTGTATCGGCCGTGGCTGCCGATTCATTAAGGGCTTGGTTTGATTTTTCGGGTGTGAACGATGGAAGAGCAAGGCACGGGTATCAGGGTCGAGGCGATGGCAGCTGAGTATGCGCAACAGGCCAGGGTGTGGGCTGAACGCCTGGGCCTGCCGCTGCAGGACGATACCGCCGCCTTCGCGGTGCAGGTGGGCGCCGACGGCTTGCAGATTCAGCAACTGGGCCCGCAGGCACCCGGGCCGGTGCGTGTGGACTTCGTCGAAGGCCAGGCTGCGCATCGCCGCCAGTTTGGCGGTGGCAACGGGCAGATGATCGCCAAGGCTGTGGGCATTGCCCAAGGTATCCGGCCGCAGGTGCTGGATGCCACGGCGGGGCTGGGCAAGGACGCGTTCGTGCTGGCCAGCCTTGGCTGCCAGATGACCCTGATCGAGCGCCAGCCGCTGATTGCCGCGCTGCTGGAGGACGGCCTGGCGCGGGCGCGGGCGGATGAAGAGGTGGGCCCGATTGTCGGGCGCATGCGCCTGCTGACCGGCAACGCCATCGAGCGCATGCGCGCCTGGGAAGGGGAGGCGCCGCAGGTGATCTACCTCGACCCGATGTTCCCGCACCGGGACAAGAGCGCCCTGGTGAAAAAGGAAATGCGCGTGTTCCGGCCTTTGGTGGGCGATGACCTGGATGCCCCGGCGCTGCTCGAAGCCGCCCTGGCGCTGGCCAGCCATCGGGTGGTGGTGAAGCGCCCGCGCAAGGCACCGATCATCGACGGGCCGAAGCCCAGTCACAGCCTGGAAGGCAAGTCGAGCCGGTATGACATTTATCCGAAGAAGGCGTTGAAAGCCTGACGTTTGTGTGGCCTGCCCAGGCCTCTTCGCGGGTAAGTTCGCGAAGAGGCCTGCAAAAATATCCAGATATCAGGGTTTGAATGCCCTCAAGAACACCCCCACCACCTCGCGCACATGCGCCTCGGCTTCATCGCCTTCCAGCGGCCCCGCACATCCCAGCAGCAACCGGTAATCCGGTGCCCCTTTGACCAGGCAGAAGAAGTGCTCCGCGGCGCGCAGCGGGTTGTCGATGCGCAGCAGCCCACGCTCATGAGCCCCGCGCAGTAGCGCTTCCATGCCTGCGAGCACGCGCTTGGGCCCGGCTTCGTAAAAGTACTCGCCAAAACTCGGGTCCAGGCTGCCCTGGGCCATGATCAGGCGGCTGAGCTTGATCGCTTCGTCACTGCTGATAAGCGCCTGGAAGTTGCGGGCAATGGTCAGCAGCACTTCTTCCACCGGTACCCCTTCGGGATACTCGAACAGCAGGTCAGGCAACTGGACCTGGCAGGTGGCCATGACCGCCGAGCAGAAGAGGGTCTGTTTGTCGGTGAAGTGGCTGTACACGGTGAGTTTTGAAACACCTGCCGCCGCAGCGACCGCATCCATGCTGGTGTTGGCATAGCCAAGGCTGAGGAACAGCGCCTTGGCCGCTTCGAGGATCGCCTCGCGCTTGGCCAGGTCCTTGGGCCGGCCTGGGCCGATGGGTGCGTCGTTGAGCATTGTGGTCTGCATCTGGTTTAAGAATCCCCATCTTAACGGGTCAGCCGCGATACGGCTAAACCTAGCTCACATTTACCTGCGGCCTGCCAGCGTTCAGTTGATCGACAGGGTGGGCGTTCAGCCGCCGCTTGATCTCACAGGCGCCAGAGGGCTCCAGCCAGGTCGTCGAAAAGCCAGCGCATGCCCTTCCCGGCATCGTTGCGCTGATTTAATATACCAGCCAGTACAAATATTAAATGTGCACTCCGCGAAAGGATTCATCATGTTGCGCCATGCCTTGTCCATCGCTCTGCCCGCCGCTGCTGCCCTGCTTCTGGCGGCGTGTGGCCAGGAAGCTGCCCCACCCGCCGCGCCGCGCCCGGCGCTGGTGGTGCAGCCACAGCCGGCCGAAGCCGCTGCCGACAGTTACCCCGGCGAAGTGCGCGCGCGCTTCGAGCCGGAGCTGGCCTTCCGCATTGGCGGCAAGGTCAGCAAGCGCCTGGTGGAGGAGGGGCAGCGGGTCAAGGCCGACCAGCCGCTGGCCGAGCTGGACCCGCAGGACGTGCGCCTGCAACTTGAAGCCAATCGCGCCCAGCTGGCGGCTGCCGAGGCCAACCTGGCATTGGTGCGCGCCGAGCGCGACCGCTACCAGAAGCTGCTGGAACGGCAGATGGTCAGCCACTCCCAGTTCGACAACGCCGAAAACCTCTACCGCGCCGGCCTTGCCCGTCTGAAGCAGGCCAAGGCCGAGTTCGATGTGGCGGGCAACCAGGCCGAATATGCCGTATTGCGTGCGCCGCAGGCCGGGGTGATTGCCAAGCGCCAGGTTGAAGTGGGCCAGGTGGTCGCCGCCGGGCAGACCGTGTTCACCCTTGCCGCCGATGGCGAGCGAGAAGTAGCCATCGGCCTGCCGGAGCAGCAGTTTGCCCGCTTCGCTGTGGGCCAACCGGTGAGCGTGGAGCTGTGGTCGCACCCGCAGGCGCGTTTCCAGGGGCGCATTCGCGAGCTGTCACCGGCCGCCGACCCGCGCTCGCGCACGTTCGCGGCGCGCATCGCCTTTACCACGGCCGCTGTACCGGCTGAACTGGGCCAGAGCGCCCGGGTGTTCATCGCCAAGGACGGGCTGATCCCGCTGGCGGTACCGCTGTCGGCCGTGACGGCGGAAAACGGTCAGGCCTATGTCTGGCGGGTGAACAAGGAAAGCCGCCTGGAGCGGGCGACCGTGCGCCTGGGGGCTTATGGCAGCGACAGTGTGCCGGTGCTCGAAGGCCTGGACCCGGGTGACTGGGTGGTTGCCGCTGGTGGCCATGTACTGCGCGAGGGCCAGGAGGTACGCCCCGTTGACCGCAGCAACCGTGTAGTGAACCTGACGGCCAAGGAGTAAGTCCCGATGGGTTTCAACCTTTCTGCCTGGGCGCTGCGCAACCGCCAGATCGTCCTGTTCCTGATGATCCTGCTGGCGGTCATTGGCGCCATGTCGTACACCAAGCTTGGCCAGAGCGAGGATCCGCCATTCACCTTCAAGGCCATGGTCATCCGCACCCTGTGGCCAGGCGCCAGCGCTGAAGAAGTGTCGCGACAGGTGACCGAGCGCATCGAAAAGAAGCTGATGGAAACCGGTGAGTACGAGAGAATCGTCTCGTTCTCTCGCCCCGGTGAATCGCAGGTTACCTTCATGGCCCGCGACTCGCTGCACTCCAAGGACATCCCCGAGTTGTGGTACCAGATCCGCAAGAAGGTTGCGGACATTCGCCACACCTTGCCGCCGGAGATCCAGGGCCCGTTCTTCAACGACGAGTTCGGCACCACCTTCGGCAATATCTATGCGCTGACTGGCGAGGGCTTTGACTACGCGGTGCTCAAGGACTACGCCGACCGTATCCAGATCCAGCTGCAGCGGGTCAAGGATGTGGGCAAGGTCGAGTTGATCGGCCTGCAGGACGAGAAAGTCTGGATCGAGCTGTCCAACCTCAAGCTGGCCACCCTCGGCGTGCCCCTGGAAGCCGTGCAGAAGGCGTTGCAAGAACAGAACGCGGTGAGCACCGCCGGTTTCTTCGAGACGCCCAGCGAGCGCTTGCAACTGCGCGTGAGCGGGCGTTTCGACAGTGTCGAGCAGATCCGCCAGTTCCCCATTCGCGTGGGTGATCGCACCTTCCGGATTGGTGATGTCGCCGAGGTGCACCGTGGCTTCAACGACCCACCTGCACCGCGCATGCGCTTCATGGGCGAGGATGCCATTGGCCTGGCGGTGTCGATGAAAGACGGTGGCGACATCCTGGTACTGGGCAAGGCCCTGGAAGGCGAGTTCGAGCGCCTGGCGCATAACCTGCCTGCCGGCATGGCGCTGCGCAAGGTTTCGGATCAACCGGCGGCGGTGAAGGCCGGCGTGGGCGAGTTTGTGCAGGTGCTGGTCGAGGCGTTGGTCATTGTGCTGCTGGTGAGCTTCTTCTCGCTGGGCCTGCGCACTGGCCTGGTGGTGGCGCTGGCCATTCCGCTGGTGTTGGCCATGACCTTTGCCGCCATGCATTACTTCGGCATCGGCCTGCACAAGATTTCCCTGGGCGCGCTGGTGTTGGCCCTGGGCTTGCTGGTGGACGACGCGATCATTGCCGTGGAGATGATGGCGATCAAGATGGAGCAGGGCTATGACCGCCTCAAGGCAGCCAGCTATGCCTGGACAAGTACGGCCTTCCCGATGCTCACCGGGACGCTGATCACGGCAGCAGGCTTTCTGCCGATTGCCACCGCGGCCTCCAGCACCGGCGAATATACCCGGTCGATCTTCCAGGTGGTCACCATCGCTTTGCTGACCTCTTGGGTGGCGGCTGTGGTGTTCGTGCCTTACCTGGGTGAGCGTCTGCTACCCGACCTGGCCAAGCTGCATGCCGCGCGCCATGGCAAGGACGGCCATGCGCCCGACCCCTACGCCACCCCGTTCTACCAGCGCGTGCGACGGCTGGTGGAGTGGTGCGTACGGCGGCGCAAGACGGTAATCCTGCTGACCGTTGCCGCTTTTGTCGGCAGCCTCCTGCTGTTCCGCTTTGTACCCCAGCAGTTCTTCCCGGCCTCCGGGCGCCCGGAGCTGATGGTTGACCTGAAGCTGGCCGAAGGCGCCTCGCTGGCCAATACCGCCGAGCGGGTCAAGCAGCTGGAGGCACTGCTCAAGCAGCAGGACGGTATCGACAACTACGTGGCCTATGTGGGCACCGGCTCGCCGCGCTTCTACCTGCCGCTGGACCAGCAACTGCCGGCAGCCAGCTTTGCCCAGTTCGTGGTGCTGGCCAAGTCGATGGAAGACCGCGAACGGCTGCGCAGTTGGCTGATCAGCACGGTGGACCAGCAGTTCCCCGACCTGCGCGCCCGGGTCACGCGTCTGGAAAATGGCCCACCCGTGGGTTACCCGGTGCAGTTCCGGGTCACTGGCGAGCATATCGAGAAGGCCCGTGCACTGGCCCGTGAAGTGGCTGACAAGGTGCGCGAGAATCCGCATGTGGTGAACGTGCACCTGGACTGGGAGGAACCCAGCAAGGCGGTGTTCCTCGAAATCGACCAGGACCGCGCCCGTGCGCTGGGCGTGAGCACTTCGCACCTGGCGAGCTTCCTGCAAAGCTCGCTGATCGGTACCACGGTCAGCCAGTACCGCGAGGACAACGAACTGATCGAGATCCTGCTGCGCGGCACCCGGCAGGAACGCAGCGAGCTGGGCAACCTGGGTAGCCTGGCGTTGCCCACCGACAATGGCCAGAGCGTGGCGTTGTCGCAGGTGGCGACCCTGGAGTACGGCTTTGAAGAAGGCATTATCTGGCACCGCAACCGCTTGCCGACGGTGACCGTGCGTGCCGATATCTACGACCAGGAGCAGCCGGCGACGCTGGTGAAGCAGATTTTGCCGACCCTGCAGGAAATCCGCGCCAAGCTGCCCGATGGCTACCTGCTGGAGGTGGGCGGCACGGTGGAGGATTCCGAGCGTGGGCAGAAGTCGGTGAATGCCGGCATGCCACTGTTCATCGTGGTAGTCCTGAGCTTGCTGATGATCCAGCTGCGCAGTTTCTCGCGCACGGTGATGGTGTTCCTCACCGCGCCGCTGGGGCTGATCGGTGTGACCCTGTTCCTGCTGGTGTTCCGCCAGCCGTTCGGCTTTGTCGCCATGCTCGGCACCATTGCGTTAGCGGGGATGATCATGCGCAACTCGGTGATACTGGTGGACCAGATCGAGCAGGACATCGCAGCGGGGATGGAGCGCTGGCAGGCGATCATCGAGGCTACGGTGCGGCGCTTCCGACCGATCGTGCTGACCGCGCTGGCGGCGGTGCTGGCCATGATCCCGTTGTCACGTAGTGTGTTCTATGGACCGATGGCGGTGGCGATCATGGGTGGGTTGATCGTGGCCACGGTGCTTACACTGCTGTTCCTGCCGGCGTTGTATGCGGCGTGGTTCAGGGTGAAGAAGGGCTGAAGACCGCAGGGGGAGGGCTTAGCCCTCCCTTCGCGGGTAAACCCGCTCCTACGACGGCCTGTGTCCAACCCCGCCGCCGTTTAGGAGCGGGTTTACCCGCGAATACGGTGGCGGCAGCAACGGTGAGCGGCTGGTGAAAATTGGCCAGCAGGCCTGGCCCTTTCGCGGGTGAACCCGCTCCTACAGAGGACCGCGCAGGCTTTTCGATCAGTGTAGGAGCGGGTTTACCCGCGAATACGGTAGCGGCAGCAACGGTGAACGGCTGGTGAAAATTGGCCAGCAGGCCCGGCCCTTTCGCGGGTGAACCCGCTCCTACAGCGCGCCGAAGACCTTCTTGGCCAGGCTGGTAGCCGCCGCTGCCGGGTTCTGGCGAATGCTCTGCTCCTGCTTGCCGATCATCTCGAACAGGCCATCCAGCGCCTTCTCGGTCACGTAGTTCTCGATATTGGCGTCATCCTTGACCAGCCCCAGGCCTTTGGCTTGGGCAGCGAAGGCATTGTACTGCTGGGCCACGCCAACCTTGTCGGTGGCCTGCTTGACGATTGGCAGGAACTTGGCGCGGATCTGCTCGCGGCTGCTCTTGTTCAGGTACTGGGTGGCCGAGTCGTCACCGCCGCTGAGAATACCCTTGGCATCGGTCACGCTCATGTTCTTCACGGCATCCACCAGAATCGCCTGGGCCTGCGGCACGGCGGCCTCGGCGGCTTTGTTCATGCTGGTTTCCAGGGCTTCGACCTGTTCACCCTTGCCGAACATCTTCATCGCCTTGGCGGCTTTGCCCAGGTTGCCTGGCAGCTCGATGCGCACGTCCGGGTTGTTGCTGAAGCCGCCTGGGGTGCTCAGTTGCTTGACGGCCAGTTGCGCACCTTGGGTCAGGGCATCTTTCAGGCCGCCGGTGGCGTCCTTCTGGCTGAGGTCGCCCAGCGACAGGGCCAGGGCACTGGCCGACAGCAGCAGGCCGGCGCACAGGGTGGTGAAGCGCAGGGAAGTGCGGATCATGAAGCTTTCCTTGTAAACGGATGAGAACGGGTATCAGCGAACCTGGTCTACCTTGATGCGTACCAATTGCGGGTCACTGCCATCGAGCGCGACACCGTGGTGTTCGGTATTGATGAACAGCAACTTGCCATTCAGCTCAATGCGCGCACTCACCGCATAGCGGTGGCCAGGCTTGACCTGCGCGGGGTCATAGGTGAGATGGAACGGCAGCGGCACGTTGCCTTTGACCGGGCCGGCCTGGCGCGCCAGGGTCACGGCAGGGGCGTCCATCAGCGACACATCCTGCAGTTCCACACTCAGGGTGGCGGCAGGCGGCAGGGCAATGCGCTGCAGGTAGAAGACTTCACCGTCCAGGCTGGCCTGGTTGGGTGGGGTTTGGCTGGAGCAGGCTGCAAGCAGGGATGCGCAACACAGCATAAAGAGCTTTTTCATGGAATCTCCGGTGTCCTTGGAGCTGGCTTGTGGCCAACCCCACGGACTTTAGCGGATTTTGCCGACCGATGAACCGTTAGAGGGTCGAAGTTTCCAGCCCGTCGTCACGGTGCAGGGCCACCTGGCGGATCGACAGGCGCAGCTCGGCCGACAGTACTCGCTTGGCCACGCCCTCGGCCAGCTCGCCGAGCTTGTCGTGATAACCCAGCTTGCCTTGCGCATCGGCGTGCAGCACCCCTTGCTGGAGCAGGGTCTGGATGAAGTGGCGGAACAGCGTCTTGTCGAAGAACTCCGGTGCGTTCAGGCCATGCAGGATCGACAGGCGTTGGGCCATCATCACGCACAGGTCTTCCAGCGCTTCGGCGCTCAGGCTGTTCTGCCCGCTGTTGATCAGCAGCGAGGTGGCCATGTAGAAGCGCTGCAGGGTCTGGGTGATGGTGCGGGCGAGCAGGGTCAGCAACACGAACTGCCGCGAGCTGGGCGCCGGGCGCACGTACAGGTCGTTGTCCTGGCGCAGCAGGCCCTGTTCCACCAGCGCGACCAGCCATTGGTCGATGACCTCGTCCAGCTGTTCTGGCGTCCAGCGCAGGAACAGTTCGGCCTGTAGGTAGGGGTAAAGCGCGTGCACATACTGGCCCAGCAGTTGGCGGCTCATGCGTGAACTGCTGAGGAAGAAGCTGGCCAGCAGCGCCGGCAGGGCGAAGATGTGCAGCACGTTGTTGCGGTAGTAGGTCATCAGCACCGCGTTGCCTTCATCCAGGTAGAGGATGCGGCCCAGGGCGTCCTTCTGCTCGGCCACCAGGTTCATGCTGCGCACATGTTCGATCAGTGCCTGGCCGTCGCCCTCGGGCAGGGTGGTGTGCGGCGAGTAGGGCACTTGGCGCAGCAGCGCCAGGTACAGGTCGAGAACGCGGGTCAGGGCGCGCTCGTCCAGGGCAAGGCGGCTGGTGGACAGCAGTGCCAGGGCCACCAGGTTGACCGGGTTGATGGCCGCCGCCTCGTTGAGGTGGCGGGCCACGGTTTCTCCCAGGCGGGCGGTGGTGGCGTTGAGCCAGTCCGGCCGGTACTGCGGACCGTGATCCTGTTCACGCCAGCCGGGCTGCTGCTGGTCGAGGAAGCCAGCCAGGCGGATGGGTTCGCCGAAGTTGACGTAGACCTGGCCAAAGCGCTGCTTGAGTGCGCCGAACACCTTGAAGATGTCCAGCACCGACTCCTTCTTCTTGCTGGCGCCGCGCAGTTCGCCCAGGTAGGTACGGCCTTCGAGCACGCGCTCGTAGCCGATGTACACCGGCACGAACACGATTGGCGTACGCGACGAACGCAGGAAGCTGCGCAGGGTAATGGCCAGCATCCCGGTGCGCGGCTGCAACATGCGCCCGGTGCGCGAGCGGCCGCCTTCGACGAAGTACTCGACCGGGAAGCCCTTGGTGTACAGGGTATGCAGGTACTCATTGAACACCGCCGTGTAAAGCGGGTTGCCCTTGAACGTGCGGCGCATGAAGAAGGCGCCACCACGGCGTAACAGGTTACCCACCACCGGCATGTTGAGGTTGATGCCAGCAGCCACGTGCGGCGGAGTGAGGCCGTTGCGGAACAGCAGGTACGACAGCAGCAGGTAGTCGATGTGGCTGCGGTGGCACGGCACGTAGATCACTTCATGGCCAGGGGCGATACCCTGCACCTGTTCGATGTGGTTGACCTTGATGCCGTCGTAGATCTTGTTCCAGAACCAGCTGAGCACCACTTCGAGGAAGCGGATGGCGGTATAGGTGTAGTCCGAGGCTATCTCGTTGCCATAGCGCAGTGCCTGGGCCTCGGCTTTGGCCAGCGGAAGGTTCTCGCGCTGCGCTTCGTCGGCAATCGCCTGGCGCACTTGCGGGGCATGGACCAGGCCTTTGACCAGGGTGCGTCGGTGCGAGATGTCCGGGCCGATGACGGCAGCCTTGAGGTTGCGAAAGTGCACGCGCATCAGTCGCTGGGCCATGCGCACGGTGCGCTCGTGGCCTTTGTTGTGCTGCACCAGCTCGCGCAGGTGGATGGGCGCGGAGAACTGTACCCGGGTCTTGCGCCCCAGGATCAGTACGGTCAGCAGCCGGCGCAGGCGCCCGGTTACCGCCCAGCTGTCGGCGAACAGCAGCTTCCAGGGGCTGGACTCGCTGGCCGGGGTCTGGCCCCAGAACACGCTGACAGGAATGATCTGCGCATCTTCTTCAGCATGCTGGCTGACGGCAGCCACCAGGCGCTCGAGGGTGGGCGGGGCGCCGCTTTTGTCCTGACGGCCGAGCCAGTCCGGGTCGGGGGTCAGGTAGAAGAACGCGGCGGGTTCCTGCAGTGGGCCGACAGCTACCGGCAGCACCGGGCGCGGTAGCCCCGCCTTGGTGCACTCGTGGTCGAGCACGGCCAGGTCGGTGAGCGCGGGCGAGGGCAGCGCATAGAACACCGGCCGGCTGCGGTCGAGGTTGAGGGTCATGGAAGACTGGTTGATGGTCTCGGAGCGCACCCACAGGTACAACAGGCGACGCAGGCCGCCGAAGATCAGGCGGTGCAGGGGGGAACGGGTCATGGGGTGTGTGCCCTGGGTGTGATGTTCAGGTGGGTATTCTGCTATTTAGTCTGCCGTATCGGCGTAAGTTCAGCAAAATTCGGCCAACGGCGGCGCCGTCATCAATTTTTTTTGTTCTGTGTCATATACTCGGCCTGCCACTTGCAGGATATTTCGGCAAGCGGCGTTGGCACGGGGCAGGTGACCTCATGCCTGCAAGGCGATCTTCACAATAAAAATCCGGAGTAGTTCAGATGTCGTCTCGTGAGACTGGGAATGTAAAGTGGTTCAACGATGCCAAGGGTTATGGCTTCATTCAGCGCGAAGGTGGTGCGGATGTGTTCGTCCACTATCGGGCGATCCGCGGTGAGGGGCATCGTACCCTGGTCGAAGGGCAGCGGGTGGAGTACGCCTGCGTGCAGGGCCAGAAAGGCCTGCAAGCCGAAGACGTAGTGGGCCTCTGAGCCTCTGGTTTCAAGCCGTAGGAGCGGGCTTGCCCGCGAAGCAGCCACCACGGTGGCTGCCACGGGCGTGGCCCGTGTTCGCGGGTAAACCCGCTGCTACAGAAACGAGCAAACCTGCCGTTTCATGATGTACGCCAGGTGATTTCCTCTTCACCGTCGGCGCTGATGCGGACCCAGCGGTCGGCATCTTCTTCCCCGTCTTCCTCGACCCAGCCACCCGGCGCACAGCGCACTTCCACACCCAGCGCGGCAAATGCGGCGCGGGCGCAGGCAACGTCATCGGCCCACGGCGTCTGGTCGCTTTCCAGGTACAGGCTGTTCCATTTCCCTACAGCCTTGGGTAACCAAGTGACCGGAATGTTACCGGCCTGGCATTTGAAGGTATGGCCTTTCTGCTTCCACTCGGTGCACGGGCCGATTGCCTGGGCGAGCCACTCGGCAATCTGCTTGTGGTCGACGTCGGCGTCCTTCAGGTAGATCTCGATATCAGGTTGACGCATAAGGGCTCCGGGTGTGCTCAGTCTTGGCGCACGAAATAGTCATAACGCATGGAAACCGTGACCTCGAACGGCTCGGGCTGATCGATCACCCGGGCACGTTTTTCGGCGCTGGCGCGCCAGCCGTGTGGGGTCATGGCCAGCAGGTCGGCGCGGGCCTTGGGCGCGGCCAGGCTCAGGCGGAACTCGAGGGTTTCGCTGTGGGCATGGGCCATGCCTTCAGGGACCAGGGCCAGGTGCTTGTCGTCGGCGTAAGGGCGTACTTCATCGTAGAGCACTTCACGCAGTTCCATCAGGTGGCCGCTGGTCGGGCCGACCCGCATCAGGCCGCCGCCGGGGCTGAGCAAACGCTTGGCCTCGGCCCAGTCCAGCGGGCTGAAAACGCTGGCGATGAACTGGCAACTGGCGTCGGTCAGCGGCACGCGGGCCATGCTGGCGACCATCCAGGTGACCGCCGGTGCTCGGCGGCAGGCGCGCTTGACCGCTTCGCGGGAGATGTCCAGCGCATAGCCGTCGGCGGCCGGCAAGGCCTGGGCGATCTGTGCGGTGTAGTAACCCTCGCCGCAGCCGATGTCCAGCCAGGTGCCAGGCTGGCGCTCGGCGGCCAGCTCGGCCAGGCGGCGGGCGACTGGCGCGTAATGGCCAGCGTCGAGAAAGTCGCGGCGTGCCTCGACCATGGCCTGGTTGTCACCGGGGTCGCGGCTGTTCTTGTGCTGCACCGGCAGCAGGTTCAGGTAACCCTGGCGGGCGCGGTCGAAGCGGTGGCCGGCTGGGCACACCACACCATTGTCGAGCCGGCTCAGCGGCGCCTGGCAAAGCGGGCAGGCAAGCATCAGGCGAGCAACCGAACCAGGGTCTGGTAGTAGATTTCGGTCAGCAGATCGAGGTCGCTGGCCAGGATCCGCTCGTCAACCTGGTGGATGGTGGCGTTGACCGGGCCGAGTTCGACCACCTGGGTACCCATGGTTGCGATGAAGCGACCATCGGAGGTGCCGCCGCTGGTGGAGGGCTGGGTATCACGGCCGGTGACACCCTTGATGCTGGCCGCCACGGCGTCGAGCAGCTCGCCTGGTTCGGTCAGGAACGGCAGGCCCGACAGTGCCCAGTCGACCGACCAGTCCAGTTCATGCTTGTCGAGAATCGCCGACACCCGCGCCTGCAAGCCTTCAACGGTGGACTCGGTGGAAAAGCGGAAGTTGAACAGCGCGGTCAGCTCGCCCGGGACCACGTTGGTGGCGCCGGTGCCGGAATTGAGGTTGGAGATCTGGAAGCTGGTGGGTGGGAAGAACGCGTTGCCTTCGTCCCAGTGTTCGGCAGCCAGTTCCGCCAGGGCCGGGGCGGCCAGGTGGATCGGGTTGCGCGCCAGATGCGGGTAGGCCACATGGCCCTGTTTGCCGCGTATGGTCAGCTTGGCGCCCAGCGAACCACGGCGACCGTTCTTGACCACGTCACCCAGCAAGGTGGTGCTGGACGGTTCGCCGACGATGCACCAGTCCAGACGCTCGTTGCGCGCTTTCAGGCGCTCGACCACCGCCTTGGTGCCGTGGTGAGCCGGGCCTTCCTCGTCGCTGGTGATCAGAAACGCGACCTTGCCGCGGTGGTTCGGGTAGTCCTGCACGAAGCGCTCGCTGGCGATGACCATGGACGCCAGGCTGCCCTTCATGTCGGCGGCGCCACGGCCACAGAGCATGCCGTCGGCGTCGATCAGTGCCTCGAAGGGTTCATGCTGCCATTGCTGGACCGGGCCGGTAGGCACCACGTCGGTGTGGCCGGCAAAACACAGTACCGGGCCGTCCTGGCTGCCGTGGGTGGCCCAGAAGTTGTCGACGTCTTCAATGCGCATCGGCTCCAGCTGGAAACCGACGGCGCCCAGACGGTTCATCATCTGCGCCTGGCAATCGGCGTCGACGGGGGTGACCGAGGGGCGACGGATCAGGTCGCAGGCCAGTTGAAGGGTAGGCGAGAGCTCGGCAGGGGCCGTCATGGGGGACTCCGGGGCAAGGCAAGGCGGGGAAATCTGAGGGGCGTTATCTTATATCAAATGGTTTCGGGCAGCACGGCCCATTCGCGGGCACGCCCGCTCCATCAGGTACCGCACAGCTCTGAATGCCTGTGCCAGGCCTGTGGGAGCGGGCGTGCCCGCGAATGGGCTGCACAGGTCAGCCCCGGCAATCTCAAGCCTGCTGCGCTTGGGCAGCCTTTTCTGCGGGCTTGGGCAGCGACGACAGGAACGCCATCACCAGCGCTGCCACATAAGGCAACGACTGCACCAGCAACATCGCCACCCAGAAGCGCATGTCCGAGCTCGGCAGCCCCTGAACCAGGTAGATGCCCAGCGCCGCGCCCCACAGCAGCAACATGATGAACAGCTCTTCACGGGCTTCGGAAATCGCCACCAGCAATCCATGGCTGTCAGCGTTCTTCGGCGTGCGGAAGAACGGCATGCTGCTGGTGAAGAAACCATACAGTACCGCCTTGGCGATGGTGTGCGACAGCGCCAGCCCGGCCAGCGCAGCTGCGAAGGCATCCTTGAGGTTCACCCCCACCGCTCGGCGGTACAGGAAGATGATCTTGCCGACCTTGAAGAAGAACAGCGCCAGCGGCGGGATGGCGAAGATCATCAGGGGCGGATCGACCCGATGCGGCACGATGATCATCGCCGCCGACCACAACAGCGCGCCGATGGTGAAGAAGATGTTCATGCCATCGGCGATCCACGGTAGCCAGCCGGCCAGGAAGTGGTAGCGCTGGCCACGGGTCAGCTGGCTGCCTTTGCCGCGCAGCAGCGCGCCGGCGTGGTGCTTGATGATCTGGATGGCGCCATAGGCCCAGCGGAAGCGTTGCTTCTTGAAGTCGATGAAGGTGTCGGGCATCAGGCCCTTGCCGTAGCTGTTGTGGGCGTAGGCGGCGGACAGGCCTTTCTCGAACACGCGCAGGCCCAGTTCGGCGTCCTCGCAGATGCACCACTCGGCCCAGCCCAGTTCTTCCAGCACACTGCGCCGGGTCATGGTCATGGTGCCGTGCTGGATGATCGCGTCACGGTCGTTGCGGGTAACCATACCGATGTGGAAGAAGCCCTTGTATTCGCTGTAGCACAGCTTCTTGAAGGCGCTTTCGTGCTGGTCGCGGTAATCCTGCGGTGACTGCACCACGGCAATTTTCGGGTCGGCGAAGTGGGGCACCATGTGCTTGAGCCAGTTGCGGTCCACGCAGTAGTCCGAGTCGATAACCGCGATCACTTCGGCGTCCTTTGCCGTGTGCGGGATCAGGTAGTTCAACGCACCGCCCTTGAAGCCGGCCAGCGGCGCGACGTGGAAGAACTTGAAGCGCTCGCCAAGCTTCTCGCAGTGGGCCTTGAGTGGCTCCCACACGGCCGGGTCCTTGGTGTTGTTGTCGATCACCAGCACTTCGTAGTCGGGGTAGTCCAGGGCGGCCAGGGCGTCCAGGGTCTGTTTCACCATCTCAGGTGGCTCGTTGTAGCACGGCACATGCACCGACACCTTGGGCCGGTAGGCACTGTCGGCCTGCACGGGCAGGAATTCGCGGCGGCGCTTGTGTATCCAGACCGCTTCGGCCAGTTCGTGGGCCTCGGTGAGCAACACGATGAACACGCCCAGCGCGCCGAGGGCCAGCAGCACGCCCACGGTCAGGCTGAACCAGGTGCTGTATTGCTGGCTGTAGTCATAGGCGATCCACACCAGCACCGACCCGCACAGGAAGGTGATGAACGTCAGGAAGGTACGGCCACGCTGGCGCAGGGCCGAGCCATCGATGAACAGCACCATCAGGGCGATCATTGCCAGCACCACCGACGCCACTGCCAGGGCCCGCCACTGCGGGATCGCCACCACAGGGCCGTCGAAGTTGAACTTCTGCTGGCGCTCGGCGTTGTAGACGCCCCAGTAGGCGCCTACCGACCCTTCGTCGCTGGCCTTCCAGGGTTGGTCATAGGCTTCAATGACAAAGTAGTTGTAGCCACGGCGGTTGAGGGTATTGACCAGGGTGCGCAAGTAGATGGCCTGGTCGGCCTGTGTGGCATCGGCACCACCGCGCATGCGGCCGTTGCTCGGCCAGCCGACTTCCGACAGCAGCAGGGGTTTGCGCGGGAACTGGTGCTTCAGTTCACGGGCGCGGTCGAGGACGAACTCGACCGAATCCTTCATCGGCACGAACTCCCAGTAGGGCAGGATGTGCGCGGCAATCAGGTCGACGTGCCTGGCCAGCTCAGGATGTTCCTTCCAGATGTGCCACTGTTCACTGGTGGTCACGGGCACCTTCACGGCTGCGCGTACGCGGTCCAGGTATTTGATCAGGTTTTCCGGTGTGACTTCTTCACGGAACAGCGCCTCGTTGCCGACCACCACCCGCACCACGCTGCGCGACGTGTTGGCCAGCTGGATGGCCGTGGCGATTTCGCGCTCGTTGCGCTCCAGGTCCGGGCTGATCCATATCCCCAGCGTCACCCGCAGGCCGAACTCCTCGGCCAGGCGCGGGACGTCGGCCTGGGTGCCTTCCACGGTATAGATACGGATGCTGTCGGTCAGTTTGCTCAGTTGCTCCAGGTCCTGGCGCATTTCGTCGTCGGTGGGGTACTGACCCTTCTGTGGGCTTTCGCCCAGGCGGAACGGCGAATACGAAAAGCCAGAGATCTGTTCTGGCCAGGCGGGGGCGGAGACCGGGCGGTTGATCAGTGCCCAGAACCCGGTGAACAGTGCGGCGATGGCCAGCACCACTACCAGGTTCAGGCCGAATTTACGTGAAGACATCGTCGTCCATTCATGTGGAAGTGATAGGACATTAAAGCAGGGTTGGTAGTCTCTTTCCTAACGATGCAGGCCAAGGGTTCACTGGCATATAATGCGCGCCGGTTTTTTGGGGTATGAACATGAGCACAGAAGATCCACGCTTTGCCGGCGTTGCCCGGCTGTATGGCGACCAGGGGCTGCAACGTCTGGGCCAGGCCCATGTGGCTGTGGTCGGTATTGGCGGGGTGGGCTCGTGGGTGGCCGAAGCCCTGGCACGCAGCGGTGTGGGCGAGATTACCCTGTTCGACCTGGATGATGTCTGCGTCAGTAACACCAACCGCCAGGCCCATGCGCTGGAAGGGCAGGTGGGGCGGCCCAAGGTCGAGGTCATGGCCGAGCGCCTGCGGGCGATCAACCCAGGGTGTACGGTGCATGCGGTGGCCGACTTCGTCACCCGCGAGACCATGGCCGAGTACATCACCGAGCACCTCGACTGCGTGATCGACTGCATCGACAGCGTCATGGCCAAGGCGGCGCTGATCGCCTGGTGTCGCCGGCGCAAGATTGCCATTGTCACTACCGGTGGCGCGGGTGGGCAGATCGACCCGACGCAGATCCAGATCGCTGACCTGAACAAGACCTTCAATGACCCATTGGCTTCACGGGTGCGTTCCACCCTGCGCCGCGACTACACCTTCTCGCGTAATGTCAGCCGCAACTATGGCGTGCCGTGCGTGTTCTCCAGTGAACAGCTGCGTTACCCCAAGGGGGATGGCAGCGTTTGCCTGCAGAAAAGCTTCGTGGGTGAGGGCGTGCGCCTGGACTGCTCGGGTGGCTTTGGTGCAGTGATGATGGTGACCGCGACCTTTGGCATGGTAGCGGCGAGCAAGGCGATAGAAAAACTGGTGGCTGGAGCGCGCCGGCCGTCGGAACGGGTCAAGCCTGAGTAGATCGCGTGGGCGTCTTCGCGGGCCGCCCGCTACAGGAATTGCATCTCTCTCAAGCATGATGCCGTACCTGTGGGAGCGGGCAGGCCCGCGAAGAAACCGGCGCCGATTCAGCGGTTGGATGCCAACTCCGCCATCCGCTGCAACACCGCATGCAGCCCATTGCTGCGCGACGGCGACAGTTGGCGTTCCAGCCCGAGCTGGGTAAACCACTCGCGCAGATCAATCCCGGCCAGCTCCTCACTGGCCAGTCCCTGCACCCGCACCAGCAACAGCGCCAGCAGCCCACGCAACAAGCGGGCATCGCTGCTGGCCTTGAACCGCCACACGCCCTCGATCTGCTCGGCCACCAGCCACACCAGGCTCTCGCAGCCATGCACCCGGTTGGCCTCGGTCTTTTCGGCATCAGCCAGCGGCTCCAGGCGGTCACCCCACTGCATCAACAGCCGCGCACGCTGTTCCCAGCCTTTGCCCTGTTGAAACGCTTCCAGCGCTTGGTGCGCCTGTTCCGGCAGGCTCATCGCAACAGCTCCAGGCCTTGGTCCAGCGCGTCGAAGAAACGCTGCACGTCATCGCTGTCGTTGTACAAACCCAGCGATACCCGTATCGCGCCCTCCAGCCCCAGCCCCTTCAGCAGTGGCATGGCACAGTGGTGACCGGCACGCACGGCAATGCCCTGTTCAGTCAGCAGATGAGCGATATCGGCGTTGTGCACGCCCTCGATGACGAAACTGGCCAGGGCAGTCTGCGGTACGCCCAACACCCTCACGCCCTCGCGGTCGCCCAAGCCACGCAGCAGGTGCTGGTGCAGGCTGGCTTCATGCGCTGCGACCGCATGGGCATCGAGGCTGGCCAGGTAGTCCAGCGTTGCACCCAGGCCGATCACCCCGGCAATCGGCGGCGTACCCGCTTCGAAGCCCAGGGGCGCGGGACGGAAGCTGGCGCTGTGGTACTCGGCCAGCTGCACCATCTCGCCACCGAACTGCCAGTGGCGCAACAGCTCCAGGGCCTGGGCGCGGCCATAGAGCACGCCGACGCCGTCCGGACCGTACAGCTTGTGGCTGGAAAACACATAGAAGTCGCAGCCCAGTTGCTGCATGTCCTGGCGACCATGCACCACGCCCTGGGCACCATCAACCACCGTCAGCGCGCCCTGGGCGCGGGCATGGGCCAGCAGCGCAGGCAGCGGTTGCCAGGTACCCAGCACGTTGGACAGCTGGCTGATGGCGAGTACTCGGGTGCGCGGGCCGATCAGTTGCAGTGCCTGGTCCTGGTCGATACGACCCTGGGCGTCCAGTGGCAGCACCACCAGGCGCAGGTTGCGCCGGTGCGCCAGCTGTTGCCAGGGCAACAGGTTGGCATGGTGCTCCAGGGCACTGATGGCAATTTCGTCACCGGCTTCGAGGCGGTGCTCCAGGCCATAGGCCAGCAGGTTCAGTGCCGAGGTGGCGCCGTGGGTGAACACGATCTGCCGCGAGTCTGCGGCATTGAGCCAGGCGGCGACCTTGTCGCGGCTGGTTTCGAAGGCCTGGGTCGCCAGCGCACCTGGCAAATGCTGGGCACGGTGCACGTTGGCTGCGCCATGGCCGTAGTAATGGCTCAGGGCATCGAGCAGGGCTTGCGGCTTCTGGGTGGTGGCGGCGCTGTCCAGATAGGTCTGGTGCTGCCGTTGCAGGGCGGCGATGGCGGGGAAGTCGGCACGCCAGGGAGAGGGCTGGAACATGTTTGCGAGGCCTGGAATGAAAATCGGGTCTGGTGCATTGGCGCCAGACCCGATCTTAACACCTCAAACCCGGCAGGGTTCTCAGTTGTGAGCGTGCAGCGCTTCGTTCAGCTCGATGGCCGACTTGTGGGTCTTGCACTCTACCGCGCCGTTCAGCGAGTTGCGGCGGAACAGCAGGTCGGTCTGGCCGGCCAGGTCGCGGGCCTTGACCACTTTGACCAGTTCGTTGTTCTCGTCCAGCAGGTTCACCTTGGTGCCCGCGGTGATGTACAGGCCGGCTTCGACGGTGTTGCGGTCGCCCAACGGAATACCGATACCGGCGTTGGCGCCGATCAGGCAGCCTTCGCCGACTTTGATGACGATGTTGCCGCCACCGGACAGGGTGCCCATGGTCGAGCAGCCGCCGCCCAGGTCCGAGCCCTTGCCGACGAATACGCCAGCGGAAACGCGGCCTTCGATCATGCCCGGGCCTTCGGTACCCGCGTTAAAGTTGACGAAGCCTTCGTGCATGATGGTGGTGCCTTCGCCAATGTAGGCGCCCAGGCGCACACGGGCGGTGTCGGCGATACGCACGCCGGCCGGGACCACGTAGTCGGTCATTTTCGGGAACTTGTCCACCGAGAACACTTCCAGCAGCTCGCCCTTCAGGCGTGCTTCCAGTTGCAGCTCGGCCAGTTCGCCCAGGTCGACCGCGCCCTGGTTGGTCCAGGCCACGTTCGGCAGCAGCGGGAAGATACCGGCCAGGCTTACGCCATGCGGCTTGACCAGGCGGTGCGACAGCAGGTGCAGCTTGAGGTAGGCCTCTGGGGTCGAGCTCAGGGCAGCGTCTTCGGCCAGCAGGGTGGCGACCAGCGGCTTGTGGCTCTCTGCCAAGCGGGTCAGCAGGGCGGCCTGGGCAGCGTCCACGCCTTTCAGGGCTTCGGCCAGTTGTGCGGCCTGGGCGTTGCTGAAGGCGATGGCCTGGTTGCCACCTTCGTAACCGAGAACAGGGGCTACTGCAGCAACCAGTTCGGCGCTCGGGTTGAGCAGCGGTTGTGCGTAGAACACTTCCAGCCAGGCGCCCTGGCGGTTCTGGGAGCCGACACCGAAGGCCAGGCTGAACAGGGTATTGGACATGTGATTACCTCGTGCGAAATAGGGTGGGGGCTCAGGCCAGGGCAGCGGCGTACAGGTCGGGCTTGAAGCCAACCAGGGTACGCGCGCCAAGGTCGAGCACCGGGCGTTTGATCATCGACGGCTGGGCCAGCATCAGCTCGACGGCCTTGGCCTGGTCGAGGTTGGCCTTGCTGGCGTCGTCCAGCTTGCGGAAGGTGGTGCCGGCACGGTTGAGGATGACTTCCCAGCCGTGTTCGTCGCACCAGCGGTTCAGGCTGTCGCGGTCGATGCCTTGGGTTTTGTAATCGTGGAATTCGTAGGCGATGGCTTTGTCTTCGAGCCAGGTACGCGCCTTTTTCATGGTGTCACAGGCTTTGATGCCGTAGAGCGTGTAGGTCATTGTGTACATTGGGGATACAGGTTGCCCCAATCTCTCCGTTTTTCGATGTCAGTCGCGGGATTATGCGGGAACGAGACTGGGAGCGCCACGGGTGTGCAAGTCTTGGGGGTTGGTGGGGCGTGGTTAGGTCTGCCTTGAGTCTTGTAGCGCGTTTGAGATCGAGCGCCGCCCGCGCGGCGCTTCGCGGGTAAACCCGCTCCTACGTTTGTTTCTGGCCAGTTATGCCTGTGGCATTTGCGCGCGAATGCCTTGGCGCACGCCTCGATATCGCGTCGTACAAACAAGGCGGTCGCGCGGGTCTGGCACAGGCGATACTGGCCCGAAACAAACGTAGGAGCGGGTTTACCCGCGAAGCGCCGCGCGGGCGGCGCTCGATCTCAAAGGCGCTACAAGACTCAAGGCAGCCCCTACCATCAAACCTAAGTATCATCATGTTACATATTCCCTCGTCACCTGCGACTATCGTGCAGCGGCCCCGAACCGTCGGTCGCCGCTAACATATTGTTCCAATGGCGATGTTTCGCCTTGCTATCGTTTCTGGTTCTCAAAGGAAGCCTTACCGGATGCAGTCCGCCTACACCGTCCTCATCCTGCTGACCCTGGTCAGCCTGTCGAAGCTGCTCGGCCGTGTGATCCCGCTGCCATTGCCGCTGGTACAGATTGCCGCCGGTGCCTTGCTGGCGTGGCCGACGCTGGGCCTGCATGTAGCCCTTGACCCCGAATTGTTCCTGTTCCTGTTCCTGCCTCCGCTGCTGTTCGCCGACGGCTGGCGCATCCCCAAGCGTGAGTTATGGCGCATTCGTGGCCCGGTAGTGGCGCTGGCCGTGGGGCTGGTGTTGTTCACCGTGGTCGGCGCCGGTTACTTCATCCACTGGTTGCTGCCGAGCATCCCGTTGCCGGTGGCCTTCGCCCTGGCCGCAGTGCTTTCGCCGACCGACGCCGTGGCCGTTTCAGCCATTGCCCAGGACCGCCTGCCCACTCCCCTGATGCACATGCTGCAGGGCGAGGCGCTGATGAACGACGCGTCGGGCCTGGTAACCTTCAAGTTCGCCTTGGCGGCGGCGATCACCGGGGTGTTTTCGTTGGCTGACGCCAGCTTCAGCTTCGTGTTGGTCGCACTGGGCGGCCTTGCGGTGGGCGTGGTACTGAGTTGGTTGATCGGTCGCCTGCGCATGTGGATGATCACCCGGGGCTGGGACGATCCGGCTACCCATGTGGTGTTCATGTTGCTGCTGCCGTTCGCAGCCTACGTGCTGGCCGAGCGTTTGGGCGTTTCGGGTATTCTCTCGGCAGTGGCGGCCGGCATGATGCAGAGCTGGCTCGACCTGCTGCCGCGTCAGACCAGTACCCGCCTGCTCAACCGCAGTGTCTGGTCGTTGCTGGAGTTTGCCTTCAATGGCCTGATCTTCCTGTTGTTGGGCTTGCAGTTGCCAGACATCATCAAGGCTGTGGTCAGCCACGAAGCGACCCTCTGGCCGACATTGGCCTACCGCTGCCTGGACGTGGTGGCGATCTTTGCCGCACTGATTATGTTGCGGTTCATCTGGGTCCAGAGTATCTGGCGCTCGATCGGTGTGGTCCGTCGCTGGCGCGGCAAGCCGGCACTGGTGCTGATGCCTACGGCGCGTTCCTGCTGGTTGCTGACCTTGGGGGGTGTGCGCGGCGCTGTCACCCTGGCGGGTGTCATGTCGATCCCGTTGCTGATAGGGGCTGGCACCGCTTTCCCGGAGCGTGATCTGCTTATCTTCATTGCTGCGGGGGTAATCCTGCTGTCGTTGATCAGCGCCTGCATCGCGCTGCCGATATTACTGCGCGGGGTGACCAAGAGCCCGGACGAGCGCTTGCACCAGGAAGTGCAGGAAGCCTGGCGGCGCACGGCCGAGGCGGCGATTCATGCCTTGGAGGCAGAAGAGGTGATCGACAGCAACGCACCGCAGGATGCTGCGCAGGCAACGTTGGCGACCGAGTTGAAGGCGCGCTTGATGGCTGAATACCGGGATGAGCTGGAAAGCTACGACGACAGTGCCGAAGCCAAGGCCCTGGCCGCACAGATGGACTTGCTGGAGCGGCGTTTACGCTTGCGTGCCCTGAGGGCGCAGCGGCTGGAATTGTATAACCTGCATCGTCAGCACCTGGTGGGGGATGAGGTGGTGCGGCAAGTACTGGGTGAGCTGGATATGAGTGAGGCGAACCTGGGGCAGGTCAAGTAGACCCTATCAAGGCCCTTCGCGGGCACGCCCGCGAAGGGGTTGATCAGCTGTTTTGCAGGAAGGCGCGAATCCGCTCGGCCGCCTCGATGCATTCGGCCAGCGGTGCAACCAGTGCCATGCGCACGCGCCCGGCACCCGGGTTCACCCCATCTACTTCACGCGACAGGTACGACCCCGGCACCACGGTCACATGCTGGGCTTCGAACAGGTCGCGGGTGAACTCGGCATCGTCGCCCGGTACCTTGGCCCACAGGTAGAAACTGCCGTCCGGGCGTTGCACGTCCAGTACCGGCTGCAGAATATCCAGCACGGCATCGTACTTGGCTCGGTATTGGTCGCGGTTCGCGCGCACATGCGCCTCGTCCTGCCAGGCAGCGATGCTGGCCAGCTGGGTTTGCACCGGCATCGCGCAGCCGTGGTAGGTGCGGTACAGCAGAAACGGCTTGATGATCTGGGCATCGCCCGCGACGAAGCCCGAGCGCAGCCCAGGCAGGTTGGAGCGCTTGGACAGGCTGTGGAACACCACGCAGCGCGCAAAATCGCTACGGCCAAGCTCGGCGCATGCCGACAGCAGGCCAGGCGGTGGCGCGTCCTCGTCGAAGTACAGCTCGCTGTAGCACTCGTCGGCGGCGATCACGAAGTCGTGTTCGTCAGCCAGGGCAATCAGCTTCTTCAGGGTGTTCATTGGCACCAGCGCACCGGTAGGGTTGCCCGGCGAGCACAGGAACAGGATCTGGCAACGCTTCCACACCTCGGCCGGTACGGCGTCGAAGTCCGGGTTGAAACCGTTGTTTTCCAGGCACGGCAGGTAGTGCGGGGTGGCGCCGGCCAGCAGCGCTGCGCCTTCGTAGATCTGGTAGAACGGGTTGGGGCTGATCACCAGGCCGTCATCGGCGCGGTTGACCACGGCCTGGGTGAAGGCGAACAGCGCTTCCCGGGTGCCATTGACCGGCAGGATGTGGCGGTCGGCGTCCAGCCAGCCGGCTGGCACGCCAAAGCGTCGTTCACACCACTGGCCGATGGCCTGGCGCAGGGCTGGCAAACCAAGGGTGCTCGGGTAAACCGCCAGCTTGTCGAGGTTGTCGGCCATGGCCTGGGCAACGAACGCCGGCGATTCGTGCTTCGGCTCACCGATCGACAGGGCGATGGCGCGTTTGTCCGCCGCAGGCTTCACACTGCCCAGCAGGGCGCGGAGCTTTTCGAACGGATAGGGCTGAAGCTGGGTCAAGGCATGGTTCATCGGCGCAAGGTCTCGTCAATCGTCTAATCGTTAAAAGGTCACGCGGGTCTGGCTGGTGTCGCTACCTTGACCGGCCTGCAGTTGCTGCACGATGGCTTCCTGCAGGCGGCTGCACAGCTGCGGGTCTGACAGCGGCTGGTTGTCGGCATCGGTAATGAAGAACACGTCTTCTACCCGCTCACCGAGGGTGGCGATCTTGGCGTTTTGCAGTGAAAGGTCGAACTCCAGGAAGATCCGACCCAGCCGGGCCAGCAGGCCTGGGCGGTCTGGCGCGGTGATTTCGAGGATGGTCACCGGGCGCTGGGCATCGTTGAGGATGGTCACTTGCGGCGGGAAGTCGAAGTGCTTGAGCTGCCGCGGCACCCGGCGCTGGATGATGGTCGGGTAGTCCTCGGGGTTGCGCAGCGCTTCTGTCAGGCCGTCGCGAATCTGCTTGACCCGCTGCGGGTTGTCGCCGATCGAGCCGCCGTCGTTGTCCAGCACAATATAGGTGTCGAGGGTGAACTGGCTGCTCGACGTGATGATTCGTGCGTCGTGGATGTTCAGGTTCAACTGCGACATGGCCGCCACCGTCACGGCGAAGAAATCGTGCTGGTCGGGGGCATAGATGAAGATCTGCGTGCCGCCTTCGAACTCGCGCTGGGTGGTTTCCTTGATCAGCACCAGCGGCCCGCCATCGGCCGGTTGCTGCAGGATCGCATCCGTGTGCCAAGCCACGTCGGCGGCCGTGTGCTTGAGGAAATAGTCATCGCCCAGTTGCGCCCATAGCTGCTCGACGTCATCCGGGTCGGTGCCCTCGCGCACCAGAATATCCAGCGCTGACGACTGGGTCTGGCGAATCTGCTCTTCGCGGTCCAGCGGGTTTTCCAGGCCGCGGCGCAGGGCGCGCTTGGTTTCGGTGTACAGCTGGCGCAGCAGGCTGGCCCGCCACGAGTTCCACAGGCTCGGGTTGGTGGCGTTGATGTCGGCCACGGTCAGTACGTACAGGTAGTCAAGGCGCGTCTCGTCGCCCACGTGCAGGGCAAAGTCGTTGATCACCTGCGGGTCGGACAAGTCCTTGCGCTGAGCGGTGGTCGACATCACCAGGTGGTTCTGCACCAACCAGACGATCAGGCGGCTGTCCCAGGCCGGCAACTGGTGCCGTTCGCAGAACTTCTGCGCGTCCACTGCACCGATTTCCGAGTGGTCGCCCTGGCGACCCTTGCCAATGTCGTGGTACAGGCCGGCCAGGTAGATCAGCTCGGGTTTGGGCAGGCGCCCCATGAGCTTGCTGGCCAGCGGGAATTTCTCGGAAACCGGCGTGTATTGCAGCTTGCGCAGGTGCTTGATGAGGTTGAGGGTATGCGCGTCGACCGTATAGATGTGGAACAGGTCATGCTGCATCTGCCCGACGATCAGGCCGAACTCTGGCAGGTAACGGCCGAGAATGCCGTAGCGGTTCATCCGGCGCAGGTTGCGGTGGATGCCGATTTCGCACTTGAACAGCTCGATGAACAGGCTGGTATTGCGGATGTCGGTGCGGAACGTGTCGTCGATCAGGTGGCGGTGTTCGCGCAGCAGGCGCACGGTATCGGCACGCACGCCTTTGATCTCGGGGTGTTGGGCCATCAGCACGAAGATTTCCAGCATGGCGAACGGCGTGCGTTTGAACACGTTCGGATGGGCGGCCTCGATGTAGCCGTCATGCAGGCGGAACCGCGCGTTCAGCGGCTGGGTGCTGCCACTTTCCTCATCGGCGAGGATAACCTCTTCGAAGTGCTGGATGATCAGGTCGCACAGTTGGCTGATGCTCATCACCACCCGGTAGTACTGCTGCATGAATTGTTCGATCGCCCGCTTGGGGTTTTCATCGCTGTAGCCCAGCAGCGTGGCGATGCTGCGCTGGTGGTCGAACAGCAGGCGGTCTTCGGCGCGTCCGGCCAGCATGTGCAGGGCATAACGGACTTTCCAGAGGAAGTCCTGGGACGAAGCCAGCAGTTCATTCTCGCTTTCCAGCAAGAAGCCTTCGCCGGCCAGTGCATGCAGGTTGAGCGTACCGTACTGGCGGCGGGCCACCCAAAGGACCGTCTGGATGTCACGCAGGCCACCTGGCGAACCCTTGACGTTGGGTTCGAGGTTGTACTCCGTGTCGTTGTACTTGTGGTGGCGGGCCTTGAGTTCGGCGCGCTTGGCCAGGAAGAACTCCTTGCTCGGCCACATGTGCGCGGTGCTGGTGACTTCCAGCATGCGCTGACGCAAGGCCTCGGGGCCGGCGATGGTGCGGCTTTCCATCAGGTTGGTGATTACCGTCAGGTCGGCGCGGGCCTGTTCGGCGCACTCGTCTACGGTGCGCACGCTCTGGCCGACTTCCAGGCCAATGTCCCACAACAAGGTCAGAAAGCGCTCGATGGCGTCGCGGTACTGCTCGTGCTCGGCAGCGCCCAGCAGAATCAGCAGGTCGATGTCCGAGTGCGGGTGCAGTTCACCGCGCCCGTAGCCGCCCACCGCAACCAGGGCGATGCCGCTCTGGTCGCCCCAGTCGAACTGGTTCCA
Organism: Pseudomonas sp. FW305-E2; assembly: GCF_058782925.1. Classification (NCBI taxonomy): domain Bacteria; kingdom Pseudomonadati; phylum Pseudomonadota; class Gammaproteobacteria; order Pseudomonadales; family Pseudomonadaceae; genus Pseudomonas; species Pseudomonas sp. FW305-E2. Next base: position 9,843 of record NZ_JBYSYE010000034.1, on the reverse strand, counting down.
CGCCTGTTGCAGGATATTGTCGACGAGCCAGGCGCGGGCCTCGATCAGCGGGCGGATGTCGCTGCCGGCGCTAAAACGTTTGTCGAGCACCTCGCCGGCCAGGCGGATGGCTTTCTTGAAGGCGGCGATGGGGCTCGCCTTGAGGGCCAGTTCCGCCTGGAACTGGCCACGGTCGAACAGCTCGGGGTCCACCTGGGGCATCGCGTCACGTTCCTGTCGTGGGGTGGCCTGTCGGAGTGCGGTCAGGCCGAAGTGCGCGGGATGGTGTCGTCCTTGCGCAGGGTGAAGATCTCGTAGCCAGTCGCAGTCACCACCAAAGTGTGTTCCCACTGGGCCGAGAGCTTGCGGTCTTTGGTGATGGCGGTCCAGCCGTCGCCCAGCACCTTGGTGTCGGCCTTGCCTTGGTTGATCATCGGCTCGATGGTGAAGGTCATGCCTTCCTTCAGCTCCATGCCCGTGCCCGCGCGGCCGTAGTGGAGGATCTGCGGCTCTTCATGGAACACCTTGCCGATGCCATGACCGCAGAACTCGCGCACCACCGAGAAACCGTTCTTTTCCGCGTGTTTCTGGATCACTTCACCGATGTCGCCCAGGCGGCAGCCCGGCTTGACCAGCTCGATGGCCTTGTACATGCATTCCTGGGTGACCTTGGACAGGCGCTCGGCCCAGACCGGCACGTTACCGACGTGGAACATGCGGCTGGTGTCGCCGTGGTAGCCGTCCTTGATCACGGTGACGTCGATATTGAGCGTGTCACCGTCCTTGAGCGGCTTGTCGTTGGGGATGCCGTGGCAGACCACATGGTTGATCGAGGTGCAGATCGACTTCGGGTAGCCCTTGTAGTTGAGCGGTGCCGGGATGGCCTGCTGAACGTTGACGATATAATCGTGGCACAGGCGGTCGAGCTCTTCGGTGGTGACGCCGGGCTTGACGTGTTCTTCGATCATTTCCAGCACTTCGGCGGCCAGGCGGCCAGCGATGCGCATCTTCTCGATGTCTTCTGCGGTCTTGATGGTGACGGTCATTACAGGCTCTCTACGGCGCCGTGCACGGCGCGAACAAACGGGAAAGGCCGGATTCTAGCAGAGCAGGGCGCCGATCGGTCGGGATAAAGGCGGCCATGCTGTTGTCTATAGCTGGCATTCTGGCGCGAAAGCCGGGGTGCTGCAAAAAGTGCTGACAGACGCAACAGTATCCGGGTTCCGTTCGCTCGCGGTCTGTGGTATAAAATGCGCCGCTTTCGGGGACGACCCCGTCAGCACTTAACCCACACACGTGTCGACACGATGACCTGGGTGCCCCGAGTTGCAGAATTCGCGGGTTGGTCATTGGGATACGTGGAGGCCCAACCCGACTTATCAAGGAACTATCATGTCCCAAGTCAACATGCGCGATATGCTGAAGGCCGGTGTGCACTTCGGCCACCAGACCCGTTACTGGAACCCGAAAATGGGCAAGTACATTTTCGGCGCGCGTAACAAGATCCACATCGTCAACCTGGAAAAAACCCTGCCAATGTTCAACGACGCTCTGTCGTTCGTAGAGCGCCTGGCCCAGGGCAAGAACAAGATCCTGTTCGTCGGCACCAAGCGTTCCGCCGGCAAGATCGTCGCCGAGCAAGCAGCTCGTTGCGGTTCGCCGTACGTTGACCACCGTTGGTTGGGCGGCATGCTGACCAACTACAAGACCATCCGCGCTTCGATCAAGCGTCTGCGCGACCTGGAAACCCAGGCCGAAGACGGCACTTTCGCCAAGCTGACCAAGAAAGAAGCCCTGATGCGCTCCCGCGACCTGGAAAAACTGGATCGCAGCCTGGGCGGCATCAAGGACATGGGCGGTCTGCCAGACGCTCTGTTCGTTATCGACGTTGATCACGAGCGCATCGCGATCACCGAAGCCAACAAGCTGGGTATCCCGGTTATCGGCGTTGTCGATACCAACAGCAGCCCGGAAGGTGTTGACTACATCATCCCAGGTAACGATGACGCCATTCGCGCTATCGAGCTGTACATGACTTCGATGGCTGACGCAGTCATCCGCGGCCGCAACAACGTTGCCGGCGGCACCGAAGTTTACGCTGAAGAAGCGGCTGCACCTGCTGCTGAGTAATAGGCGCTAGCGTCTACTTGGCACGCAAAAAGGGGGCTTTGCCCCCTTTTTGCCACCTTGAAATCCTGCTGTCAGCATCGGCCCCGCATCATGGGCCTGCTGAAATGAAAACAGCGGATTTGCAGAATTGAACGCCCGTGATTGACGGGTGGAATGGTTGAAAAACTTTCCAAGAGGATTTTGAAATGGCAGCAATTACTGCAGCGCTGGTAAAAGAACTGCGCGAGCGTACCGGCGAAGGCATGATGGATTGCAAAAAGGCCCTGGAAAAGGCCGGCGGCGACATCGAGAAAGCCATTGACGACATGCGTGCCTCGGGCGCCATCAAGGCCGCCAAAAAGGCTGGCAACGTCGCTGCTGAAGGCGCTATCGCCGTCAAGACCGACGGTACATCCGCCGTCCTGCTGGAAGTGAACTCGCAGACCGACTTCCTGGCCCTGCAAGACGACTTCAAGAACTTCGTGGCCGAAAGCCTCGAAGAAGCCTTCGCCCAGAAGCTGACCGACGCCGCTCCGCTGATCGCCTCGCGTGAAGCTGCTCGTGAAGCCCTGGTTGCCAAGTGCGGCGAGAACGTCAACATCCGTCGCCTGGTGCGCGTTGAGGGTGACGTTGTCGGTGCCTACCTGCACGGCAACAAGATCGGCGCTGTCGTCGTTCTGAAAGGCGGTGACGTGGAGCTGGCGAAGAACATCGCCATGCACGTTGCAGCTTCGAACCCTGAGTTCCTGGATTCGTCGGAAATCTCCGCCGAGGCCATCGAGCGCGAGAAGAATGTCTTCCTGCAGCTGAACGCCGACAAGATCGCCGGCAAGCCGGAAAACATCGTTGAGAACATGATCAACGGTCGTATCACCAAGTTCAAAGCCGAAGCCTCGCTGAAAGAGCAAGCCTTCGTTATGAACCCGGAAGTCAAGGTTGGCGAGCTGGCCAAGAAAGCCGGTGCTGAAATCGTTTCCTTCACCTACTTCAAAGTAGGCGAAGGCATCGAGAAGCCAGTCGACGACTTCGCTGCTGAAGTTGCCGCTCAGGTCGCTGCTGCCAAGCAGTAAGACAGCCCCGTCTGTCGCCCCAAAGAGGCTGCCCGCTCACGCGCGCAGCCTCTTTGTCAAAACGGGGAGGGGTTTATACGACTCCCTCTTCGCTGGCACCGAAGCGGTGCCACGCTACAGTTAGCAGGCTGCAAACAGCCCGCACGAATTTTCTAAAAGTACGCCGCAGGAGAGACTCGCAATGGCTCAGCAGGTGAGTGGTCGCCAACCTCGCTATAAACGCATTTTGCTCAAACTTAGCGGCGAGGCCCTGATGGGCTCGGAAGACTTCGGGATCGACCCGAAAGTGCTGGATCGCATGGCGCTTGAAGTTGGCCAGCTGGTAGGGATCGGCGTCCAGGTCGGCCTGGTGATCGGTGGTGGCAACCTGTTCCGCGGCGCCGCGCTCAGCGCAGCCGGCATGGACCGCGTCACGGGTGACCACATGGGGATGCTGGCTACCGTGATGAACGGCCTGGCCATGCGCGATGCGCTGGAGCGCTCGAACATCCCGGCCCTGGTCATGTCGGCCATTTCCATGGTGGGTGTCACCGATCATTACGATCGCCGCAAAGCTATTCGTCACCTCAACTCCGGGGATGTGGTAATTTTCTCCGCCGGTACCGGCAACCCGTTCTTCACCACCGACTCCGCGGCCTGCCTGCGCGCCATCGAAATCGATGCTGACGTGGTGCTGAAGGCGACCAAGGTCGATGGCGTGTACACTGCCGATCCATTCAAGGATCCGCACGCCGAGAAATTCGATCGCCTGACCTACGATGAGGTTCTGGATCGCAAGCTGGGTGTGATGGACCTGACCGCAATTTGCCTGTGCCGTGACCACAAGATGCCATTGCGGGTATTCAACATGAACAAGCCTGGCGCCCTGCTGAACATCGTGGTGGGTGGCGCTGAAGGCACACTGATCGAGGAAGGCCAAGCATGATCAACGACATCAAGAAAGACGCGCAGGAGCGCATGGGCAAGTCCATCGAGGCCCTGTCCCGCAACCTGGCTGCAATCCGCACCGGTCGCGCTCACCCAAGCATCCTGGACAGCGTCAAGGTTACCGCCTGGGGCAGCGAAATGCCGCTGAACCAGGTCGCCGCGATCACCGTCGAAGATGCCCGCACCCTGAAGATCGTCGCTCACGACAAGAACCTCAGCGCTGCCATCGAAAAGGCCATCCTCACCTCCGATCTGGGCCTTAACCCGTCCAGCGCCGGTACCACCATCCGTGTCCCGATGCCGGCCCTGACCGAGGAAACCCGCAAGGGCTACACCAAGCAGGCCAGCGGTGTTGCCGAGGATGCCAAGGTAGCCGTGCGCAACGTGCGCCGCGACGCCCTGGCTGACCTGAAAAAGCTGACCAAGGACAAGGAGATCAGCGAAGACGAAGAGCGTCGCGCCGCGGACGAGATCCAGAAGCTGACCGACAAGTTCGTCGCCGAAGTCGATGCTGCCTTCAAAGCCAAGGAAAAGGACCTGATGGCCGTCTAAGGCCGGGGTTTTTTAATGGAAAAGACCAAGCCAGCGGCGCCGTCCTCGGTGCCGCGTCATGTCGCGATCATCATGGATGGCAACAATCGCTGGGCGAAAAAACGCCTGCTGCCCGGCGTGGCCGGGCACAAGGCGGGTGTGGACGCCGTTCGCGCGGTCATCGAAGTCTGTGCCAAATCCGGGGTCGAGGTACTGACCCTGTTCGCCTTCTCCAGCGAGAACTGGCAGCGCCCTGCCGAAGAGGTCGGTGCGCTGATGGAGCTGTTCTTCTCGGCGCTGCGCCGTGAGGCCAAGCGCCTTGACGAGAACAATATCAGCCTGCGCATCATCGGCGACCGATCGCGTTTCCATCCTGAGCTGCAGGCCGCCATGCGCGAAGCCGAGGCAGTGACCGCCGGCAACAACCGCTTCATTCTGCAGATAGCAGCCAACTACGGTGGCCAGTGGGACATCGCCCAGGCTGCCCAGCGGCTGGCGCGGGAAGTGCAAGCCGGGCACCTGCGCCCCGAAGACATCACCCCGGGCCTGCTGCAGACCTGTCTGGCAACCGGCGAGCTGCCGTTACCAGACCTTTGTATTCGCACCGGTGGCGAGCACCGCATCAGCAATTTCCTGTTGTGGCAGCTGGCCTATGCCGAGTTGTACTTCTCCGACCTCTACTGGCCGGACTTCAAACACGAGGCCATGCGCAATGCCCTGGCCGATTTCGCTTCGCGCCAGCGCCGCTTCGGTAAGACCAGCGAGCAGGTCGAGGCTGGAGCTCGTGCTTAATGCTTAAACAACGCATCATTACTGCGCTGATCCTGCTGCCGGTCGCGCTGGGTGGTTTCTTCCTGCTCAATGGCGGGGATTTCGCCCTGTTCATCGGCTTCGTAGTGACCCTCGGTGCCTGGGAGTGGGCGCGCCTGGCCGGGCTGATGGCCCAGCCGCTGCGCATTGCCTATGCTGCGGTGGTCGCGGGGGCGCTGATGCTGCTGTACATCCTTCCGGAACTGGCGCCCTGGGTACTGGGCGCTGCGGTGATCTGGTGGGGGCTGGCCACCTGGCTGGTGCTTACCTACCCGCGCAGCAGCGACCTGTGGGCCAGTGCTGCCTGTCGGTTGCTGATCGGCCTGCTGGTGTTGCTGCCGGCCTGGCAAGGGTTGGTGCTGCTCAAGCACTGGCCCCTGGGCAACTGGCTGATCCTGTCCGTCATGGTGCTGGTGTGGGCCGCCGACATCGGTGCGTACTTCTCTGGCCGGGCATTCGGCAAGCGCAAGTTGGCTCCGCAGGTCAGCCCGGGCAAGAGCTGGGAAGGCGTGTACGGTGGCCTGGCGGTCAGCCTGTTGATTACCCTGGGTGTCGGCATCAGCCGCGACTGGGGCTTTGGTCAGATCCTGCTGGGCCTGTTGGGCGCTGCGTTGCTGGTGATGTCCTCGGTGGTCGGTGACCTGACCGAGAGCATGTTCAAGCGTCGCTCCGGTATCAAGGACAGCAGCAATCTGCTCCCCGGGCATGGGGGTGTGCTCGATCGCATTGACAGCCTGACGGCGGCAATCCCGATTTTCGCCGTACTGCTGTGGGCTGCCGAATGGGGTGTGATGTGAGTCGCCCGCAGCGTATTACCGTGCTCGGGGCCACCGGCTCCATTGGCCTGAGCACGCTGGATGTGATTGCGCGTCATCCTGACCGTTATCAAGCGTTTGCCCTCACTGGCTATTCGCGCATCGACGAGCTGTTGGCCTTATGTGTGCGTCATCGCCCGGCATTCGCTGTGGTGCCGAGCACTGAGGCGGCGGTGAGGTTGCGTGCGGGTCTGGCTGCGGCCGGCTGCACCACCGAGGTGCTGGAAGGTGAGGCCGGGCTTTGTCAGGTGGCGTCGGCCGCTGAAGTGGATGCAGTGATGGCAGCCATTGTCGGTGCTGCCGGCCTGCGGCCCACGCTGGCAGCGGTCGAGGCCGGCAAGAAGGTGTTGCTGGCCAACAAGGAAGCACTGGTGATGTCGGGCGCACTGTTCATGGAGGCGGTGCGGCAAAAAGGGGCCGTGCTGCTGCCGATCGACAGCGAACACAACGCTATCTTCCAGTGCATGCCAGGCGACTACGCCCGTGGTCTGAGTGCCGTCGGTGTGCGCCGGATCCTGCTTACCGCGTCCGGCGGGCCGTTCCGCGAAACGCCGGTCGAGGCGCTGCTGGACGTGACCCCGGAGCAAGCCTGTGCGCACCCTAACTGGTCCATGGGGCGCAAGATTTCCGTGGATTCGGCCAGCATGATGAACAAAGGCCTCGAGTTGATCGAAGCCTGCTGGTTGTTCGATGCCGTGCCATCCAAGGTTGAGGTAGTGGTGCACCCGCAGAGCGTAATCCACTCGCTGGTCGACTACGTGGACGGTTCGGTACTCGCGCAGTTGGGCAACCCGGACATGCGTACGCCGATCGCCAACGCGTTGGCCTGGCCGGAACGGATCGATTCCGGGGTAGCCCCTCTGGACCTGTTCGCCATCGCCCGTCTGGATTTTCAGGCGCCCGACGAACAACGCTTCCCTTGCCTGCGCCTTGCGCGGCAGGCTGCCGAGGCCGGCAACAGCGCGCCTGCCGTGCTCAATGCGGCCAACGAAGTCGCGGTCCAGGCATTTCTTGAACGGCGCATCCGCTTCCCGGAGATCGCGGGTATGATCGAACAGGTACTCGACCAGGAACCCGTCGTACCGCTGCCGTCGCTGGATGCGGTATTTGCCGCCGATCAGCGTGCCCGGGAGCTTTCCCGTGAGTGGCTGAGGCGTCACGGCCGCTGATGCAGGCCCGCCAAGGTTCGTGAGGGGGCTGGGCAGGATGCCGGCCCGCTGAACATCATTCGGAGATGGACATGACAGCGCTCTACATGATTATCGGCACCCTCGTGGCGTTGGGTGTGCTGGTCACTTTCCACGAATTCGGTCACTTCTGGGTGGCGCGCCGCTGCGGCGTCAAGGTGCTGCGTTTCTCGGTGGGTTTCGGCACGCCGCTGCTGCGGTGGCATGACCGCCACGGCACCGAGTTCGTTGTTGCGGCCATTCCTCTGGGTGGCTACGTCAAGATGCTCGACGAGCGCGAAGGCGATGTGCCGCCGGCGCTGGCCGGGCAGTCGTTCAACCGCAAGTCGGTGCGCCAGCGTATTGCGATTGTCGCGGCAGGCCCGATCGCCAATTTTCTGCTGGCTATCCTGTTTTTCTGGGTGCTGGCGATGCTGGGTACCCAGCAAATCCGCCCGGTTATCGGCGCGGTCGACAGTGGCAGCCTGGCAGCATCTGCAGGGCTGACCGCAGGTCAGGAAATCGTTTCTGTAGATGGCAAGCCGACCAACGGTTGGTCGGCGGTCAATTTGCAGCTGGTTCGTCGTCTGGGCGAGAGCGGTACCTTGCAGATTGGCGTGCGCGATGAGGGCGCCAGCGCCGAGCGTCAGCTGCAGGTCAAGCTGGACAATTGGCTCAAGGGCGCCGACGAGCCGGACCCAATTCAATCCCTGGGGCTGCGCCCTTGGCGACCGGCGATCACACCTGTGCTGGCCGAGATCGATCCGAAGGGGCCGGCTGCCGCTGCGGGCCTGAAAACCGGTGACAAGCTGCTGGCTCTGGACGATGTGGCAGTGACTGAATGGCAGCAGGTTGTCGACCGCGTGCGCGCCCGCCCGGATGCCAAGGTAGTGGTGCGAGTGGAGCGCGATGGCGCTGCCCTGGAGCTGCCGGTGACCTTGGCCCGCAAGGGGGAGGGCAAGGCCGTCGGTGGCTATCTTGGCGCTGGCGTCAAAGGTGGCGAATGGCCTGCCAACATGCTCCGCGAAATCAGCTACGGCCCGCTGGATGCGGTGGGTGAGAGCTTGTCGCGTACCTGGAACATGAGCGTCCTGACCCTTGAGTCGCTGAAGAAAATGCTGTTCGGGGAGCTCTCGGTAAAAAACTTGAGTGGACCGATAACCATTGCTAAAGTGGCGGGCGCTTCAGCCCAGTCCGGCGTGGGGGATTTCCTGAATTTCCTGGCCTACCTGAGCATAAGCCTGGGGGTTCTTAACCTGCTGCCCATTCCAGTACTGGACGGGGGGCATTTGCTGTTTTACCTGGTCGAGTGGGCGCGCGGTCGTCCGCTGTCGGATCGGGTGCAAGGTTGGGGGGTTCAGATCGGTATCAGTTTGGTCATAGGGGTGATGTTGCTCGCCCTGATCAACGATCTGGGTCGACTATAAAGCTTCGCTCAATTGCGAACCTGCCGTTTTGTGACGGCAGGTTGTTTATTGCCAGTTGGAATAAAAGGACTTCATGAAACGTCTGCTGCTAACTGCGGTCATGTCCGCACTGATGATCGCTGAAGTTCACGCCGAGTCCTTCACCATCTCCGATATTCGCGTCAACGGCCTGCAGCGGGTTTCCGCTGGCAGTGTGTTCGGTGCCTTGCCGCTGAACGTTGGCGACCAGGCCGACGACCGCCGCCTGGTGGACTCGACTCGTTCCTTGTTCAAGACCGGGTTCTTCCAGGACATCCAGTTGAGCCGCGATGGCAATGTGCTGATCATCAACGTGGTCGAGCGCCCGTCGGTGTCGAGCATCGAGATTGAAGGCAACAAGGCGATCAGCACCGAAGACCTGATGAAGGGCCTGAAACAATCGGGCCTGGCCGAAGGCGAGATCTTCCAGCGTGCCACCCTCGAAGGTGTGCGTAATGAGCTGCAGCGCCAGTACGTGGCCCAAGGGCGCTACTCGGCCGAGGTCGACGCCGAGGTGGTGCCGCAGCCGCGCAACCGAGTGGCACTGAAGATCAAGATCAACGAAGGCACCGTCGCCGCCATCCAGCACATCAACATCGTGGGCAACAACGTATTCGATGATGAGACCCTGGGGCAGCTGTTCGAGCTGAAGACCACCAACTGGCTGTCGTTCTTCAAGAACGACGACAAGTACGCCCGTGAAAAACTCTCCGGTGACCTGGAGCGCCTGCGTTCCTACTACCTGGACCGCGGCTACATCAACATGGACATCGCCTCCACCCAGGTGTCCATCACGCCGGACAAGAAGCACGTCTACATCACCGTCAACATCAACGAAGGCGAGAAATACACCGTTCGCGACGTGAAGCTGTCCGGTGACCTCAAGGTGCCGGAAGACCAGGTCAAGTCGTTGCTGCTGGTGCAGCCGGGCCAGGTGTTCTCGCGCAAGGTGATGACCACCACGTCCGAGCTGATCACCCGCCGCCTGGGT